>NZ_JAZHRV010000001.1:7790086-8102604 GCF_036924595.1 Bradyrhizobium algeriense | reverse complement strand
GCTACGGCTTGCCGCTCGCTCTCGGAAAGGACTTGCTCGGAAAGGACTTGCTCGGAAAGGACTTGCGGCAGCAATTCGCCGAACGGCACGGGCTTGCTGAAGAAATACCCCTGGCACATGGCAATTCCGAGCGAGCGGATCTTTTCGACCTGTTCGTGTGTCTCGACGCCTTCAGCGACGATCGAGAGGTTCAATGTCTTCGCAAGCTGGACGATCGATCCGAGGACCGCGAGGGTCTCGGAGCGACCGATCTTGTCGATGAAGGACTTGTCGATCTTGACTTTGTTGAACGGAAAGGCGGTCAGATAGGATAGTGACGAATAGCCGACGCCGAAATCGTCGAGCGCAATGGAAACGCCAAGCCTCTTCAGGCGCTCGAGCGTCTTGAGATTTTCCTGGCTGTCAGCCAGAAAGACGCTCTCGGTGATCTCGAGCTCGAGCCGTGTTTCGGCAAGTCCGCTGTCTGTCAACGCGACCATCACGCAATCGACGAGACTGCCGCTCGCAAATTGCAGAGCAGACAGGTTGACGGCAACCTTGATATCATCCGGCAGCATCACGGCGTGGCGACACGCCTTGGCGAGCACCAGATTGCCGAGCTCGCCGATCAGTCCGCTCTCTTCCGCCACCGGAATGAATTCAGCGGGAGGGATCAAGCCTCGGGTCTTGTGGCGCCAGCGCGCCAGGGCCTCAACCGACGTCGCGCGGCCCGTAGAGAGCTTGAACACAGGCTGATAGAAGACCTCAATCTCTTCGCGCCAGATCGCCTCGCGCAGCTCGATTTCAAGGATGTCGCGCTGGTCGGCTTCGGCCTTGAGCTCCGGCGAGTAGAGATTGAAACAATTTCGACCGGCATTCTTCGACTTGTAGAGCGCAAGATCGGCATTGCGAAGAATTTCATCGGTGCGCGTGCCATGCTCGGGCACCACGGCGACGCCGATGCTGCATCCGATCACGACCGGGTGGCCGTCTATTTCATAGGGTTCGGCAATTGCCTGGACCAACCGCGCGGCGAGTGTCGCGGCGCTGTCCTGCAGCGCGGACGACTCCGGTACCACGACCAGCGCAAACTCGTCACCGCCGATCCTGGCCGCCGTATCGACCTCCCGGACCTGCGCCTTGATTCGACCAGCGACCTCTTTGAGAAGCGCATCGCCGCATTGGTGGCCAAGTGCGTCGTTGACGGACTTGAACCTGTCGAGATCCAGCAGGAGCACGGCGAACGGCGTATGCTGCAGAAGATACTTGTCCAGCGCTTCGTCAAGCGACCCCTTGAACAGGTTACGATTGGCAAGGCCGGTCAGGCTGTCATAGTGAGCCAGCCTCTCGATCCGGTCCTCCGAAGCCTTGCGTTCGGTGATGTCTTCGTGGGTCGCAACCCAGCCACCGCTCTCGCGCCGTCCATAGGAAATATAGATGACGCGGCCGTCCGGAAACTGCACCGTGTTCGAGGTCTGTTCCGATTTGGCGAGCCGCTCGTTCAGGTCAGCCAGATAGGCGTCGAGATCGCGCACAGCGTCCTGCTTTGCAAACACCTCGCGGAAATTCATGCCGATCCGCACATCCTCCGGCGAAAGCCCATAGGCGTCGAGCCATTGTCGATTGAACGCGATCAGGCGATCCTGACCATCGAACATGCTCAGCCCTTGCGGCAGGTTTCGCAGCGCATCCTCGAACTTGCTCACGGAATCGCGCAATTCGCGCTGTGCGGCGTAGAGAGCCTTCTGTCTTCGCCAGTGGAGCGCGGTCGCCCCCAGGATGATGAAGGTGAGCAGAAGCGCTCCGCCGAGATAGATTTTCTGCCTGGCTTGAGCGCGCGAATAGATCTCCGGCTCCGAAATGCCGGCGGTAAAGATCAGCGGAAAAGCGTGCGATCTGCGCGCGGTGACTAATCTGTTGCTCCGGTTCGGGCGACCTTCGCTCCGGCCCCAATTCCAATATTGGCTATGGGAGCCGTCCCCTAACTCGCCTTCAACGTGGCCGGGACTGCGCTGTGCCAGCACCGTGCTCTGATCTATTCCCCGCGCGGCGAGCACGATGTAGTCGGCATTTCTGAGAACGAGGGTTCCTCCGACACCGAGCTTTGCGGTGTCGTAGAACCTGCCAATCAGGTCCACACTGATCGAGCCTACAACGACGCCCGCCGGATTTTTGTCGTTGTCGAACAACTTTCTTGCGAGCTGGATGGTCCATTTGTTCGATGCCCGCCCGAGCACCGGCTTTGCGACATAAAGCCGATCTTCGGCCATCTCCATCACCTTGATGAAGTGCTCCCGGTCCCCGAGATAGAGCGGCGGGCCGGAGTAGCCGGTCGTCGTATCGAACAAATAGCCGTCCCGTCCGATCAGCGCGAACTGAACCACGTCGCCGCTGGCCATCTGGGCTTTATCGGCCCAGAATTTCAAGCTGAAGGTGTCCGGATTCTGCACGTAAAGCGCCCGCGCGACCCGCAGTGACTGATCCACCCTTTCGAATATCCGCTCGGTATTTTCCTCAAACAATTCGGCGACACTGTTTCCGTGAGCCCGCGCCTGTTGCAGCGCTTCCGCCCGTTCCGAAGACGTGATCGCGAAGTAGCCGATCCACACAAGCGGCAAGAAGAACAGCGCGATCTGCAGCGGGGCATTTCGCAGGATCGCTTTTGCGGCTTTGCGGACCAATCTGCGGGCGTGAATCACGGCGTGCGACCCCGCGCAAGCCGGAACCGCAGAGTGGCGCTCTCGGAGCATGGCAACGCCGTCAAATATGACACCGACTATCTCCGCCTGAAACCACCGAGGTCCGCGGGGCGCGCGGCCGGGCGCTGCCGAGATCTTGCAATCCTCGAAACGTAGGGTCGGCAGCCTTAAGTTTTGGTTTCGCGGGGGCTCAATGTTTATGTTTAAAGCCCCGTATGATCACGGGGTTAGCGGCGATCCTGCGCCTTGGCTGATCTGCGCGCCCGCCAAGAGCCGGCTTGTGCCAATAGCGGCTCTCTGATCGTCGGGGACCACGAGCTGCTATCTAGCTCTGCGAGCGACCGAGGATTACTCTATCGTTAGGCGATCATGGAGGAACTGCATGTCCGCAGCTACTGACGTCATGGCCGAACTGGCCTTACTGGAAAATCCAAAGCTGCGGGCAGCCAATGAAGAACGCGGCGACGATCATGGCGTCAATCTGTCTGCCGTGCGTGCGGTCGCTAAGCGCCTGAAGACCCAGCATGAGTTGGCAAAAGAACTCTGGACCACCGGTGACACGGCTGCACGGCTGCTGGCGACCCTGATCGCCAGGCCAAAAGCCTTCTCCGCCGATGAGCTCGACACGATGATCCACGACATTCGCGCGCCAAAGCTTCTGGACTGGTTTATCACCAACATCGTCAAGCCCGGGAAGCACGCCGAAGAGCTGCGTCAACGCTGGAAGGACGGCACGGATCTGGTCGGACGCGCCGGCTGGAGCTTAACGACTGATCGCGTGGTCAAACGTGCTGCCGGGCTGGACCTGGACGGCCTGCTGGACCAAATCGAGATGGAGATGAAGGATGCGCCTGCACCCAAGCAGTGGTCGATGAACCACTGCCTCGCCGAAATTGGCATCCATCACCCCAAGTACCGCGCTCGCGCCATCGGCATTGGCGAAAAGCTTCAGGTGCTCATCGACTATCCGGCGTCGCCGGGCTGTACGCCGCCTTATGCGCCAGTCTGGATTGCTGAGATGGTGCGTCGTCAAAAGGCGTTGGCGTAGTCGAGTGTGGCCATAGAATTACGCTCGATCAACGCCTTCAATCGAGCGTGCATTGAGTGCACCGTAATTTCCAGTTTTTCCGCCAGACCGGCACGCACACCCATGCTACATACCGCCGATGCAAGTGCCGCTGGCCGAAGCGATGGCCTTGCTGGATTTGGCCTCGGCGAGAGGTTAGAATTTAGAGCGGCCCGCGCCTTTCTCAGGAGGTCCGACCATGACACGGCACCTTTTTTTCGCGATTGCGCTCATAGGCACCGGAGTGCTCCTCAACTCACCTTCCGAAGCACAGCATTGGCGATGTGAAGACAGAGCCGCGAATTGCTTGGGCAGGTGTACCGACAGGGCGGCAGGGATAAGCGACTGGGGACATCAGGGCAAATGTTGGCGCTGCGACCGCCAAGTGATCAAATGCATGATCAACGCGAACATGCGCCGGTATAGTTATTACTGAATCCGACGGCTTGCCCGTGCGGGCGCGCTTGGAGGCAGTATGACACGCTGGACCGCAGGTCTCGTCGCAGTCTTGCTGGTGGCCTCGCCTGCCGTTGCGGACGCGCAATCGAATTGCGAGGCGATACCTCGCGGACCGGCGCGCACCGATTGCTATCTCGGCCTAAGTCAGCTCTATCGTGCGCAATCGGATCTTGCCGCGGCCAGAGCGCTCGCGCAATCAGACGCCGCGTGGTATCGGGCAATTACCGGAATAGACCCTCCGAAACACAAACCACGTCGGCGACGATAAAGGCTCAGCAAGTAGCCTGCATGAGCCAACGGGTCGCGCGAACGGCCGCCCGCGACCCGTTGACTCATGCGGCTATGCTTGCTGTTCGCTGTTCTTCGCCGAGCCGAGCAGTTACAAGGCGATACGCGTAAATCGTCGGCCGCACTGTCCTGGCGGCGGGGTGACCGGCTAACAACAAGAAAAGGGTGGAATGTCATGCATGGTAAGGTCGTCGCACTGGTTGCAGCAGTAGTCGGTTTCGCAGCTTGCGGACCAGCCTGGGCGGGATGGCCGGACGACAAGCCAATCGAAGTCGTCATCGGCTTTGCGCCGGGCGGCGGAACCGACGTCATGGCACGCAAGCTGCTGCCGTTCGTCGAGCAGAGATTGGGCGGAAAGGCCAAGTTTGTCGTGCTGAACAAGCCTGGCGCCGGTGGAGAGATCGCGTTTGCCGCGATTGCGCGCGCGGCGCCGGATGCTTACTCGATCGGCGTCGTCAACGTGCCCGGCTACAATTTCATCCCGATGACGAGAAAGACCCAGTACGGCATGGATGAGATCCGTTTGATCGCGCGCGTGGTGGACGACCCGAGCGTGATCGTGGTGCCTGCGGAAAGCAAGTTCGCAACGCTTGCCGACGTTCTGGCTGCGCTGCGCAGCAAGCCGGGTTCGGTAACGCTCGGTCATAATGGTGCGGGCACGAATGGACATCTGGCGATCCGCATGTTGGCAAGCGCCGCCAAAATTGAGCCCAACGAAATTTCCTATCGCGGAACGGCCGCGCAGAGGACTGATCTCCTGGGTGGCCATCTGGAGGTTGGAATGGTCAGCCTCAGCGAAGTTCCTGAAATGCACGGCACCAACAAGGGACCACTCCGCGCCATTGCCATCCTGTCGAAGCAGCGTTCGCCATCACTGCCCGATGTTCCGACGGCAGAGGAAACAGGCATCCCGGTCACGATGACCGCGGAACGCGGCTTCGCCGCACCGAAGGCCATTTCGGACGAGGTAGCCAAAAAGCTTGAAGCTGCCATTGCGGATGGCTTGCGCGATCCGGAATACATCAAGAGCTCGCCCGGCGATGCCCCCGTTATTGCCTTCATGCCCGGCGCCGAATGGCAAAAGCGTCTCGACGACATGTCGCAAACCTTGCGACCTCTGGCGGAAGAGATGCGTGCGCAAGAGCAGAAGTGAAAACTTGCAAATAGCCCGCATGAGCGAAGCGATATGCGGGAATCGGCACTAACCAAAACCCGGATATCGCTGCGCTCATCCGGGCACGCTTGCTTCAAGCGGTCACGAGGAAATTCGCAGCGTTCAACTCGGTCGGAAGAAGACCCAAGAACAGCACCTGATCGCCCCCGCCGAGATCAAGGGTGGTACCCGAAGCTCCCGCGCTCAGATTGTCCAGCGGGTCGAAGTCGGCTCCAAAGCCTTCCAACACCACGACGTCCTGCGTTACGTCGAAGTCGGTAATGGTATCATCGCCTCGTTCAGTCTCGCGAAAGACGAACTGATCGGCCCCACCGAAACCGGCGAGGGTGTCGTCGCCGGCGCCGCCTTCGATCGTATCAGCAGCATTGCCGCCGATGATGGTGTCATTCCCGCGGTCTCCGAAGAGGCGGTCGGGCGCGTGATCCGCCAACTGCTGGTTGGCGACCGCTCGGATGAGGTCGTCACCGTTACCACCAAAGATCGTATCGGCGGCAACGTCGCCGCCTCTCAGCGTGTCATTCCCGGCGTCCCCAAACACGACATCGCCCGTAGGGTCGTTCCAGATAATGGAATCATCGCCGGCACCGCCGAAGACTGTATCCCTTCCAGCCATGCCGCCAACGTCGTCGTTGCCGCGACCGCCGAAAACCAGGTCATTGCCAGCGCCTGTATTGATGTCATCGTCTCCCTGGCCGCCCCTGATAATGTCGTCGCCGGCGCCGCCTTCAAGTCTGTCGTTCCCGGCAAGGCCACGGATGATGTCGTTGCCGCCGAGCCCGGGAAGGAAATCGTCGCCGGGCGTTCCGACGACAACGTTGTCTTTATCATCTGCGATTGCGATCAACTGACCCCGGATCTCGCCCCCCATAAATTCGTTCGTATGGACGTTGAAATAGATCGGGATCTCCGATCCCACCGGAGCTGAACCGAATTCGTCGGCGAAGTTGGCGATTGAAACGTTGGCGGGGTCAGTCGTCTCCCATCGACCACTAACCGTCCAGGAGCCATCCATATTCAGGGCGATGTTGAGATCATCGTTGTCCTGTGCCGGGTTGATCTGCCCGAAGACAACGGGCCCGTTTGCTCCTCGCACCTGATTGTGAAAATGCGTGGAGGTGACGTCGTCGTCGGTCGATGGCGTCTGCGCCGAATCACCCGTGACCGGACCGTAATCGACGCCCTCGATCCGAAACGTATAGCTTGCGGCAACTTCCGTGCTGTCAAAGATGACAGTGCCGAGACCGCTTGCGGTCGAGTTGTTCGGGGGGACTTCCTGAGTGCCTTCGAGAACCACGCGGAACGCTGTGGACATGAGAGCCTCCTCTGCTGTTTGCTCAGCAGGTCGGCGGCCAGCGACGCCGGCCTGCACATGTGGCAGATGTTGCACCGGCTCGCGCCGGCATGGATTAGGCGCCGCGTCGCTCCGCTATCGCGGAATCGGCGCTTGTCCTTCTCGCGGTATTTCGGCCGAGAACAAGGGATCGCTGGATCGCGCCAACCCAAGTCCGCCGCTGTAGGGCATCGACCGGGCGTCATTGTGATTTGTTTATAGCGATCGACACATTGTGATCGATGCAATGTCCGGTTGCCGACGCTGGAACTTGTGTTCGGTTCCAACCTGCAGCTTTTGTCCGCGATCACGATGTCGCATTCGAAAGCGTGGCGCGCAATTCGGATCAACCGGGCAGTTGCTCGGCGGCCTGATTAGTACTGGTGTGAGGAACGTCGGGTGACCCGGCAATTGGCAACACCAACCATGTGGCAACCCGCTGCCGCCCGGCATCGAGGAAACGACCTAATCACGAGTGAGATTGCGGCTGCGTGCGCCGCGCTCGAGCAGATGTGGAAATTTCAGGAGCGCTCCGGATGCGCCAAGGGCGATTATCCGGGCCTTGGTCGCGAGCGCGGGAGGTTTCGCGCCCGCGCAGTTAACCGCCCTCGCTTCAGCCGTCCGCGAACGGGATGTGAAGATGGTCGCGTTCGATCCGATTGGCGCCACCGGGAGCGCCGACGCGAATACGCAAAGCTATCGCTGCTCGGATGATGAATCGTGGCGTGGTCCCACTTTCAGGACGATTGGGACCTTTGGACCAAAATCGCAATGAGATCAGCTGCTTGGTTTCATGGTGCCCAGGGGCGGGATCGAACCACCGACACTGCGATTTTCAGTCGCATGCTCTACCAACTGAGCTACCTGGGCATACTCGAGGGCCCAGAAGGCCTTAGCGAGCGGGCGGTTTATAGAGAGGTCGGGCGGTCATGTCCACCCAGCTTCGCCTTCGGCTTCGCTGGGCGCGGCCCGACTTCGTACCCATCCCCAAATATTTGGCGAATCACGGCTATTCGGCGTCTTCGGGGTCGGTGTCGCGGCCGGGGATGACGTACTTGCCGGATAGCCAGCGGTTCAGGTCGACGTCGCGGCAGCGCGGGGAACAGAAGGGCAGCGTGGCGGGGTTGGCCGGCTTGCCGCATTCCGGGCAGGGCTTTGGCGGCGGCTTTCCGCCAGCATCCTTGGCCCCGCCGGCGTCCTTAGGCCCGCCGGCATGCTTGGCAGTATCCTTGGGCGGATCAGGTGGCATTCAACCAGCCGAAGCGGATCGGAAAACCCTCGCCGCCCAATAGCGTGACCGATTCGTAGAGCGGCAGGCCGACGACGTTGGTGTAGGAGCCGACCATCTTGACCACAAACGATCCGGCGATGCCCTGCACGGCGTAGCCGCCGGCTTTGCCGCGCCATTCGCCGGAGCCGATATAGGCTTGGATGTCGTCCTCGCTTAAGCGCTTGAAGCGGACGCGGGTTTCGATCAGGCGCTGGCGGAACGCCTCCTTCGGCGTCACCAGGCAAATGGCGGTGTAGACGCGGTGATTGCGCCCCGACAGCAGCCGCAGGCACTGCGCGGCTTCATCCACCAGATTGGCCTTCGGGAGAATGCGGCGGCCGACCGCGACCACGGTATCGGCGGCGAGGATGAAGGAGCCGCGCAGCTCGTCGTCGAGTTGGACGGATTTCAGCGCGGCGTCGGCCTTGGCGCGGGCCAGGCGGTTGGCGCAGGCGCGCGGCAGTTCGCCCCGCTTCGGGGTCTCGTCGACATCGGCCGGGCGCAGCGCGTCGGGCTCGATGCCGGCCTGGTTGAGCAGGCTGAGCCGTCGCGGCGAACCGGAAGCGAGAACGATTTTGGGGCGGCCAAGCATGCGGGATGTGTCGGGGATTGGATTCGGATGGGATGCGCGCGCGGAACCTATCGGAAGGCACTCCATTCCACAACCGGGGAACAAGTGGTTGAGCAGGCTTTGGTATCTTCGTCGTCCCCCGTGAAACTTTCGTGTCCCGGACGCGGCGCGGACCCTCCCCTGGAGGGGGAGGGTCGGCTCGCATTGAGCGCAGCGAAATGCGAGGCGGGGTGGGGTGATCTCTCCACTCGGGCACTGTTGGATGTGGAGAGACCGTCACCCCATCCCGCCGCTCCTTTCAGGAGCGTCGACCCTCCCCCCTCCAGGGGAGGGTTAGACAGAGCCAGTCGCCCGCGGAGAGCTACCCGCTCGCCGCGCCGGCCTTGGCAAACCTGCGGCGGATGCGCATCGACAGCCCGTCGCAGACCTCGCGATAGGCTTGCAGCTTCTGCTCGCGATTGCCTTCGGCGCCGGTCGGGTCAGGTGTCGGCCAGTATTCGACATCGGCGGCCATGGTGCGCGTCAGCTCCAGCGCCTTGTGATGGGCTTCCGGCGACAGCGTGATGATGAGATCGAAATTGAGCCCTTCCCAGTCCTCGAGCTCCTCGAACGTCGTGGGCCTGTGGCCGGAAATATCCTGGCCGAGTTCGGCCATCACGGCGACGGCGAACGGATCGAGCTCGCCCTTCCTGACGCCGGCGGATTTCACGTAGAGCGCCTGCGGGAACATCTGCTGCAGCAGGCTCGCCGCCATCGGCGAACGCACGCTGTTCAGGCCGCATGCGAACAGCACGGCCTGCGGATTGCGCGCGCGGGGCGGCGCATCCATGCGGTCAGGCTTCTCTGGTTTGGGACGAAACCCTTTCGGAACGCCGCTCAGGCATCGTCATGCGTCCTGCCCCTTCCAGTGCAGGACGCAGATCAGCGTGAACAGCCGCCGGGACGTTTCGAAATCGACCCGCACCTTGCCCTTCAGCCGTTCCTGCAGCGTGCGCGAGCCTTCGTCGTGGATGCCGCGGCGGCCCATGTCGATCGCCTCGATCTTGTCGGTCGTGGCGGTGCGGATCGCCTGGTAGTAGCTGTCGCAGATCATGAAATAATCCTTCACGATCCGGCGGAACGGCGTCAGCGACAGCAAATGCGCGACCACCGGCGTGCCGTCCTCGCGGCGGATGTCGAACATCAGGCGGTTGCCGGTGATCGCGAGGTGCAGCGTGAACGGGCCCTCGCCCGCCCCTTCCGGCGCGAACAGGTTCTGCTCGATCAAATCGTAGATCGCAATCGCCCGCTCATGCTCGATATCGGGCCCGGAACGCCCGATCGATTCCTCGTCGAGCGTCACCGCGACGATGCGGTTGTGCTGGTCATCGTCTGGTGGCGGCTTGTTCATGGCAAATTGAGGCGCAATCCGACGGAGCGTGAATGGGCGTCCAAACCCTCGGCCTTGCCCAAGGTCATCGCGGCAGGCCCCAGCGCGCGCAACTGGTCCGGCCCGCATCTAAGAATCGAGGTGCGCTTCATGAAGTCTAGCACGCCGAGCCCCGACGAAAACCGCGCCGAACGCGCCGTCGGCAGCACGTGATTGGAGCCGCCGACGTAATCGCCGATCGCCTCCGGCGTATGGGGCCCAAGAAAGATCGCGCCGGCATTGCGAACTTTTGCCGACAAGCCTTCCGCATCCGCGGTCATGATTTCCAGATGTTCGGCGGCGATGGCATTCGCAAGCTCCACCGCCTCGTCGAGCTGCTTGACCATGATGATGGCGCCGAAATCGTTCCACGAGGCCCGCGCGATGTCGGCGCGGGGCAGCGTGGCGAGTTGCGATTCCACCGCGCGTTCGACCTCAGTGGCCAACGCCGCGCTGTCCGTGATCAGGATCGACTGCGCGCTCGCATCATGCTCGGCCTGCGCCAACAGATCGGCGGCGATCCAGCCGGCGTTGCCGGTGTCGTCTGATATCACGAGCACCTCCGAGGGACCGGCGATCATGTCGATGCCGACCTTGCCGAACACCTGCCGCTTGGCGGCGGCAACATAGGCATTGCCGGGGCCGACGATTTTCGCCACCGGCGCGATCGTCGCGGTGCCATAGGCGAGCGCCGCCACCGCCTGCGCGCCGCCGACGCGATAGATCTCGGACACACCGCCAAGGTGTGCTGCCGCCAGCACCAGCGGATTGAGCTTGCCGTCGGGCGAGGGCACCACCATGACGACCCGCGGCACGCCGGCGACCCTGGCCGGCACCGCATTCATCAGCACCGAGGACGGATAGGCCGCCGTGCCGCCGGGCACATAGAGGCCGACCGCATCGACCGCGCTCCAGCGCCAGCCGAGCTCGACGCCGAGCGCATCCGTGAAGCGCTCGTCCTTCGGCAATTGCCGCTGGTGGAACAATTCGATCCGGTCGCGGGCGAATTTCAGGGCATCGACGGTTGCGGCGTCGCAGGCCTTGACCGCAGCATCGACCTCGGCCGCGGTCACGCGCAGACCGGCGGCGTCGATGTCGAGCCGGTCGAATTTCCTGGTCGCCTCGAGCAGGGCCGCGTCACCGCGCGCGGCCACGTCATCGACAATGGCGCGGGTGGCGCGCTCGACATCGGCCGAAACCTCGCGCTTGGCGGCGAGGAATTGCTTGAAGCGTGGGTCGAAATCGGCGCTGCTGGTATCCAGGCGAACGGGCATGGCGGCTTTCTGAGAGACAGCGAAGGCCCCTGCTCAATGGCGCGGCGGCCAAGGGCCGTCAACCCTTGCCGCCCCGGAAACAGGACCCGTAGGGTGGGCTAAGCCACCGGGTCGCGCGAATGCGCGCCCGATGACAGGCTCCGCGAGCCCACCAAAATGCCTCTCCACCAACGGACGAAGATGGTGGGCACGCTTCGCTTTGCGCACCCTATGGCACCGAAATCACCCCTCCGGCCCCAGGGGGGCCATGGCGAGGTCGCTGGTGCCGAGGTCGTCGGTGCCGAGGTCGGTCAGCTCGCACTCCAGGCATTCGACGTCCAGCCGCAGCGCCTCGCCGTGGCTGAACAGGAGAAGCGCGCTGCCGCCGGGAGCTTCGCCGGGGTGGAATTCGATCCCGACCAGTTCCAGCACCGCTCTCGGCTGCGCCAGATCGATGTTGCGCGACTTGCAGGCCAGAACACGGTCGAAACGCAGCGCCGCGATCGAACGGCGCGGCTCGGTTCCGCCTGACAGCGTCTGCTCCCAGTCCAGCCGGTCGATGCCGACCACCAGCCGCTTTTCGTCCTGCCGCCAGACGATGTCGGACGCCTGGACGCGGGCGTCCTGCACATGGGCCGATATGACGGCGAGATCATCGGCATCGAGCGCTATCAGTTTGAGCGGGTCGGGCCCCGGCATAAAATCCTCGATATTTATTCGCTGATGCGCTGGATCGACGCGCCGCAGGCCGAGAGCTTTTCCTCAAGCCGTTCGAAGCCGCGGTCCAGATGATAGATCCGGTTGACCATGGTTTCACCCTCGGCGGCAAGCCCCGCGATGACCAGCGACACAGACGCCCGCAAATCGGTCGCCATGACAGGCGCGCCGCGCAGTTTTGCGGTGCCGTCGATGGTCGCGGTTTCGCCATCCAGTGATATACGCGCGCCGAACCGCGCCAGTTCCTGGACATGCATGAAACGGTTCTCGAAAATTGTCTCGGTGATCCGCGAGGAACCGCCGGCGCAGGTCATCAGCGCCATCAATTGCGCCTGCAGGTCGGTCGGGAAACCCGGGAACGGCGCGGTCGACACCGTCACCGGCCGGATCCCGGCGCCGTTTCGGGCAACCCGGATACCGTCATTGTTGACGGTGATGAGGGCACCCGCCTCTGTCAGCACGTCGAGCGCCGACTGCAGCAGCTCGGGACGGGCGCCGGAAAGCTGCACGTCGCCGCCGGTCATGGCGACGGCCATCGCATAGGTTCCGGCCTCGATCCGGTCAGGCAATACGGTGTGCCGCGCGCCGTGCAGCTTCTCGACGCCCTCGACCACGATCCGCGGCGTGCCGGCGCCGGTGATGCGCGCGCCCATCTTGTTCAGGCAATCGGCGACATCTGCGATTTCAGGCTCGCAAGCCGCGTGGGTAATGATGGTCGTGCCCTTCGCAAGCGTCGCCGCCATCAGGGCTACATGGGTGCCGCTCACCGTCACCTTGGGGAAATCGATTCCCGCGCCGCGCAGGCCGCCGGGCGCCTTCGCGACCACGTAGCCGCCGTCGATGGTGAGCTCGGCGCCGAGTTTTTCGAGCGCCATAATCAGAAGGTCAACCGGCCGCGTGCCGATGGCGCAGCCGCCCGGCAGCGAGACTTTTGCCTCGCGCATCCGCGCCAAAAGCGGCGCGATCACCCAGAAGCTGGCGCGCATCCGCGACACCAGGTCGTAAGGCGCCGTGGTGTCGATGATGTTGGCTGCCGAGATGTGCAGGGTCTGGCCCTGATATTGGTGGTCGCCGGGCCGCTTGCCGGCGGACATGATGTCGACGCCGTGGTTGCCGAGGATGCGCTGCAACTGCGCGACGTCGGCGAGCCGCGGCACATTGTCGAGGATAAGTGTTTCCTCCGTCAGGAGCGCTGCGATCATCAGGGGAAGCGCGGCATTTTTCGCACCCGAGATGGCAATGGTGCCGTTGAGCTTGCTGCCACCGACGATACGGATGCGGTCCATGCGACCCCCTTGCGATGCGCAATTTTATGGAGTCTGCGCCCCCAGGGCAGAAGCCGTGACATTTGCGGCGATTTGATGGGGTCAAGACTCAACACAGCCGGTTCCAGGGCGCGCGAAGCGCGAGCTTTGATACGCAAATGCACATCAAAGCTCAGCCCTGCGGGCTGCCCCGGAATGACAACGGACTAAATCGCGTTGATATCTTCGCTCTCAAGTATCGGCTTCGGATAGCCATCGCGCGCGACCTTGATCATGACGCGGCCGAGCTGC
Organism: Bradyrhizobium algeriense; assembly: GCF_036924595.1. Lineage (NCBI taxonomy): Bacteria > Pseudomonadati > Pseudomonadota > Alphaproteobacteria > Hyphomicrobiales > Nitrobacteraceae > Bradyrhizobium > Bradyrhizobium algeriense. The sequence continues at coordinate 8,088,834 of NZ_JAZHRV010000001.1, read as the reverse complement.
TCGCTGGTGGTCATGTATTGCGGCGCGGTGCGGGCGAGATACGACAACAGCGGCACGGTCACGACATAGATCGCGTTCACCCAGCCAGTCTTCGACCTGACGCCGTGCAGCGGCCGGATGCCGGTAGCGCTCCGGATCCATGCCGATCGAGGAGACGCCGAGGCAGAAGAAGCAGGCGTCGTATCCCGAAAGCTGCGATTCGATCGCGGAGAAATCCGTGAAATTGTCGTGCAGGACTTCATGCAGCTTGGCGTGCTGCACCCGGGTCGGGCTACGCCCGACCGCGAGCACGCGCTCGACGCCGGCATCGATCAGGCATTCGCGGAGCACGCCCTGCCCGACCATGCCGGTGGCGCCAAACAAAATCGCCTTCATGTCAGGGTGAGCTCCGCTCATCCCTTGATGAACGCTAACAGATCGGCGTTGATGGTGGCCGCTTCGGTGGTCGGCATGCCGTGCGGAAAGCCCTTGTAGGTCTTCAGCGTGCCGTTCTTCAGAAGCTTTGCCGACAATGGCGCGGAGTCCTCGTAAGGAACGATCTGGTCGTCGTCGCCATGCATCACCAGCACCGGCACGGTGATCTTCTTGAGGTCTTCGGTGAAGTCGGTCTGCGAGAAGGCAACGATCCCATCGTAATGCGCCTTGGCGCCGCCCATCATGCCCTGGCGCCACCAGTTCTGAATGATCGCTTCCGAGGATTTGGCGCCCGGCCGGTTGTAGCCATAGAACGGACCCGACGGCAGCGCGCGATAGAATTCCGAGCGGTTGGCGGCAAGCTGCGCCTGCAGGTCGTCGAACACCGATTTGGGCAAGCCGCCGGGATTGGCCGGGGTCTGCACCATCAGTGGCGGCACAGCGCTGAGGATCGCCGCCTTCGCGACCCGGCTCTCGCCGTGGCGGGCGATATAATGCACCACCTCGCCGCCGCCGGTGGAATGGCCGACGTGGACGGCGCTCTTCAGGTCGAGATGCGCCGTCAGCGCCGCGAGGTCGTCGGCATAATGATCCATGTCGTGGCCGTCGGCCACCTGGCTGGACCGGCCATGGCCGCGGCGGTCATGCGCGATGACGCGGAAGCCGTTGTTCACGAAGAACAGCATCTGCGTGTCCCAGTCGTCTGCCGACAGCGGCCAGCCATGGCTGAACACGATCGGCTGACCCTTGCCCCAATCCTTGTAGAAGATATCGACGCCGTCTTTGGTGGTGATGGTGGGCATGGGAATTCTCCTCTTGCTTGGTTGCAGTCAACAGCACGCGGTCCGGCGAACAGGCGTTCCCCGGACCGCAGGCGACATTCGGTGAGGTCCGATCACGCGGGGCGGAAGCGCCGCCACACGCCGATGATCATGACAGCGAAAAACACCAGTGCGATGCCCTGGGCCACCGCGAAGATGGGCCCCGCGGGCGGGTTGCCCGGTGCCAGCGCCATCAGCGCCGGTATCTTGAGGAAGCTCTGGATGACAAGCACGAACACGTTGAAATACAGCGACAGCAGCGCGGTCAGCGCATAGATCCAGCGCCACGGCCCGGCCAGATTCATGGCGTAGAGCGCAATGCAGGCGATCGCCAGCAGCACCAGCGACAGAATGCCGATCATGTGCGACGGCAACAGCTTTTCGGAGAGCAGAGGTGGAATCAGAAAGCCGGTGGCGCTGGTCAGGATCGTGAACAAAAGGAAGATCGCCGTCAGGCCCGGCATCCGCTTCGAGCCGAGCATTCCGAACATCACAATCAGGCCCGCGACGATTGCGATCAAACTGATGACGACATGCACGAGAACAAACGTCGCCACACTCATACCCAAAATCATGATGCGCCCCTCCGTTGGAAACCTTCTAAAGGTTACGACGCAGCACACGAAATTTCCACACGCATCGCGTGCGGCGCCGGCAATGCAGGCATGTGCGTGAATGAAGACACATCAACGAAAGTTGTATGATGCACGAAATATTTGCACTGCCGTCACAAATGACGGCAAAAGCGTCGGTCGAATTTTAGCGATCGAGAAATTCGACCAGCTTGGGAATCACCTGGTCAGGCGCCTCCTCCATCAGCCAATGTCCCCGGCCCTTCACCAGCACGCCCTTCATCCTGCCTTGCTCGATCAGGAACGGACCGGCTGGTTTGGGCAAAGCCATGCAGCAGCACGACGGGATCGCCCTTGCCGGCCACCAGATAGTGCAGCTTGGCACCGTTGACGTCGGCAAATTTGCTCTGAGGCGACTCTGCGAACGAACCGCTCGAAGGGATCAATGCGACCGATAATGCCATCCAGATGCTCGACGCGATGGCGCGCAGCGTTCTCGGTACGCATTGCATGTGAGATTCCTCATTCTTCGTTGAAAGAGGAATCAGTAGTAGCGCGGTATCGGTCCGTTGTGTGGAGTTTTTCGGTGCGACAGGTCGAACAGCACTTCGTCGATGTAGCACCAGCCCCAGCCTTCCGGCGGATCGTAGCCTTCGATCACGGGATGGCCGGTGGCGTGAAAGTGCGCGGTGGCGTGCTTGTTCGGCGAATCGTCGCAGCAGCCGACATGGCCGCAGGTGCGGCAGATCCGCAGATGCAGCCACTCGCTTCCGCTTTTCAGGCACTCCTCGCAACCGAGCGCGCTCGGGGTCACCGTTTGAATGCCGGCGATATGGCTGCAGCCCTTTTTCGTCACCGCTTCACACCTCGCGCGTCTCTAGATATTGGCGCCCGCCCATACGCCGCATCATAACGACGGTTTCACGGCGTCGGCGAGATAGCCATGCAGCGCGGCCACCACCTGCGCGCCCTCGCCGATCGCGCCGCCGACGCGTTTGACCGAGCCGGCGCGCACGTCACCTACCGCGAACACGCCGGGCACCGAAGTTTCCAGCGTCGGCACCGGGCGGCCGAGATTCTGCTCGGACTGCGCCCCCGTCACCACAAAACCCGCGCGGTCGAGCGTTACGCCGCAGCCGTTCAGCCAATGGGTCGCCGGGTCGGCGCCGACGAACAGAAACAGGCTCCGGACATCGAAATGGTGCTGTTCGGGCGCCAGGCGGCTCTTCCAGCGAACGCGTTCGAGCGAGCCATCCTCGCTGCCCTCGACCGCAACCACCTCGGCGTTGAAGATCAGTTCGATATTGGGGGCCGCCTCGATGCGCTCGATCAGATAGCGCGACATGCTGGCCCCCAGCCCGCCGCCGCGGATGATCATATGGACCTTGCGCGCATGGCCGGACAGAAACACCGCGGCCTGGCCTGCCGAATTGCCGCCGCCGACCAATACGACGTCCTGGCCCACGCACAGCTTGGCCTCGATCGGCGAGGCCCAGTACCAGACGCCGCGGCCTTCGAATTTCTCGAGATTCTCGATCTCGGGCCGCCGGTAACGCGCCCCGCTCGCCACCACAATGGATTTGGCGCGCAACGACTGCCCGCATTCGGTCGCCAGCGCAAACACGCCGTCGCGCTGCGAACAATCCAGCGACCTGACACAAACGGGAATCAGCATGTCCGCGCCGAATTTTTGCGCCTGGGTGTAGGCGCGGCCGGTGAGCGCCTGCCCGGAAATGCCGGTCGGAAAGCCCAGATAGTTTTCAATGCGCGCGCTGGCGCCGGCCTGGCCGCCGAACGCCCGCGCATCGAACACGGCGACCGACAACCCTTCGGACGCGGCATAGACCGCGGTGGCGAGACCAGCGGGACCGCTGCCCACGACGGCCACGTCGTAGAGCTTCTCATGCGCCTGGTTGGTGATCATCCCCACCGCCAGCGCCAGCGACGTCTCGGACGGATTGCGCAGCACGGTGCCGTCGGGGCACACCACCAGCGGCAGATCGGCGCGCGAGGGCAAATAGCGCGCGATGAGGTCGGCGGCGTCCTTGTCGGTTGCGGGATCGAGCACGTGGTGCGGCTGGCCGTTGCGCACCAGGAAATTCTGCAGCCGCGCCGTGTCGCCGAGCGAGCCCGGTCCGATCAGCACAGGACCGCCGACGCCGCCCTGGATCAGGCTGACCCGGCGCAGGATCAGCGCGCGCATGATGCGCTCGCCGAGTTCGGCTTCCGCGACCAGAAGCGCGCGCAATTGATCCGGTGGAATCAGCAGCGTTTCGACGTCGCCCTCGGCATAGCCGTCGACCAGCGCGACGCGGCCGGAGAGCTGGCCGATCTCGGCCAGAAACTGCCCCACCCCCTGGTCGATGACCGGGGTGACATGGCCGAGGCCATCGCGCTGGGTGATCGCGACCGTGCCAGACAGCACCACGAACATGCCGGGGCCGACCTTGCCGGTCTCGAACAGGGCTTCGCCGTCCTTGTAGGTCCGAAGCTCCCCGAACCGGCGCATCCGCTCGATTTCAAGCGGCGTCAGTGTCGGGAATGTCTGCTCGTGACGTGGAAACGCGAAAGAATTGGCGCCGGTCGCCGGACCGGCCGTGATGTCTGCACTCATTATCGCCGCCTAAAAAGAAACAGAGCCGTGCAGAGACGAGCCATGCAACGCGGCGAGCGATCAGGATTTTCCCTCTGCGCTGCTGGCTAAGGCTTTTCTCCGCTGGCGTCATCTAGGGAGGCATCGGCGGTTTCGGAAGATGCACCGCCATCGCTGCGCCCGCGAGCCTGCGACTTTCGCCGCTTGAGATTCTCGCGCAACGCCAGCTTCAGCCGGTCCCGTCGTGAATCCTTCACACCCGAGTCGGTTTTTCCCGCAGCCCTGTCTTGATTGTCCTTCATCGTCAGTCCGTCGAACACGCCTTGATCGAAACGACGTCAGCGGACGCCATCGCCGGAAGATGGCGGGGTTCGACCATTCATACTGCAATCATGCGCCCGGCACATCGGGCGATTCGGCCGAACAGCTCTTTCACCGAGGCCGGATCGAGCTGATCGATGCCCTCGAATTCCTCGGAATGCGGCGGTAGGTGCATCGCTGCACCGGACTCAAAATTGCGAAAACAACCCCATGCAAGGTAGGAATGGGCCTTACATCATCCGAAAACGCAAGACCTGGTAGGGCGTGGACCCATGAGAGGCAGCATGCCCGGGATTGGACCGGGCATCACGAGAAATTGGAGCGAGTTGGAGACCAGGCGGCTTACGCCACAAATATTCGACGGCCTGCGCGACCCGCAGTCCGGACGAGATCGGGAACCAGAGTAAGGCCCAAACTTGTCGAATTGCCTGATGTCGCTATCCTCAGCGCCGGTTTTTGACGATTTTGAGCCCTTTCCGGCCCGCCCGCGCGCTTGCGCCAGAGGGGCCCTTGTGGCAAGAACCGGCCGCCTAGTGGGCGGCCATTTGGGTCGATTCCCGATACCGGGCATGCTGCCGTAGCTCAGTGGTAGAGCACTCCATTGGTAATGGAGAGGTCGACAGTTCAATCCTGTCTGGCAGCACCAGTTTTTCCTCTTGACCATCAGCCACAAGGCCTCGGCGCGTCGGGTTTGCGGTGGTCATTCGCTTCCCTCGAAAACGTTGCGATTTCTTGAGCGTCGTCGTGGCCGTCTGCAGGAGCTTATGTAAGGTTGAAAACCATCATGCACGGTGGAGTTTGTCGGCCGACGCAAAATGCGGATGCGCCCCCACGACTTCATGTGGGACGATCCGATCTGTTGCACCGCGTATGATGTCGTAGCATTCACAGGTTGCTTCCTCGAGCCGCGCCCTGTCGATTTCGACCAAGCCCCGTCGAGCGGATCTGATGGCACCTAAGGCGCGGAGTTTGGCAATCACCTGCGTCACGGTCGTTCGTCGGACCCCGAGCAACTGCGAAAGCGTCTCTTGCGTTAATGGTAGGATGTTGTTGTCCTCGGTTCGATCGTGCAGGTGAAGCAGCCAGTGGGCCATGCGGGCCTCGACCGAGTGCAGTCCGTTGCAGGCTGAGACGTGCTGGAACTGCATGAGTATCGACCTCGTGTGCGCCTCGACCACATGTCTGATGGCGCCGCTCTTCATGTAGGCTGCATGAAACCGCGACACGGAGATTTGCGATGCGGTGCCGCCCACCCGCACGACCGCGGTCACCGACGACATGAAAGAGGGTCCCAGCACCGATAATGAGCCGATCGCTCCCTCGCGCCCGATTACCGCAGTTGCGATCGTTTCTCCGTTCGGAAGGCCGAGCATGAAGGAGATGGCACCGCTATGGGGAAAGTAAACATGGTCGCGTCGATCTCCCGCTCGTATCACCACGGCGTTCTGTTCGAGCGACACCTTCTGAAGATGAGGGGCGAGCAGCGCGAGGTCTGCCGGCGGCAACGCGTTGAGAAGACGATTACCGGCGCTCGCCGGAACTCCCATCACGAGAAACTTCCTCCCTCAGACGACGCAGCTTTGCTGGAATGCCTTTGGCAGGAATGTCTTTGGCAGGAATGTCTTCTGCGTTGCGCCGACACCAACTCCACTTTCATCGTGCCGGCTTTGAACGGCGTTCTTGGATACGACACTTGCTGAGTACCCTAACGCGCCGCGCCAGTAAAGGTAAGGCGACCCCTTAATGCGGCGCCGCGAAGCGAAAAAACTCAACGATTTCAGCGGAAGGGTTGCCCCTCAACCCTGTCTGGCAGCGCCGTCCCCTTCCAATGAAATGGCCCGCCTCAGTTGGGAAACCTGCCCGAGATCGCGATCACCTCCGCATGGAGCGTCGGCAGGTGCCGTTCACCCCGCCAGCGCCACTTTCCGGAACGCCCTGACCAGCGCTCCCTCCAGCTTGCCCTCCATGCCGCAGAGGATCTGGTAGGCGTCCTGCCGCGCCATTGGCGGCCGGTATGGCCTGGACTCGACAAGTGCTGCGAAGATATCCGAGATCGTCAGCAACCTGACCAGATCGGAAATCTGCGAGCCCGCCAGTCCATCCGGATAGCCGGAGCCATCGAGATATTCGTGATGATGCCGCACGCCATCAAGAATTTCCGGGCTGATGCCCGCTACGCCCTTTAGCAGATCATGTCCGATCACGGGATGACGCCGGATGATCTCCTCCTCCTCGGGGTCGAGGCGGCCCGGCTTGTCCAGGATCGACAGCGGAATGCGCGCCTTCCCGATGTCGTGGAGGGTCGCCGCGATTCCGAGCCGCGAGACGTCGCCGCCGGAGAACCCGACATCCAGGCCGAAGGCGACCGCAACACCGGTCACCAGCAGGCAGTGCTGAAACGTGCCCTCGTGATAGCGCCGCACCTCGTCGAGCCATGTCGAGAGTCCATCCTGCCCGACACGGGCGATGATCTTCGACGTCGCACGCTTCGCATCGACAAGCTTCAGCGGCCTGCCACGGCGCACATCCGAAAACATCGAGGCGAAGGCTGCCACGCCTTCGCCCATCTGCAATGTCGGATCCGCAGCCTTATCTTCCTCGGCGGCTTCCGCCGCCTCGATCTGCGTGACCTTGAGAATGGCTTCCTTGGGGCGTGAAATGATCGCGGTCGCGCCGAGGGCATAGGCCTGCGCAACCATCGAGCGGGAGAGATTGTGAACGACGAACAGCTTCTCGGGAATGCGGGCGAGGTTTTGCAAAATGACCCTGAGCTGATCGACGCGCGTCATCTGCCGCAGGTCAATGTCGACCATCAGCACGCCATGCGACCTGATCCCGGTGCCGTCGCCGCCCAGCACCCAGGGAACCACGGCGTGTTGCGGTTCGAGCATCGCGCGAATCGCCGGTAACTTCGTCGGTTCGTCTGTGACAAAATAGACGAGCATCCAAAAACTTCCGTACCCGGTACTATTGAGGTATCTGCCCTTTAAAATTGAAGCATTGAAAAGAAAATGAACTCTTTTACTATTGGTTCGGACGACCGAGTTCCGCACTCGGCGCCATCGCATCAAGCATTTTAATCAACATCAAACTTGGCTACCTTGCCGTTAAGCAGCCTCCACGTATAACTACGTACCTCAAACAGGTGAGTACGTCGGTCGTGTTCCGAAGGATCGTCAGACCGAGGGCAACGTCCGTGAATGATCGCCTGTCGTGCCGAAGCGAGCCGGGAACAGAGAGATTGGCGCTGTACGCCCTGGTGCTGTACCCTTTGGTTTCGATCGGCTGCCTGTTCGCCGGCCCGGCGTTCGCGCAGGTCGATCTCGCCGGCGCGACAGCCAAACTCACGCTGCAGGTCGCAACCGACATCCTCGGCGAAAAATGCCGCCGCGTCGAGGCGCCGAACCCCGCATCGTTCGCATCGGTATCGCTGCACCGGACCTTCCACGACGATTTCGACGCGCATCCGCTGCTGGACGCCAGATGGGCGCCGTACTACGCCGGCGGCGCTGCCTGGCCGGAAGCGCGCTATTGGGGCGGCGAGGGCTCCGACTTCAGGCGCAAGAGCACCTACAACGGCGAACAGCAGATCTATGTCGATCCGCGTTATGGCGGGCGGGAAACAACGCCGCTCGGCCTCGATCCGTTCAATGTCAAAGACGGCATTCTCTCAATCACAGCCAGCCGCACCCCGCCTTCGCTCAAGACCGTGCTGTTCGACAATGAATATATCTCGGGCATCCTGACGACGCAGAGCCGGTTTTCCCAGAAGTTCGGCTACTTCGAAATGCGCGCCAAGATACCGGTCGGCGTCGGCGTGTGGCCGGCGTTCTGGATGCTCGCCGATGACGGTGGCTGGCCGCCGGAAGTCGATATCATGGAGGGCCGCGGGCAACGGCCCGGTGACATCGTGATGACGACGCATTGGCGAATACCGGAGACGCAGCGCGTGGAACGCTGCGGGTTTGACTTCATTGTGCCGGACGCTCCGACCGCGTTCCACGACTACGGCGTGCTGTGGCAGCCGGATCGCATCACCTATTTCATCGACCGCCAGCCGGTCTCCGAGATCAAGGTCCCGGTCGGCTTCCACGACCCCATGTACATGATCGTGAACCTTGCGATGGGCACGAAGACTCTCGAGGGCGTGGGGTTCGTCGATGGCGAATCTCCCAATATTGTCGCATTCGAGATCGACCGGATATCCGCCTATCAAATCGACGAACGCTGACCGGAGATGACGATGTTCGGAAAATTCTCGCGTCGGCATTTTGCAAAGCTTGCAGGCTTGTCTGCGCTCGGCATCGCCGCGGCGCCGGCCGACGTCGCCGCGCAAGCGGCACCCGAGCGGCCGGGGCCTGCGAGTTTTCCAAAAGACTTCTTGTGGGGCACCGCCACCTCGGCCTACCAGATCGAGGGCGCCGTGAACGCAGACGGCCGCGGCCGCTCGATCTGGGACACGTTCGCGCATACTCCCGGCAAGATCGGGGACGGTACCACGGGCGATTTCGCCAACGATCACTACCACCGCTACAAGGAAGACGTCGGCCTGATCCGCGAGCTCGGCGCAAAGGCCTACCGGTTTTCGATCGCGTGGCCGCGGGTGTTTCCGGACGGAACGGGCAAGCCGAACCCCAAGGGCCTCGACTTCTACGACCGCCTCATCGACGAGTTGCTGAAGCAGGGCATCGAGCCATACGCGACGCTGTATCACTGGGATCTGCCGCAAGCGCTCGAGGACAAAGTGGGCGGCTGGCGATCCAGCGAAACGTCAAAGGCATTCGGCGATTATGCCGCCCACGTGGCAGCGCGTATCACTGATCGCGTCAGGTCGATCTTCACGATCAACGAAGCCGGAAGGTTCGTGAATTTCGGCTATGGATGGGGCATCGATGCCCCCGGCCTCAAACTGCCGGACGCAGACGTCAATCAGGTCCGCCACCATGTGGCGCTGGCGCACGGCCTCGCCGTGCAGGCGATCCGCGCGCACGGGCGCGCGGGCACCAGAGTGGGTCCGGCCGAAAACATCGCGGCTTGCGTGCCGGCATTCGACACACCCGAAAACGTTCGCGCCGCCGAGACGGCGACGCGCGAATTGAACTCAGGCCTCCTCGGCGTCATCCTGGAGGGCAGATACACCGACGGATTTCTTCAGTTCGCGGGCAACAATGCGCCGAAATTTACCGCCGAAGAACTCAAGATCATTTCCTCACCCAATGATTTCGTCGGCCTCAACATCTACGCGCCGCAGTTCTACATCGCCGCTTCCGACAAGGCGCCGGGCTGGCACGTGCTGCCGTTCCCGGCCTCGTTCCCGCATATGGATTCGGAATGGCTGCGCGTCGGACCGGAGACGATCTACTGGGCGCCGCGGCTGGCGGCGAAGGTCTGGAATATCAAGACGATCTACATCAGCGAGAACGGCACCTCGTCGGAGGACAAGCTGCGCGCCGACGGCCAGGTCTACGACCTCGATCGCATCATGTACCTGCGCAATTATCTCAGGCAGTTGCAGCGCGCGACGTCGGAGGGCGTGCCGGTCCGCGGCTATTTCCTCTGGAGCCTGATGGATAATTTCGAATGGATCTTCGGCTATAAGCAGCGCTTCGGGCTTTATCACGTCGACTTCGAGACGCAGCGCCGGACGCCGAAACTGAGCGTCGCCTTCTATCGCGACGTCGTCGCGCGGAATGCGATCGGCGTCTGAATACTTCAATACCGCGCGGCTTGCCGCAGCGGCGCCGCGATCTCGCCGATGGAGCGCGACTTGCCGTCGATGGCCACAGTCGTGACCGGTTGCTGCGCCAGCTTGCGCGATGATTCGTGACCCATGAATACACCTGCCGCGGCGAACAGCAGCACGACATAAAGTGCGAACATGCCGCCGACCCATTTCCAGTAGATCTGGCGGGCCTCGGGGGTAAGGCTCTCGAGTAATTGGCGCATGGTTGCCTCCTCATCAGGAAACCTTATGCATTGCGTATAGCCCCGACCCTCGAAGCCGTATGTGACGTACTTCACAGATGTCGATTTGAGACGGAGAAGCCGTGACCGGAGCGGAATTGAAGAAACTTCGCCAGCATCTCGGTGAGGCCATCGGCCAGCCGCTGTCGGTGGCCGACATGGCCAAACTCTGCGGGCTGCCGGCTGCCGATGGCGCCGACACCATCCGCCGATGGGAGGTCACCGGGCCGACCGGGCCTGTGGCGGAGCTGCTGCGCATCCTGGCGATGGCCAGCGACCACTATCCGATCCTCGAAATGTTCAACGTGTTCGACCGCCACGACGTCCCGGTGAAGGACCGCCCCGCCCGCCGGCAGGCCTTCCGCGAACAGATGCGCGGCGACGTGCGACGCCGCATTGGTTAAGCAAAGCTTGCCGGGAGGCCCGAACGGGCCTGAAAATTAAGCCTTTCCTAACCTTTGATTAGGCCTTCATTAAGTACAAAAAACGTTTGTCTGCCAATGGGTTGGGTTCGTATCCGCTGTCGCTTCCAAGTGACAGCATTTTAGTCAAATGCCGTCTATGTGCGTGGGCATGGAAGGCGCCCCGCACGAGGGTGTCGCCGAACGGTTTTCGGAGACCAACATAATGAAGAAGATCCTCGCAGCCCTCGTGGCCTTCGCAGCCCTCACCGCCGCCGCGCCCGCCACCGGCGCCGATCTCGGCGCGCGCCCCTACTACAACAAGGCGCCGGTCTATGCGGCGCCGCTCTACAACTGGACCGGCTTCTACATCGGCGGCCATGTTGGCGGCGCCTTCAGCGGCAGCAACGACTTCAACGGCGCCGTTCTGAGCGATTCCAGCGCCCGCGTGCTCGGCGGCATTCAGGCCGGCCTGGATTGGCAGTTCGCGCAGAACTGGGTGCTCGGCACCGAGGGCCAGTATTCCTGGCTCGGCAAGAGCAATCTCACCGCCACCTTCCCCGGCGGCTACGTCTATACCAACGATCAGCGCGGCCTCGGCTCGATCACGGCCCGCATCGGCTACACCTGGGGTCCGGGCCTGGTCTATGTCAAAGGCGGTTACGCCTATTCCGACAACAACGAGAGGGTGACGCTGGGCGGCGTTCCGACCGCCTTCCTGCTCAATGGCAACCACAGCAACGGCTGGACCGTCGGCACCGGCCTCGAGTACATGGTCGCCCCGAACTGGTCGGTCAAAGGCGAGTACATGTATTACGACTTCGGCAGCACCCGCTTCGTGACCCCCGCCGCGCTGGCGCCGTTCGGAAGCTTCCACACCGACGACCACACCCTGAAGCTCGGCGTTAATTATCGCTTCAACTTCGCAAGCCCGGTGGTTGCACGCTACTGAACGCATTCAACTGCGAATTGCGGAAGGCCGGCTTTCACGCCGGCCTTTTTGTTTTTGGCCAACGTCTTTCCGGTTCACGGAAAAAATCCATCAAAGCGAGCAATCCGCTGTCAAAAATGCGGCGAAAGCCCTTCCGGTTCCAAACTTGTTAACCGGGTACCGTGATACTGCCGCGAGGAAACACCTCAAGGTAGCGTAGACGGGACAGCGGGAAAATGTCGGCACGATCCAAATCACGGCTCAAGGGTTTTCGCTTCGGCGTCAGGGGCAGTCTGTTTGCCGCCTTCGCCGTCATCGCCGGCATGGCGATCGTCATCTCCGCCGGCGCCGGCCTGATGCTCGGACGGCTCGGCGGGACCATGGTCGATCTGAGCGGACGGGATATCCCCCGTCTCGCCGCCAGCCTGCAGCTATCCGCGCAGAGCGCGAGCCTCGCCAGCCAGGGGCCGGCGCTGCTGGCTGCGCGCAGCGAGGAGGCGCTGAACGATCGCACCAGGAAAATGAAGGAAACCCAGGCGGTCGCGCTGCAGAAGCTCGGCGAGATCGTCGAACTCGGTGCCGACAAGGCGGTCGTTGCGGCGCTCACCGAGAACATGAAGAACATCGATGAGGTGATCAAGAGCCTCGGCTCGGCCGCGCGCGCGCGGCTCGAACTGGGCGCCCAGCACGAAAAGCTCTACGACGCGGTGCGCAAGGCCCAGCGGCGCTTCGTGGCCGCGGCCGGCCCTGCAGCCATCGACGCGCAGACCGAGCTCTACAGCATCTACGCGGCCCCCAACTTCTCGCAGGCCGAAGCCATCCGGGCACACAAAACCGCCGACCAGCTCGCCGATATCGCCGCCAGCGGCAATCTCATGGCGTTCGACATGATCGCCGCGCTTTCGACCACCAGCGGCGATGTGCTCGAAGCCACCGCCCGGGACTTCCGCACCGCGCAGGCGCGCGTGAAGTCGAATCTCGAAGCGCTGCCCAAGACCACGGCGATGCGGTCCGTTCAAAACACAACCTTGAGCCTGCTGGCGCTTGCCGACGGCAAGATGGGCGTCTTCAAGGTCCGCCAGCAGGAACTGGATGCGGACGATTACGGCCAGACCATTCTGGAGGAAACCCGCAAGCTCAATGTCGGCCTCGGCATCAGCGTGCAGCAACTGGTCGACGCCGTGCAGAAGGAAACCGACGCCGCGGCCTGGCAGGCGCGTCAGGAGATCTCGTTCGGGACCATGGTCATGCTCGCCCTCGGCGTCATGACGCTGGTCGGTTCGATCCTGTTCGTCTGGCTCTATGTCGGCCGCAACATCCTGCGGCGGATCAGCAACCTGCAGCGCTCGATGCAATTGCTGTCCAGCGGCGACCTCGAATCGGAGGTCTATCAAAGCCACCAGGAGGACGAGATCGGCGCCATGGTGGATTCGCTGCAGGTGTTCCGCGAGAGCATGATCCAGACCCGCGCGCTCTCCGCCGAGCAGGACAAGGATCGCATCGCCAAGGCCGAGCGCGCCAACCGCATGGAAGCGCGCATCGTCGAGTTCGAATCCACCGTTCGCACCGCGCTCGACAGCCTGTCGTCCGCGGCTGGCTCGATGCAATCGACCGCGCAAAGCATGTCGGCGACCGCCGATCAATCGAGCGCACTGGTGACCGCGGTGGCGACCGCCGCCGAGCAGACTTCGGCCAACGTGCAGACCGTGTCGTCGGGCACCGAGGAATTGTCCTCCTCGATCGAGGAAATCGGCCGCCAGGTCATCACCTCGGCGGAGATCGCCCGCAAGGCGGTCGACGACGCCGGCGCGACCGATGCCACCATGCAGGGGCTTGCGGACAACGCCGCCCGGATCAGCGTGGTGGTCGATCTGATCCAGACCATCGCCTCGCAGACCAACCTCTTGGCGCTGAACGCCACCATCGAAGCCGCGCGCGCCGGCGATGCCGGACGGGGATTCGCCGTGGTCGCTTCCGAGGTGAAGAGCCTTGCCAACCAGACCGCGAAGGCCACCGACGAGATCCGTCAGCAGATCGTCAGCATGCAGACGGTGACGACGACGGCAGTCTCCGCGATCAGGAACATCAGCACCACGATCGCCGAGATCAACGAGGTGACCACCGCGATCGCCGCCGCGGTCGAGGAGCAGGGTGCGGCGACGCGCGAAATCGCGCGCAACATCCAGCACGCCGCCGGCGGCACCAGCGAAGTCTCCACCAACATCGTCGGCGTCTCCAGCGCCTCGTCGCAGGCCGGAACCGCGGCCGGCCAGGTGCTGACCGCCTCCGGCGCGCTGCGCCGCGAGGCCGACGTGCTGCGTGAGGAAATCGACGCGTTCCTGTCGAACATCCGGGCGGCGTAGAAAAACAACGTCATTCCGGGGCTATGCGAAGCATAGAACCCGGAATCTCGAGATTCCCCGGTGTGCAACCGCACACCTGAGGTTCGCATCTTCGATGCGCCCCGGAATGACGGCCACCCGCTTTTTCGGCTGGCGCGGCGCCGCCTCTGCCGCTAAGCCGGTAGCATGCATTCGAAAACCGACATCGCGCAGTCCTCGGCCGAGGCACTGCGATACCCCTTCGAAAACCACCCCGGCCACGATCAGGTCGTCGAGGTGGTGCCCGGCGTGCTTTGGGTCCGCCTGAAGCTGCCGTTCCGGCTCAATCACGTGAACATCTATCTGCTGGCCGATGGCGACGGCTGGGCGATGATCGATTCCGGATTCGGCAATGAGGAATCCATTGCGGCCTGGACCACCCTGTTCGAGGGGCCGCTCCGGCATGTGAAGGTGACGCGGCTGATCGTCACCCATTCGCATCCCGATCACGTCGGCCTCGCCGGGTGGATCACGGAGCGCTTCGACTGCCCGCTGCAGATGTCGCAGGTCGAATACCTGCAATCGGTCTATCACCAGAACCGCGGCACCGAGGAGCGCCGCAACGCGCAGCGGCTGTTCTTCCGCCGGCACGGCATGGATGAAAGCCTGACCGACCGATTGCTCGGCCGCGGCCAGGATTATTTGAAGCGGGTTTCGGTGCTGCCGCCGTCCTATCGCCGCATCTCGCATGGCGACGAGGTCGTGATCGGCGCCCGCCGCTTCAAGGTGATCACCGGCGGCGGCCACGCGCTCGACCAGGTGATGCTGTATTGCGCCGCCGACAAATTGTTCCTCTCCGCCGACCAGGTGCTGAGCAAGATCTCGCCCAATGTCAGCGTCTGGGCGGTCGAGCCCGACCAGAACTCGCTCGGCGAATATCTGGCCTCGCTGGCGAGCCTGACCACCACGCTGCCCTACGACGTCATGGTGCTACCCGGTCACGGCGTGCCGTTCTACGGGCTGAAGACCCGCATCAAGCAACTCGCCGACCATCACGAGGACCGCTGCCGCCTGATCGCCGAAGCCTGCCGGGAAGTGCCGCAGACTTCCAAGGAACTCGTGCCGGTCGTGTTCCACAAGCATGTGCTCGACGAGCACCAGATGGGCTTTGCCGCAGGCGAACTGGTCGCGCATGTCAACTACATGCTGGTCGAGGGCCGGCTGACCTGCGAGGTCAGCGACGGCATATTGCGGTTCCGCACCACCTGAACGGCCCGGCCTGCGCTGCCGCCTTGGGTAGCTAGTTGAGAGCGGACGCTTCGCGGCGTTGCCGGGCCATGATCAGCGCGTCGACGTCAGGCGACCGCACCACCGTCCCGTCATGGGCGAAGGTCTCGTGGTTGGCCTCGATCGTGCCGGGGTCGTAGAGGTAATTGACCATGATGCCGAAGGATTCCTCGATGCCGCGCGGCGCGGCATTGCCGAGCCAGTTGATGCGCTCCAGCCGCGCGCCATTGCCGAGATGGAAGCGCGCGACCGGATCGATCGGCGGCTTCGATGCGACGGGTCGCGTCAGATAGGCCGCACAATGGTGCATCAGCCAGGGACGCAGCGCCTCGCTCCGCGACGCGTCGCGCCACCACCCGTCAATCTTGAGTTCGGCCAATGCCGCAGCATCGGCCGCGCTCGCATCCGCCAGCGTGCCCGTCAGCCAGCGTCGAAAGCCCGGCACCGGCGACAGGGTGGAGAAGCGGGTCAAATGCGGCAGCTCGGCCTTTAATTCCTCCACCACCTGCTTGATCAGGAAATTGCCGAACGAAACGCCGCGCAGGCCGTCCTGGCAGTTCGAGATCGAATAAAAGATCGCCGTGTCCGCGCGCTGCGCCCGCTGCCGCGCGGCATCGTCGTCGCCGTCCTGGACCAGCAGCGGCTGCACCGCTCCGGCGAGCCCCTGCACCAGCGCGACTTCAACAAAGATCAGCGGCTCGCCCGGCAGTGCCGGATGAAAGAAGGCAAAGCAGCGCCGATCGGGCGCGAGGCGCCGGCGCAGATCATCCCAGCCCTGAATCTCGTGCACCGCCTCATAGGCGATGAGCTTGTCGAGCAGCGCCGCCGGCGACTGCCAGTCGATCCGCCGCAGTTCGAGAAAGCCGCGGTTGAACCAGGATGCGAACAGATGCTTGAGATCGCCGTCCAGCGACTTCAGGGCCGGCTCGTCGCGGAGATGCGCCGTCAGCTCCTTGCGCATGGCGACCAGCGCGCCGGTGCCGCCGGTTGCCATGTTCATTCGCCGCAACAGCTCCTGCCGCGGCGGATCGGCTGCTTGCGCCAGCCGCGCCGCGCTCTCGGCCGTGGCGCCGGCAAGATAGGCTTGCGCGGCCGCCCGCAACGCGGCCGCGTCGGGCAGGAAGTTGGTGGCGAGATGGCGGTGGAAACGACTGCGATCGTCGGCATCGAGGCCCCGCAGGACGTCGTGCAGTTCGCGCGCAACCACCGCGCCGGAAGCTTCGCCGCGTTCGGACAGCAAGGCTGCCGCGAGCCGCTTCGCCTGATCGAGCGGCGCGATGGCATCGGGCGCCGATCCGGCGTCGGCGCTGCCGCGCAGGCCGAGCGAAATCCGAAGCCGCTCCAGCCAGGACGACCCTGATTGTACGTCGCGAAAATGGCTGGTTCGGGCGTTCTTCATGACGTTTATCCTTCTGCGGAATGGAGCGCCGGCTTCGCCTGGACGTCGGCCGTTGCGGGCGTCGCGACTGACGGCCGAAGGAATTTCGCCGGCGGCGCGTAAAGACCGCCGGAGCAGGCGACGAGATCGTCGAGCGTCTGCGCGGCGAGCAGATCGCGCGTTGCCGTCGTGGCGTCGATGCCGAGATCGGACGGTCGCATCACGATGCCGCGCCTGCGCAAATCCTCGGTCATTTCGGCCGACCGCGCGCGCCCGAATTCGGTGTCACCGGCAATGGCGCGCAGCGCTGCCGCGCGTTCCGCCACTGAGCGGCAAAGCAGGAGATTTGCGACGCCTTCCTCGGTGATCACATGGGTGACGTCATCGCCGTAGATCATCACCGGCGGCAATGCGAAGCCCGCGGCCGCCGCCAGGTCGAACGCATCCAGCCGTTCGACAAAGCTCGGCGCGCCATTCGGCTGCCGGGTCTGGACCATCTGCACCACAAGCTTGCGCCCGCGGATGGTTTCGCCGGCCTCCCTGCCCGCGCGCAACCAGGCCGGACTGTCATGCCGCCGTCCGCGCGCATCGGCGCCCATATTTGGCGCGCCGCCGAAACCGGTGATCCGGTCCTTTGTCGCCGTGGAGCTGTTGCCCTCGGCGTCGATCTGCAGGGTGCCGCCGATGAAGAGGTCGCAGGCATATTGCCCGGCGACCTGGGCCAGCGCGCGGTTCGAACGCAAATTGCCGTCACTGCCCACCGGAAACACGTCGGCACGCGCCGACATGTATCGCTCCATGCCGAGCTCGGAGCCGAAGCAATAGACGTTGTCGACGAAGCCGGCCTCGATCGCGGGGATCAGCGTTGGGTGCGGATTGAGCACGAAGTGTCTTGCGACCTTCCCCTTTAATCCACGCGCCGCGGCGAAGGTCGGAAGGATCAATTCGATCGCCGCCGTGGCGTAACCGATGCCGTGATTGAGCCGCTGTACTTCGTAGGGCTCATAGACGGCGGCAATCGCCATCATCGCCATCAGGATGTTCTGGTCGCGGACCTTTGCGGGATCGCGCGTGAACAGCGGCTCGATGAGGTATGGCTTTGGGCCCGGGACGACGAAGTCGACCCAATCGCCGGGAATGTCGACCCGCGGCAAGCGATCGACGATCTCATTGACCTGTGCCACCACGATCCCGCCACGGAAGGCGGTCGCCTCGGTGATGACAGGCGTGTCCTCGGTATTCGGCCCCGTGTAGAGGTTGCCGTCGCGGTCGGCCTTGTCGGCCACGATCAGCGCAACGCGCGGCGTCAGGTCGACCAGCATCCGCCCGTAAAGTTCGAGATAGGTGTGGATCGCGCCCATCTTGAGCGAACCCGTCGCGACCAGTTCGGCGAGCTTGCGGCTTTGCGGGCCGGCAAAGGCAAAGTCGAGCCGGCTGGCGATGCCGCGCTCGAACACCGCGAGGTGATCGGGCAAGGCCAGCACCGACTGCACCATGTGAAGATCATGCAGCCGCGCAGGATCGGCCTTGGCGAGTGCGGCAGCGAGAAAATCGGCCTGCTTCTGATTATCCCCTTCGACCGCGACGCGGTCGAAGGGCTCGATGACGGCCTCAAGCAGCGTCGTGGCGCGATCGGGCGGACAGACTTTTCCGTCGCCGCAGACCGATTGAGCCCTGCGCAAGCGATCGCCGCGGTTTGTCGATCTCGGGGTTGGTTGTTGTGACATCGTGAGCCCTTCCATGGTCCGGGATACCGATGACTAACGGTAGGGGCGGGATATTGATTATAGAAACGATATTTTATAATATGATTGATCGCAAAGCATAATCAGTTGGCCATGCTCGAATTCGACCTCCTCCGCACCTTCGTCGCAGTCGCCGATTGCGGCGGCTTCCACCGTGCCGCCGAGCAGCTCCACCTCACGCAGTCGACGGTAAGCCAGCAGATCAAGCGCCTCGAACTCGAGACCAGGCGGCCGCTGTTCCGCCGCACCACGCGGACGGTCGCGCTGACCGACGACGGCGAGATGCTGCTGGATGACGCGCGGCGGTTGCTGCAGCTCGAAGAAGCGGCGCGGCGTCGCCTCCACGCCCCGCAACTATCCGGCATGGTACGCCTGGGCGCGGTCGAGGAAGTTGCCAGCGGTTCGCTGCCGCCCGCGCTCGGCCGCTTCGCCAAATTGCATCCGCACGTGAAGCTCGAGGTGCAGATCGGCGTCAGTTCCGAACTGATCGGAGAGCTCGACGCCGGGCGGCTCGACGTGGTGCTGGCCAAGCGTCCGCTCGGCACATCACGCGGACGTCTTGCATGGCGCGAGCCGCTGTTGTGGACCGCCGCAGACACCTTTGAATTCGCTGCTGGCGCGCCGTTGCCGCTGGCGCTGTATCGCGAGCATTCGGTGTCGCGCGAGGCCGCACTTCAAGCGCTGCGCACCAGCGATCTTTCCTGGGAGATCGTCTACACTAGCCCCAGCCTGACCGGTGTCCGCGCCGCGGGCCTGGCCGGCCTTGCCGTTACACCGCTGCCGGTGAGCGCCATCGTCGGCGGCTTACGCGTCCTCGGCGCCGCGGAGGGCCTGCCGCGCCTTCCGGACCTCGAATTCGCGATCTTTGAACGGGACCGGCCCGCTGCCGCGGCGGCGGCACTGGCGGCAACGCTGGCATCTCTGGCGCCGGTTGCAGAGCAACCCGTTCCCAGGACCAGGAAGCGCAACTAGCGCCTTGATCCCGATCAACATTTGCGCTGCGTTGGTAGCATCCCGGAGCCGCGCCGAAATGTGGGAATTCGCATAGACACCAAAGCTGGAAAGGCTCTAAAAAGGCGCGAAGCCAATCCGGCCGGTTCCGGTTCCAGGTCCTTGTGATGGATTACAGTAAATTTTTCAGTGCCGCCCTCAACCGCCTGCATGACGAGCGGCGCTACCGCGTTTTCGCCGACCTCGAACGGATCGCGGGCCGCTTCCCGCATGCGGTCTGGCACTCGCCAAAAGGCCCGCGCAATGTCGTGATCTGGTGCTCCAACGACTATCTCGGCATGGGCCAGCACCCGAAGGTGGTCGGCGCCATGGTCGAGACCGCCACGAGAGTTGGCACCGGCGCCGGCGGCACCCGCAACATCGCGGGCACCCATCATCCGCTGGTGCAACTCGAACAGGAACTGGCCGACCTGCACGGCAAGCAGGCTTCGCTGCTGTTCACCTCCGGCTACGTTTCGAACCAGACCGGCATCTCGACGATCGCAAAACTCATTCCGAACTGCCTCATTCTGTCTGACGCGCTGAACCACAATTCGATGATCGAAGGCGTGCGCCAGGCCGGCTGCGAGCGGCAGATTTTCCGCCACAATGACCTCGCGCATCTCGAAGAGCTGCTGATCGCGGCGGGTCCCGAGCGGCCGAAGCTGATCGCCTGCGAGAGCCTGTATTCGATGGACGGCGACGTAGCCCCGCTCGCAAAGATCTGCGATCTCGCCGAGAAATACGGCGCCATGACCTATGTAGACGAGGTCCATGCGGTCGGCATGTACGGCCCGCGCGGCGGCGGCATTGCCGAGCGCGACGGCGTCATGCATCGCATCGACGTGCTGGAAGGCACGCTCGCCAAGGCCTTCGGCTGCCTCGGCGGCTACATCGCCGGCAATGCCGAGATCATCGACGCGGTCCGCTCGTACGCACCGGGCTTCATCTTCACGACGGCGCTGCCGCCCGCGATCTGTTCGGCCGCAACGGCCGCGATCCGCCACCTCAAGACCTCGAACTGGGAGCGCGAGCGCCACCAGGACCGCGCCGCCCGGGTCAAGGCGATCCTCAACGCCGCAGGCCTCCCCGTGATGTCGAACGAAACCCACATCGTGCCGCTGTTCGTCGGCGATCCCGAGAAGTGCAAGCAGGCCTCCGACATGCTGCTGGAGGAGCACGGCATCTATATCCAGCCGATCAACTATCCGACGGTTGCCAAGGGAACCGAGCGCTTAAGGATCACGCCCTCGCCCTACCACGATGACGGCCTGATCGACGGGCTCGCCGAAGCGCTGCTGCAGGTCTGGGACCGGCTCGGACTGCCCGTGAAGCAGAAATCGCTCGCGGCCGAGTAACCCTACCCCTCCAAACCTTCGCAAATTGGGCCGGTAACGCGGTGCGCTGCCGGCCCAAAGCGCTTATACTCGCCTCTTCCGGCCCCGGCGGTTTCGAACGCCCCAAGGCCGGGAAGGGAGACAAGCAGCGATGCTGCACGACTGGGGCGTAATCGCCGCCGCGTTCGCCTATATCGGCCTGTTGTTTGGCGTCGCCAGCTATGGCGACCGGCTGTCGCCGGGTCAGCGCGGCCGCGCCGGCATGCTGATCTATCCGCTGTCGCTGGCGATCTACTGCACTTCCTGGACCTTCTTCGGCTCGGTCGGTTTCGCCACCCGCACCAGCATCGACTTCCTCGCGATCTATGTCGGCCCGATCCTGATGATCGGGCTTTGCACGCCGTTATTGCGGCGCGTGATCCAGCTCGCCAAGTCGCAGAACATCACCTCGATCGCCGACTTCATCGCGGCGCGCTACGGCAAGAGCCAGGCTGTCGCCGCCACGGTGGCTGTCATCGCGATCTTCGGATCGGTGCCTTACATCGCGCTGCAGCTCAAGGCGGTGGCGTCCTCGCTGGAAACGATCCTGAGCGAGGACAAGCTGTTCTCCTCGATGCCGATCATCGGCGACATCGCGCTGGTCGTGACACTGGCGATGGCGGCATTCGCGGTGCTGTTCGGCACCCGCCAGACCGACGCCACCGAGCACCAGCACGGCCTGATGCTGGCGATCGCCACCGAATCCATCGTCAAGCTGGTGGCCTTCCTCGCCGCCGGCGCCTTTGTCACCTTCTGGATGTTCACGCCCGTCGAGCTGATCGAACGCGCAATGAAGACCCCGGAGGCGGTGCGCGCCATCAACTATGTGCCGTCGATCGGCAATTTCCTCACCATGACGCTGCTGTCGTTCTGCGCGATCATGCTGCTGCCGCGGCAGTTTCACGTCAGCGTGGTCGAGAACTCCAGCCCCGAGGAAGTCAGCCGCGCCCGCTGGCTGTTTCCGCTCTATCTGATCGCCATCAACCTGTTCGTGATTCCGATCGCGCTCGCCGGCCTCGTCACCTTCCCGTTCGGCGCCGTGGACAGCGACATGTACGTATTGGCGCTGCCGATCGAGGCGGATTCCCCGCTGCTGAGCATTGCTGTCTTCGTCGGCGGTCTGTCGGCCGCGACCGCGATGGTGATCGTGGAGTGCGTCGCGCTCTCCATCATGGTCTCCAACGACATCGTCTTGCCGCTCGTGCTGCAGCGCAGCCCGGCGACGCGCGACGGCAGCAAGGATTTCGGCGACTTCCTGCTCAGGATCCGGCGCTTTGCGATCTTCGCCATCATGGTGATGGCGTATTTCTACTATCGCGCGCTCGGCAATGCGCAGTTGGCGGCGATCGGCCTATTGTCGTTTGCAGCGCTCGCCCAGCTGGCGCCGGCCTTCTTCGGCGGCCTGTTCTGGCGCAAGGGAACCGCCCGCGGCGCCATGACCGGCATGCTGATCGGCTTCGCGGTGTGGGCCTATACGCTGTTCCTGCCGAGCTTCCTGGAGGGCAATCCCACCGGCCTGCTGCTGCTGCAACACGGACCGTTCGGCATCGAGGCGCTGCGTCCGCGGGCATTGTTCGGCGCCGATCTGCCGCCGCTGATGCACGGCGTGCTCTGGTCGCTCTCGCTCAACATCCTGACCTACATCGTGATGTCGATCGCGCAACGGCCGTCGTCGATCGAACGGCTGCAGGCGGATCTGTTCGTACCCAACACGCTGACGCCGATCGCGCCGACGTTCCGGCGCTGGCGGACGACCGTTACCGTGCAGGACATCCAGACCACGGTGGCGCAATATCTCGGCCCCGAGCGCGCTGCCCAGGCCTTCGAGGCCTTTGCCGCCGGCCGTCCCGGCAATCTCGATCTGGCCGCGCCCGCCGATTTCGAATTGCTGCAACACGCCGAACGCCTGATCGCCTCCTCGATCGGGGCCGCCTCCTCGCGCCTCGTGATGTCGCTGTTGCTGCGCAAGCGCACCGTCTCCGCCAAGGCCGCGCTGAAGCTGCTCGACGATTCCCACGCCGCGCTGCATTTCAACCGCGAGATCCTGCAGACCGCGCTGAACCATGTGCGCCAGGGCATCGCGGTGTTCGATGCGGATTTGCAGTTGATCTGCTCGAACGCCCAGTTCGGTGAAATTCTGGCGCTGCCGCCGCATCTCGTTCAGCTCGGCATCCCCTTGCAGGAAATCCTCGAATTCATGGGCGCCGTCAGCCCGGCCGACTTCAGCGACCCCGACGGGTTGCTGCAGCGGCGGCTGGATGCCTACACCACCGAGGGCGAGCCCTATCTGGAGCGCCTGCCCGACCGCCACATGGTGATCGAGGTCCGCTCCAACCGGATGCCGGGCGGTGGCTTCGTCGTTACCTTCTCCGACGTCACGCCGAGTTTCGAGGCCGCCGAAGCGTTGGAACGCGCCAATGCGACGCTGGAAAAGCGTGTCCGCGACCGCACCGAGGAGCTCACCCGTCTGAATTCCGAACTGGCGCAAGCCAAGAGCACCGCCGAGGACGCCAACATCTCGAAAACGCGATTCCTGGCAGCCGCCAGCCACGACATCCTGCAGCCGCTCAACGCGGCGCGGCTCTATGTGACGAGCCTCGTCGAGCGGCAGAACGGCGGCGAGGATTCGCGCCTGGTGGAGAACATCGACGACTCGCTGGAGGCGATCGAGGAAATCCTCGGCGCGCTACTGGACATCTCGCGGCTCGATGCGGGAGCGATGACGACCTCGATCTCAAGCTTCAAGATGGCCGACCTGATGCGCTCGCTCGAGATTGAGTTCGCGCCGATCGCCCGCGCCAAGGGGCTGGAGCTGACCTTCGTGCCCTGCTCGCTGCCGGTGCAATCCGACCGCTCGCTGCTGCGCCGGCTGCTGCAGAATTTCATCTCGAACGCCATCAAATACACCCCGCGCGGGCGCGTGCTGGTCGGCTGCCGCCGCCACGGACAATCGCTGCAGATCGCGGTCTACGACACCGGTGTCGGCATTCCCGTGACCAAGCGCAGCGAGATCTTCAAGGAATTCCATCGCCTCGAGCAAGGCGCGCGGATCGCCCGCGGCCTCGGCCTCGGCCTGTCGATCGTCGAGCGGCTGGCGCGCGTGCTCAACCACGGGATCGCGATCGATGCCAATGTCAGCGGCGGCTCGGTGTTTTCGGTGACCGTGCCGGTCGCCAAGGCGATCGACCACACCGCCGCGGTCACCAGCGCGACGCCGCTCTCCAAAACGCCGATAAGCGGCGCGCTGGTCGTCTGCATCGAGAACGACCCGGCGATCCTCGACGGCATGAAGACGCTGCTGACGGCGTGGGATGCCGAGGTGATCGCGGTGACCGACCCCGAGGCCGCGATCGCGGCGATCGAATCCTCCGGCAGCAGCGTGACCGGCCTTCTGGTCGACTACCATCTCGACCGCGGCAACGGCGTCGCCGCGATCCGCGAGATCCGCCGCCGCTTCGGCGAAAACATTCCCGCGATTCTGATTACCGCAGATCGCAGCCCCAATGTGCGGGCGGCCGCGCGCGAGGAGAACATCGCGATCCTCAACAAGCCGGTCAAGCCGGCGTCGCTGCGCGCTTTGCTCGGCCAGTGGCGGGCGCAACAGCTGGTGGCGGCGGAGTAGCTGTTCCGCCTTCGCTGGACGTCACCAGCTCATTGTCCCTTCGACCAGCCTGATCAATTCCGGGTCGTCGAAGGCTTTGGCCGTGCAGACGGCGCCCGCAGCGACCAGATCGCCATGCCCAAGGCTCGTTCGCATTCCAATCGTCGCAATGCCTGCGCCGGAGGCTGACTGAATCCCGGAGCGGGAATCCTCGAACGCAAGAGACAGGTCGGGCGCGGCGCTTACCGCGCGCAGGCCTTCCAGATAAGGCATCGGATGCGGCTTGCCGTGCGCAAGTTCGTCGCCAAGGATGACAGCCTTGAACCGGTGCATGATCCCCAGCCCGGAAAGCATCATTTCCGCATTCAGGCGAGGTGCGTTCGTCACCGCCACCATGGGGACGCTTGCACGATCCGCGCGGTCGAGCAGTTTCATCAGACCCGGTAACGGCTGAATTTGCCCCGATGCGAGCTTGCGGAAGGCCTCTTCCTTTTCCGCCATGATAGCCGCCTGGCGCTCCGGCGAATGACCCGGCAGAAACCGTTCGCTGATCGAAGTATTGGAAAACCCCATCAGCTCTTTCGACGCTCGGTCGCGATCGAACACATGGCCGTGCGACGCGAACACTTGATTGAACGCTTTCAGATGAAGCGCATCGGTGTCGGCCAGTGTGCCGTCGATGTCGAACAGCAGCGCTTTCCCGAATCCCGGCATGCGTGCTGCTACGTCGTCGGCGTGCCCTGGCGCCACGGGCCGCCGGAGATCTTCGCCGCCGCGATCACGGCCTGCGTGCGGCTCTCGACGCCGAGCTTCTGCAGGATCGCCGAGACATGCGCCTTGATGGTCGCTTCCGACACCCCGAGCTCATAGGCGATCTGCTTGTTGAGCAGGCCCTCCGACAGCATCATCAGCACCCGCACCTGTTGTGGCGTCAGCGTCACCAGCCGGTCGCGCAACCGCGCCATGTCGGGATCGTCGGCAGAGGTGAGATCGGTGTCCGGCGGAACCCAGACGTCGCCCTCCATCACCTTCAAGATGGCGTCGCGCAGGGTTTCGACGCCGAAGCGCTTGGGAATGAAGCCGGAGGCGCCGAAATCCAGCGAGCGTCGGATCGTGCCGGCATCGTCGCTCGCGGACACGATCACCACCGGAATAGCCGGATACTGCGCGCGCAGATAGATCAGGCCGGAGAATCCCGAGATCCCCGGCATGGTGAGATCGAGCAGGATCAAATCGACGTCGGAATCCCGTTCCAGCAGCGCGGTGAGATCGTCGAACGATCCGGCCTCGCTGACGACGGCCGACGCCACCACACTGCCCACCGCCTGCCGCAAAGCATCGCGGAATAGCGGGTGGTCATCGGCAATGACGAGATGGGTATTGGCAGCGGCGGTCATTCAGTTCTTGCGCGAGGTTGCAACGGCACGGACGGGAACAGGCCCGCTGCGTGAATTCAATTGTCCTCCGCCGGGCGGCCGCATGCAAGGCGCAAATATTGCCCTGCGCAGAAGCGGTTAACCGCCCCCTTGTGCATCGCACAATGACCTGGCCGGCGGTCACGCAGGTCGGCAGGGCGCGGGTATTGGCCGTCAATCTCCGCGCGGTCCTTGATTGGCGATTGGTAAGACAAGCCATCAGCCCTTGAACGGGACGTCGCGAAGCAATTCGTCGACGGATGCCACCGCTTCAAGCGCCGCCCGCAACCGATCCCTGTCGTGAGTTGACAGCCGATTCACCGAGACGGCATTGGAGGGCGGTATGCCGTGAGTGACATCGTCAACCTGCTGCGACACGATCAGATCGAGAAATACGCCATGCGCTTCGGCAAGCGCGTCCAGATCCGTTTCGCTGACTCGGAGCAACGCCTTTACGCCAGCTAATCGAGCCGGCGTCGATCGATCCATCACGTGATAGCGGATCGCCATGGCGCGCGCTGCGGAAACGACCCCGAACAGTCCTGCCCTCTTTAGATCGATGCGGCCCTCTTCGGTGCGGATGCCGCCAAGAAATCTCAGGCTCCGGGGAACGCTGATCCCCTCGACCAGAAGCTTGGCGAACGCGACCTGACCCTCGGCTGCGGCGAAGGCAGCCCGCCGCACGGCGACTGCAAGACTGCCGTCGCCGTGGACGGCGCGCAGGTCGAAGAAAATATCCACGGACAGCAGGTCCTTGGGATCGGATCGCGCGATCCAGTGGTCGATGCGGCTCTGCCAGGTCGCGACCGAGCCGCGCCAGGGCGGATTCTTTGCCATGACACCGCCCTTGCAGTAGGGCACGCCGGCCTCGTGCAGGATATCCGCGACCAGCGTCCCCAAGGCCGCGAACCAACGATCCTCGCGACCCTCCGGCTCGCCCTGTTCGAAAATGACGGCATTGTCCTGGTCCATCGCCAGCAGGCTTTCGCCGCGACCGGCCGACCCAAGAACGATCGTTGCGTAGCGGCATGGCGGGCCGCCCTCGCCGCGTTCCCGCATGATTCGCTCGGCGATCGCGGCGGCCTGTCCGGTGAGCCCACCGAGTTCGCGGGAAATCACTTCCGCTATATCCCGGCCGGAGAGTCCCTCGGCCAGCAGCGCTTCCGCGACCCCCGGCAGCTTGGCCCAGGCAACCGCCAGGCCGTGTGCGTCCACCGCATCATCGATCTCCTCGCCGAGCGAAATAGCCTCCCCGGCGCGCAGGCGGAGCAGGTCACGCGCGGACAATGCCCCGACCACGTGGCCAGCCTCATCGACGACGCCGAGGTGGCGGGTCTTGAGACGGTTCATGCGGCCGATTGCTCGATAGACGAACGCGTCATCGAGAACCGCAGCCAGCGGCCGGCTCGTGATTTGTTCGACCGGCAGATCGAGCGCGGCGGCGCCGAACCGGTCGATCGCAGATAGCAGGTCGCGTTCCGTGACAATGCCCGCTTCCGCCGCCTTGACGACGCCGGCAACCGCATGCGGCGCCACGAAGACAGCCGATATTCTTTCGCTCGCAAGCCGCGCGAGCACGTCGTGAACTGAAATGTCGGCCTCCACAAAGACCGGAGGCGTCCGCATGATGTCGCGATTGCGATGCCGATAGGCGTAGCTGTCGAAGCGCTTCAGGGTGCGTTCCGCATCGGCGCGTTCCGGAGCTGCGACGGCCTCGATCCAGCCGCTCCGCGCCTGATCGTCGAGTACGGAGGTGAGAGCGAGGCAGGCCCGTTCGGCCTCGGCGATGGTGCGGATCCCGTGATCGCGCAACTTCGGCACCAGCGCCAGAAACATCCGCGACGCCGTCGTGGCGTCACCGAGCGCGGAATGCCTGCCTGCGACGTCGACACCGAGCCATGCGGCGAGCTCCTCCAGCGAATAGCCCACCAGTTCCGGTGCGGCAATCTGCGCCAGCAGCCGCGTGTCTAGCGTGCGTGGTCGTGTCCACGGCAGACCGGCGAGGTCGCATTCCCGCCTCAGCACCGCAAGATCGAAACCGACCGAATGCCCGATTACGACGGCCTGACCGAGAAACGCGGTGAACCGCGGCCAGACATCGGCGAACAATGGCGAGCCGGCGACCATGGCATCGTCGATGCCGTGAATGTGGGTCGTCTCGGCGGGAATCGATTGACCGGCCGGCCGCAGCAACTGACGGAACTTGTCGCCGGCCACCAGCTTTCCGGCCGACAATCGCACCGCGGCAAGCTCGATCACCCGCGCCTTGCGTGGATCGAGCCCGGTGGTCTCGGTATCGATGACAACGGCGTCGAGCGACAAAAGCGGGACGACGCCACCTGTCCTGTCCATCGCCTCTCCCTGCCGGCAGCCGCACGCGGGGTGATGATCGAAGAACTATGCCACGGCAGCCGTGGTCATTGCCCGCTCCAGCGCCGCCCTGTCCATGCGCGAGATCAATTCGTCGTGGATGTTGCACAGGCTGACCCGGAGATAATTCCGCGTGGTCTGGAAATCCCGGCCGCGCAGCTTCTCGTGGATCGGCATCATTGCAAAATAGGCTTCCGCCAGCGGCTCGGGAATGTCCATCACCCGTTTGGGGGCGTGCCCTCCGACGAGATCAAGCCGATGCGCCAGGTTGCTGCGCGCGGCCAGCCATGCCTCTTCTCCAATCGACGGCGGAACGGGATAGCGGTCGAAAACCGAAAGAACGACTGATATCAGCTGGTCGAGCATTTGGCGGCGCGGCATCACGGACTGGGAAGCGAGCACCCCGTCGACCATTTCACCGACCATCGAGAGCCCCAGCGGAAAGGCCTGCCAGCGAGCGTGCTCGACGGATTGCGCAAACCCCTCTTCGGCAAACAGAACCTTGGCGTAGTGACCTGCCCGCGCACGCGAGTATTCGTAGATGCCCTTCTGCACGATGAAGGCCGATTGCGCGTTGATGAAGTCGGCAAGCTCCTCACGGTCGCGAATCGGCGGACGTGGACGAAACAACTTTTCGAACAGCTTCATCGCACTCTTTCCTGCCAAATGGACCAGGCCGGTTCGCCAGTCTATCCGGCATTTGCCAAGCTCGCACGCTCAAGTGCTGCATTGCCGCTCTTAGCAGCTGCAGCATACGTCTTATTCCCCCAAAGTATTATCGAGTTGGAACCGCCGCTGGTGTTAGCCTTCGTTGACTCCAAACCGGCGCCAGACCGGTTGAAGCCGCGGCATGGGGGGCGCCGCACTGAAGGGATTGCATTCCCCTCGATCATTCGATCCCGGCGCTGACCGGGGTCTTGAGGGAGGATTTGCAGCTCATGGCTAACTCCACTGATCTGAAAGCGAAAGAAGAAGCACATTGGGCGAAGACATCGCGCCTGATGTACACGCACCTGGCCGTCTGGTTCTTCTTCGGCTTCATCATCCACATGTTCGTGAAGCCGCTCAACAATATCATCATTCCGATCCTCGGTTTCCCGCTCGGCTTCTACATGGCCGCGCAAGGCTCGCTCATCGTGTTCGTGGTCATGCTGTTCATGTTCGCGAAGCAGCAGGACAAGATTGACCGCGAATTCGGCTTTGCCGAGGAAGATTGAGGGGGATCGACCATGGCTACACAAGGCACTGCCAGCACCTCAGACTTCATCAAGAATCTGGGGAAGATGTACGGTACTTATACCGGCGGCTTCATCGGATTCATCCTCTTCCTCGCGGTTCTCGAGCAAGTCGGTGTTCCGAACAAGATCCTTGGCTACCTGTTCGTTTTCTTCACGCTCGCCGTCTACGCCATCATCGGCGTGATGACGCGGACAGCGGAGGTCTCGGAGTATTACGTCGCCGGACGGCGTGTCCCGGCTTTCTATAACGGCATGGCCACCGGCGCCGACTGGATGTCGGCGGCGTCCTTTGTCGGCATGGCCGGCACCTTGTTCCTGCTCGGCTATGACGGGCTGGCATGGGTGCTCGGGTGGACCGGCGGATTTGTGCTGGTGTCGATCCTGATCGGACCATACCTGCGCAAGTTCGGCGCCTATACCGTGCCCGACTTCCTGTCGTTCCGGTACGGCGGCAATTTCGCCCGCGCGCTCGGCGTGATCGTGCTGGTTGCCTGCTCCTTCACCTATGTGACGGCGCAAATCTACGGCACCGGCCTGATCGCCTCGCGATTCCTCGGGATGCAGTTCGAGCTTGCCGTTTTCGCCGGACTTGTCGGCATCCTGCTCTGCGCGATGCTGGGCGGCATGCGGGCGGTGACCTGGACGCAGATCGCGCAATACATCGTGCTGATCATCGCCTATCTGACCCCGATCGTTATCCTGTCCACCACGCAGTACGGAATTCCGATCCCTCAACTCACTTACGGACAGGCGATTGTGGATATTACCGCGCGCGAGCAACAAATGCTGGCGACGGGTCTGACGACAGCCGCAGCGCTGAAGCCGCACATCCAGCCCTTCATCAACTATAGCCCGCTCAACTTCTTTGGGATCATCATGTGCATGATGGTCGGCACGGCTTCGTTGCCGCACATCCTGATGCGTTACTTCACCACCCCGTCGGTGCGTGAAGCGCGCCAGTCCGTGGCGTGGTCGTTGCTGTTCATCTTCCTGCTGTATTTCTCCGCGCCGGCCTACGCGGCGTTCTCCAAGCTGGAAGTTTATACCAACATCATTGGACGCGACCTGACGGCCATTCGCCCTTGGCTGTTCAGCTGGGGTGAGCTGGGGTTGATCCAGATCTGCGGCAAGAACGCAGGCAGCATCGATGCGATTGTCGCAGCATGCAAGGCGATTGCCGGACATCCCGGTGTCGTCAGACTGCAGGACTTCGTGATCAACACCGACGTGATCGTGCTCTCCACGCCTGAGATCGCGGGACTTCCGTATGTGATCTCGGGTCTGGTCGCCGCCGGCGGTCTCGCCGCCGCGCTGTCGACCGCTGACGGGCTGCTGCTTGCCATCGCAAACGCATTGTCGCACGACGTTTACTACAAGATGATCGACCCCAACGCGCCGACCATGCGTCGGCTCACGGTGGCTCGCGCTCTCCTTGTGGTCGTCGCCGTGATCGCGGCCGCGACGGCGGCAACCAAACCCGGCGACATCCTGGCCATGGTTGGCTGGGCGTTCTCGCTGGCGATGGCCGGCAACTTCCCGGCGCTGGTGATGGGCGTCTGGTGGAAACGCACGACGGCGACGGGTGCGGTCTGCGGCATCATTGCCGGGTTCGGATTGTGCCTGTTCTATCTCGTGACAACGCGGTACTTCCCGGGCGCAGGCGTCAAGTATTTCGGCATGACCTCGCTGACCAACCCGCTGACCGGGGCGCCGCTGGTCGACATCGCGAAAGCCATGGCATTGCCCAATGCCATGGAAAGCTTCCCCACCCTCGCCCACCCGATGGCCAACAAGGTCGGCTGGTTCGACCTCAACAACATCAACTGCGGATTGTTGGGAACGCCACTCGGCTTCGCGGTCATCTACATCGTCAGCAAGCTCGGCAAGGAGCCGTCTGCGGAAATGCAAGCCTATGTCGACGACATCCGCAAGCCGCGAGGCAGGACGGTGCTCGAGGAGAGGACGACCTGACGCTTCTCAAACTGGATATCGACAGACGGGGCCTTTCAGGGCCCCGTCTTTGTTTGTCGCATCATATCTGCCTTGCCCGGACATCCTGCCCTTGCCATTGTTAGAGAACGGCCGATTGCAATAATCGGCCTTCGTCTCATCAGATGGTGTCAGGCAGCGAGGAGAAACTTCCTTGGATTTCGCAAGCTCGCTCTCCGCATATTGGTACTTCCATCTGCCCAACTTTGTTCTTGCAGTATTGATGTACACGCTGCTTGGCCGTGTCCTGCTCGGTTTGATGGTGGATGCAGACTCGCCGAATTACATCTGGCGGTTCTTTTGCCGAATCACTGATCCCGTCGTCGCCGCTGTCGCGATCGTGACGCCGAAGGTGACCCCACCGGTGCTGCTTTGGCTGTTCGGCTTCGTCTGGCTGTTCTGGCTGCGCGTCGTGCTTCACTACACGTTGCTGTTGCTGAATCTCGCACCCAGGATCGGCGGAGCAGCGTCATGAACCGCAATTTCTATTTCATCGGGATTGCGTTTTTCGGAATGATCAACGGCATCTTCAACCAGCTCGCGCTGATTTTCACGCTGCTGTATGTCCAGTTGCTCGCCGGCCCGCTGCTGTTTGGCAGCCTGTCCCTGACGCTGATGTTCGCATCGCTGATGGTCTCGACCGCCACCGTCATCCTGGGTGGAATTCCGGCGGCGCTCTACGAGCGGGCCACCGGCGCATCGGAATCAACCAACGCGTCGCTCTGGATATGGCTTGCTGGAACCGCCATTCTCGCGCTTCCCGCCGCCGGTAACTTTCTCAAGATCGGGCTCTAATCGTCGATAGGCGGTGTTGAGGACAAGCCTTGCTGCCGCTACGCTCCGGCCCAAATTGAATCCGACATAATTCCTTCCATTGACGGAATGGCGGATCATGGAAGAGATGCGCCGTATTGCCTATGAGACCGTGCTTCGCGCATGCGGATTCGCGTCGCTGGCCATCTTCTGCATCATGATCGGACTGTCGTTTCTGCCGCGCTCGGCCTTTCAGGCGGGAGGTTTCCTCAGCATTGTGATGACGCTCGTTCTGGTGCTGAAAGCCCGTGAAGCCCTGACCAAAGATCATCGCCGGACCGAGATGTGGCTCTATCTCCCCAAGGAGAGACGTCCGCCCCAGGCCTCCGCGCAGAGGGTGATTTCGACGATCATGCGCGAGACCTATTTGATGTTCGCGCGCTGGACTGCGCTCATCTCCATCCTGCTGTGGAGCATTGCGCTTCTTTTTTCTGTTATTGGACTTTAGTTCGAGCCGCCTTCCGACGGAACGCCGCGGCCGTCAGGTCTCTGCTTGCTGTTGGCGAATGCAGAACGGTCAAAGCATTGAGAACGGCGTGCAATGCCAAGACCTTCTGTGTTCCGGAAATCGCACTGCCCATTGATTATGCAGCTTGAACCGTGCGGGCGCAGTAGCCGGCTCTGAGGTTCTGTCGTGCACGAAAGCGCGCAGCGCCAGCCGAAAGTACTATTGGGCCAAGCTCCCCGAGCATGTAGGAAGTCCCAAATAATTAAGCGTCGATCTGACGCAACACACATGTTTGTGAGTGAAAAAGGGGAGCGAATCGGAAATGTCTACAATGACTGCCACGTCCGGCAAGGCCGCCGGGATGACGAAGGACGAACGTTTCGTCATTCTCGCCTCCTCGCTCGGTACTGTCTTTGAATGGTATGACTTCTACCTGTTCGGCTCGCTTGCCAGCGTGATCGGCGCGCAATTCTTCGGCGTCATTGATCCCGCAACGAATCAGCCGATGTTCAACCAGGCCACCCGCGACATCTTCGCGCTGCTGGCGTTCGCCGCGGGCTTCATCGTTCGCCCGTTCGGCGCCATCGTATTTGGTCGCGTCGGCGACATCGTCGGCCGCAAATACACCTTCCTGGTCACCATTCTGATCATGGGCCTGTCGACCTTCATCGTCGGCATATTGCCCAACGCGGCGACCATCGGCATTGCGGCGCCGATCATTCTGATCGCATTGCGCCTGCTGCAGGGCCTCGCGCTCGGCGGCGAGTATGGCGGTGCAGCGACTTACGTCGCGGAGCACGCGCCGATGGGCAAGCGCGGCTACTACACCTCGTTCATCCAGACCACGGCCACGCTCGGCCTGTTCCTGTCGCTGCTGGTGATCCTGTTCACCCGTTCCGCACTCGGCGAAACCGAATTCGCGAAATGGGGCTGGCGCATTCCGTTCCTGGTCTCGGTGCTGCTGCTCGGCATCTCGGTCTGGATCCGGCTGCGGCTGAATGAATCGCCGGTGTTCCAGAAGATGAAGGACGAGGGCAAGGGCTCCAAGGCGCCGCTGACCGAAGCCTTCGCCAACTGGAGCAACGCCAAGATTGTCATCCTGGCGCTGATCGGCGGCGTGATGGGTCAGGGCGTGGTCTGGTACACGGGCCAGTTCTACGCGCTGTTCTTCATGCAATCGATCCTCAAGGTCGACGGCTACACCGCGAACCTCTTGATCGCCTGGTCGCTATTGTTCGGAACCGGCTTCTTCGTCGTGTTCGGCGCACTCTCCGACAAGATCGGCCGCAAGCCGATCATTCTGGCGGGCTGCCTGATCGCGGCGCTGACCTTCTTCCCGATCTTCAGGATGATCACGACCAACGCCAACCCAGCGCTGGAGAAGGCCATCGAGTCGGTCAAGGTGGAAGTGGTCGCAGACAAGGCAGGCTGCGGCGACCTGTTCAACCCGGTCGGCACCCGCGTCTTCACCGCACCTTGCGACACCGCTCGCGCCTACCTCGCGCAGCAGTCGGTCAAGTATTCGACCAGCTACGGCGCGGCAGGCTCCGGCGTGAAGGTTGTCGTCAACGGCAAGGACGTTCCTTACACCGACGCCAAGGCCTCCAACCCGCAAGTGCTGACGGCGGTGCAGGGCGCAGGTTATCCGAAAGCAGGCGACGCCCAGATCGTGAAGATGTCGCACCCATTCGATATCTTCCAGCCGCGGATCGCGGCTGTGATCGGGCTGCTGTTCATCCTGGTGGTCTACGTCACCATGGTGTACGGGCCGATTGCGGCGATGCTGGTCGAACTGTTCCCGACCAAGATCCGCTACACCTCGATGTCGCTGCCCTATCACATCGGCAACGGCTGGTTCGGCGGCTTGCTGCCGGCGACCTCGTTCGCGATCGTGGCCTCGACCGGCGATATCTACGCGGGTCTGTGGTATCCGATCATCTTCGCGTCGATAACGGCAGTGATCGGCTTCTTCTTCCTGCCGGAAACCAAGGACGTCGACATCACGAAGTAACCGCTTTCGTTCGGCGGTGGCCGGACGAAGAAACGACGAACCGGCCGCGGAGCGATCCGCGGCCGGTTTGCTTTTGCGAGCACCTCAACCGGTCATGCCAATGAACTGCAGCACGATCTCGCGCCGGTGCGGCCGCGCGCGGTGCTCGACCAGATAGATCGCCTGCCACGTGCCCAGTGCGAGCGCGCCCTGCAGCACAGGGATGTGCAGCGAGGTCGCGGTCAGCATGGTCTTGATATGCGCCGGCATGTCGTCCGGCCCTTCGGTGTCATGGCGCCAGCCGGCATTCTCGGGCGCGAGCCGGTCCAGCGCCGTCGTCAAATCGACG
The DNA here is from genome assembly GCF_036924595.1 of Bradyrhizobium algeriense. Lineage (NCBI taxonomy): Bacteria > Pseudomonadati > Pseudomonadota > Alphaproteobacteria > Hyphomicrobiales > Nitrobacteraceae > Bradyrhizobium > Bradyrhizobium algeriense. The sequence goes on along the minus strand of NZ_JAZHRV010000001.1, from coordinate 8,053,507 downwards.
AGCACGGTCGGATCGGCATTTTCCTGGATCGTGAGAGACGCCGAGGTGTGACGAATAAACAGCGTCACCGCGCCTTCGCGCGCACGCACTTCTCGCGCGAACTTCGCGACCTCGGCCGTGAGATCGGTAAAACCCACGCCTGAAATCTGCACGGTCAGCAGCGAGGACACGATGGTGTTGGCGGCGACGGCGGTGGGCGTGGTGCGGGAGAGGGATTTGGGTGCGGGCATCAAATCAATCTTCGTAGGGTGGGCAAAGGCGCGCTTCGCGCCGTGCCCACCAGTTCTTGCACGGATAAAGATGGTGGGCACGCTTCGCTTTGCCCACCCTACGAATTCAACGCCCCCGTCAAATCTTGCCGTTGACGTCCCTCTGCACCCGGTTGGCCATCTCGATCAAGCGCCGCCAGGCCCGCTCCAGGAACGACATCATGCGATCCATGTCGCGGTCGCTCGGCAGCGGAATCTCGATCTTGCGCTCGGCCTCGGCTACCTTCGGCTCGCTCTTCTTCAGCGAATCCGATTTCGGCAGCGGCTCTTCGATCTTGCCGGGCACGGTCGGCTCGCGCTCGGCGAGTTGCGCCTTGAACCTTTCATTCTCGGCCTGCAGCCGGACAATGTCGGCTTGCAGCCGGCCGATTTCCGTGTCCATCGCCGCGCGTTCGTCGGGGACGGCGTAGCAGGCCCAGCCCGCGCCCGAATTGTTGCAGGTCGAAATCGCGCCGGTTCTTGTATCGAGCCGAAGCACGCCCTCCCCCGTCGGTGACAGCGCATAGCGGCCGTTCTCGGTATCGGGCGCGGCTCCCGCGAGCGCGTGGCCGCCGACTGTGAGACAAAGCGCCAGCACGGCGGGCCTTAAGAATTTCGAGGACGATTTCGCTGTGCTCATGGGCTTGCTCCCGCCTCAGGACAGTACCGGTTTCCTCGACCGCCGGGGCGCTTTCAAGGCACCCCTTACACGACTGAGCTATAGGGCGCGCGGCCGGACTTCAACGCATCTTCCAGCAATTCGAGGCGGTCCTGTCCCCAGAACACTTCGCCCTCGAGCACATAGACCGGCGAGCCGAATACGTCGGCCGCGAGCGCATCCTGCCGGTTCTGCTCATACGCCGCGCTGATTTCCTCCGCGCCGGAGCGCTCCACCAATTGCTTGCCGGGCAGCCCCGATTCGTCGGCGAGTTTTTCGATCGTTGCGGGATCGGCGAGATTGAGCTGATCTTCCCAGACCGCGGCAAAGGCCCGGCGCAAATAGCGGTCGGGATCGTGGCCGGCCTCGAGCGCCGCGATCACAACGCCGTCGGCGAGGCGGGCATTGAATGGCCAGTGCGCCGGCTGCAGATGAAATTTCAGTCCGCGCTTGTCGCGCCAGCGCTGCAGTTCGACCATCCGGTAGCGCTGCCGGACCGGGTGGCGCTTCATCAAAGGCAGGCCGCCGGTCTCCGAAAACAGATCGACCAGCACCACCGGCCTGTGATTTACCTTGAGATCATAAATACTTACCAGGCGCCTAAAGGACTGATGCCCGATATAGGCCCAGGGCGACTGGAGCGAGAAATAGTAATCGACCTGACGCGGCATGTGGGCTCCGGGGCCGGGGATTTTCGTTTCGCTTTGGCCATCCCAACAGAGCGTTCAAACGGGTGCAAGATCGATCCGTGTGGCAATACTGCTGCACTGCGATCGCAGGTCCACAGTGTCGCAGGCGACAACCGAATAAACTCAATCAAATCAATGAAATAGCTGGTTACGGCCCAATCTTGACTTGATTAGACGCGGTAAGTATGGTCCGCGCGGCTTTCAAGGGTGACGGGCGTAATTTCCATCAACCGTTGGCATCGTTTAATGTCTTGGGCATGGCCGAAGACAAGAATGACAACGCAAGTGGAAATCGCGATCAGCCGTCCTCCGACGAAGCTGCGCTTTCCGCAAGGCTCGGAAGTCTGGATCAACGGTTGTCCGAAATTCGGGACAGCCGCAAAATCAGGACTGATCAACCCGGAACTGAAAGCGGAGACAGAGCTGCCAGAGCTTCTGCCATGGCGCTTGGTTTCCGGCTTTCCTCGGAATTGGTCGCGGGCGTTGTCGTCGGAGCGGCGATTGGCTGGGGGTTCGACCGTTTATTGTCGACATCGCCGTTCGGTTTCATCGTGTTTCTGCTGCTCGGCTTCGTCGCCGGTGTGGTCAACGTGGTGAGAACTGCAGGCGCAGGTCCAGGCAGGCGCTGAGCGTCGACGGGAAGTCACGACATTTGAAATTCGATTGCCGGCCAGGCCGGTGGATAAAGAGCCGCGCGGATGAAAATCGACCCGATCCACCAGTTCAATATCGAACCCCTCTTCACGATCGGCCATATCGGCAACCACACGATCGCCTTCACCAACTCGTCGCTCTACATGTTCCTCTCGGTAGCGGTGATCTCGCTATTGATGATCGGCGGCATGGCGGGACGGCAGCTGGTTCCGGGAAGGCTGCAGTCGATCGCCGAAATCTCCTACGAGTTCGTCGCCTCAACGATCCGCTCTACCGCCGGCTCGGAAGGCATGAAGTTCTTCCCGCTGATCTTCTCGCTGTTCATGTTCATCTGCATTTCGAACCTGATTGGCATCATCCCCTACACGTTCACGGTTTCGAGCCACATCATCGTCACCGCGGCGCTGGCCTTCCTGGTTTTCTTCACCGTCCTGATCTACGGGCTCTACAAGAACGGATTGAAGTTCTTCAAGATTTTCGTGCCCTCCGGCGTGCCGATCTACATCCTGCCGCTGGTCATGTTCATCGAAATCCTGTCGTTCTTCCTGCGGCCGGTTTCGCACAGCGTGCGTCTGTTCGCCAACATGCTGGCCGGCCACATCGCGCTGAAGGTGTTCGCGGGCTTCGTCGCCATGCTCGGCGTCTCGCTCGGCGCGCTCGGCTGGGCCGGCGGCATGCTGCCACTGGCGCTCACTGTGGCGCTGACCGCTCTCGAATTGCTGGTCGCGTTCCTGCAGGCCTATGTGTTTGCGATCCTGACCTGCATCTACCTCAACGACGCCATTCATCCGGGACACTAAGCGGTCCGGGGAATTTCCACCCACACTTTGTCTTACCCTCTCAAGGAGCTCTAGAAATGGAACCGGCAGCAGCTAAACTTATCGGCGCGGGCATCGCATGCATCGGCATGGGTGGCGCGGGCGTCGGTGTGGGCATCATCTTCGGCAACTACCTCGCCGCAGCGGTGCGCAATCCTTCCGCAGCCCAGGGCCAGTTCGGCAACCTGATCTTCGGCTTCGCCGTAACCGAAGCGCTCGGCATCTTCTCGCTGCTGATCGCGCTGCTGCTGCTGTTCGTTCCGCTCTGAGCTGCACCCTATCGCGCCGCCCGGTCCGGGCGGCGCGCTGACAGCAACAGGAGAACTCCGTGGCTGAAAAGAGTCATGGTACCGGTGCCCACACCGGAGCAGACGGCGGACACGGCGGAGGATTTCCTCCGTTCGAGTCGAGCACGTTTGCTTCGCAGCTGGTGTCGCTCGTCATCGCATTCGTCGCACTCTATGTGATCGTATCCCGCATCGCGCTGCCGCGCGTCGAAAGCGTGATCGACGCACGTCAGAACGCGATCGAGGGCGATCTGGCCGCGGCGCAGAAGCTGAAGGACGAGTCCGACGCTGCGCTGAAGGCGTATGAGACGGAACTCGCTTCGGCGCGTTCCCGCGCACAGGCCATTGGCAACGAGACCCGCGAGAAGCTGAACGCGGCCTCGGAAGCCGAACGCAAGAAGCTGGAAGACCAGCTGACCACCAGGCTTGCCGCCGCCGAGAAGCAGATCGCGGCGACCCGCGAGACCGCGATGAGCAATGTCCGCGGCATCGCCGCGGATGCTGCCGGCGCGATCGTGCAACGCCTCACCGGCGTGCTGCCCGACAAGAAGACGGTGAGCAAGGCCGTCGATGCTACGTTGAAGGGATAGACGGATGTTCACCGAACCGGAAACCTGGGTCGCGATCGCCTTCGTCATCCTGATGGCGCTGTTTGCCTATCTCGGCATCCACAAGACGGTGCTGACGGCGCTCGATCATCGCGCCCAGCGTATCAAGGCCGAACTCGACGACGCCCGCCGTCTCAAGGAGGAGGCCGCCAAGCTGCTCGGCGAGTACCAAACCCGGCGCGCCAGCGCCGAGCGCGAGGCCGAGGAAATCATCGCCAACGCCAAGTCCGAAGCCGAGCGCATCGCGGTCGAGGCCAAGGCCAAGATGGAAGACTTCGTCGCCCGCCGCACCAAGACCGCCGAGAGCAAGATCGCGCTCGCCGAAGCCCAGGCGCTGGCCGACGTCCGCGCCGCCGCCGCCAACGCCGCGGTCGAAGCCGCCTCGACCATCCTGTCGCAGTCGGTCAAGGGCTCGGTCGCCGACGACCTGCTCACCAAGGGCATTGCCGAGGTTCGTGCCAAGCTGAACTGAGCGCTTTCGACCCATCCATCAAAAGCCGGCGCGAGACGATCGCGCCGGCTTTTTTATTGCTTCTTCTTTTTCGGCGCCGGGCGTTCGGGCTTCAGGGCCTGCGGGTCGAAGCCGATATAGAAAATGTAGCTGTCGCCGACGGCGCCGGGAGGCGCCGGATAAGCGAGATCTTCGGCCACCAGCGTAAACGGCTCGCTGCCGCCTTCCTTCATGGCGACGGTGGTCTGGTAGGCCTTGGTGGCGATGGTCTTCTCAGACACGCCGCCCTGCACCACCGCGACGCGAATCGGAACCTGGACCGACGACGGGGCGCCGGCGGGGCCGGCAATGACGCGGCCCTGAATGCCGATCCGCGCCGTGATCACGCCGCCATTGACGCTGCATTCGCGGGCCATTTTGGAGATCGTCACCTGAAAGCGCAGGTCGTTGCCGACCGGCTGCTTGCCGGGCGCCGCCACGGCGTAGGTGGCCGCGCCGGCCCTGACCGTGACCGGTGGACAGGTCAGATCGCCCGTGTCCTCGGGCACCGCGGCATTCGCGGCCGGCTCCTCGTCCGACTTGCCGCCGAACAGGCTCTTGAAACGATCGGTGATCGATTGCGCCGATGCCGGCGCCACCATCAGGCAGGCCAGCCCGCCCGCGACTGCGGCTGCCGCCATCACCCTGGCCAAACGATTGTTACCCATGCGACGTCCCTGAAATCCCATCGTCTCACGTCATTGTTCCCGGGCGGCGTTATAGCAGCCCAATGGCGGCGAACCCAAGGCACCCAAAAGGCTTGGAAATCAACGGTTCAGCCGCGGAAATCCTCATGCAGCAGGCCGAACAGCAGATGGTCCTGCCAGACGCCATTGATGCAGAGATAGCGCCGCGCCAGCCCCTCGCGGGTGAAGCCGCATTTCTCCAGCACCCGGATCGAGGGCGTATTGGAGGGAATGCAGGCGGCCTCGATGCGGTGCAGATTGAGCTCGCCGAACAGCGTCGGCAGCAGCACCCGCAGCGCCGCGGTCATGTAGCCGCGACCGGCATGGGGCTCGCCGACCCAATAGCCGATGGTGCCGGCCTGCACGATGCCGCGGCGAACATTGGCGAGCGTGATACCGCCGATCATGGCCCCGTCAGACTGGCGGAAGATGATGAACGGATAGGAGCGGTCGGCGGCGATATCTTCGGCGTAGCGGCGCAGCCTTCGGCGAAAGCCGGCGCGGGTCAGATCGTCCGACGGCCAGATCGGCTCCCACGGCGTGAGGTAGGCGCGGCTTTGCTCGCGCAATTGCGCCCATTGCAGGAAATCCGCCATTTGCGGCGCGCGCAGCAGGAGGCCGTGGCCGCGCGGCACGAGCGCGGCCGGTCCGCTGGTTGGCAAACGAAACAGGGCCATGCCCGTTACTCCCCGCCCTCTAACTATCGGAGCATGATCCTTGCGGAAAACCGGAACCCACTTTGCGCTAACGCGGCCCTCGGGTCCGGGATCATGCTCTAATGCAGCAGCGTCTTCGCCTTCGACCTGGTCAATCCTTCCGCAAAAGATACCGCCGTGTCCAGCCCCCTGCCGCTGCCAAGTGCCACGACCGCCGGCCGGCTGCGGGACAGCAGCGCATGCGCAGCGTTGCGGGTCGATTCAACGCTGACCGCATCGATTCTGGCGACCAGTTCTTCCACCGTCTGCGGCCGTCCATAGGCCAGCACGTGCCGCGCCAGCTGTTCGGCCCGGGAGGAGCAGCTTTCCAGCGCCATCAGAAGCCCCGCCTTCATCTGCGCCTTGGCGCGGGCGATCTCGGCTTCGGTCAGGGTTTCCACCGCATCATTGATGACGTCGACGATCACTTCCATCATTTCCGGCGCGTCGCCGGGGTCGGTGCCGGTATAGAGGCCGAAAAAGCCGGTGTCGGAATAGGGCGCGTGGAAGGTGTAGATCGAGTAGCACAGGCCGCGCTTTTCGCGCACTTCCTGGAACAGCCGCGACGACATTCCGCCGCCGAGCGTATTGGTGAACACCTGCAGCGAGAACAGCGATAGATCCGTCTGCGGCACGCCCTCGAGCGCCAGCGTCAGATGCGCCTGTTCGAGGTCGCGATGCACCACCCGCGAGCCGCCCTTGCCGAACATCGCAGGCACCGGCTTCGGCGCGGACGTGGCGTCGAAGCTGGCAAATTTTTGCGCCACTTCCTCCACCACGCGCTTGTGGTCGACCGCGCCCGCGGCCGCCACCACCATGTCGGGGCCGCGGTAGTGCGTCGAGAGATAGCCGCGCAGCATGTCGCGATCGAATTTCTTCAGGGTCTTGGCGGTGCCCAGCAGCGAACGGCCCATCGGCTGGTCCGGAAAGCAGAGTTCGTTGAGGTGCTCGAACACGACGTCGTCAGGGGTATCCTGCGCCGCGCCGATTTCCTGCACGATGACGCTCTTCTCGCGCTCGAGTTCATCGGGCACGAAGGATGGATTGGCGAGGATGTCGGAGAGCACGTCGAGCGCGAGCGGCACGTCGGCCTTCATCACCCGCGCATAATAGGCAGTGGTTTCGGTCGAAGTGCCGGCGTTGAGATCGCCGCCGACCGCCTCGATTTCTTCCACGATCTCCCGCGACGAGCGCCTGGTCGTGCCCTTGAAGGCCATGTGTTCCAGAAGGTGCGAGATGCCGTGCTCGTTCGGCTTCTCGTCACGGCCGCCGACGCCGGCCCAGACGCCGAGCGCCGCTGTTTCCAGATGCGGCATGGTGTCGGTAACGACGGTCAGGCCGGACGGCAGCTTGGTTACGTCAACGCTCATCCGGCAACTCCCTGCTTCGCGGCACGGCTCACCGAGCGCACGAATCGCTCCACTTCAGCTGAATCGTTTTTCATCACCGTGATGTGCTCGGATTTGGTCATGAGACCGTCGAGCCAGGCCGGCAATTGCGGCCGCACGCCGCAGGCGGCTTCCACCGCATCGGGAAACTTGGCCGGATGCGCGGTCGACAGCACGATGTTGGGTATCCCTGAATCCGAGGTGTCGCGGTCGGCCACCGCCAGCGCCACCGCGGTATGGGGATCGACGAGGTCGCCGGCCTCGCGCCAGGCGGCGCGGATCGCGGCCGCCGTCTCGGTCTCGTCGGCGCGGCCGGCATCGAACTCCTCGCGGATCGCGGCCAGCATGGCATCCGGCAGCACGAAACGTCCGGACTGTTTCAACGAGCCCATCAGCCGGCGAACGCTGTCGGCGTCGCGGCGGCTCGCCTCGAACAGCAGCCGCTCGAAATTCGAGGAGATCTGGATGTCCATCGAGGGCGAAGCCGAGGCGTGAACCTCGCGCACCTCATAGATGCCGGTCTTGAGCGTGCGCGGCAGGATGTCGTTGACGTTGGAGGCGATGCGCAGCCAGCGGACCGGCAGGCCCATCTTCTTGGCGACATAGCCTGCAAAGATGTCGCCGAAATTGCCGGTCGGCACGGTGAAATCCACTGTGCGTGCGGGCGCGCCGAGGGCGACAGCGGAAGTGAAATAATACACGACCTGGGCCACGATCCGCGCCCAGTTGATCGAGTTGACGCCGGACAGCGAGACCGCGTCGCGAAAGCCGTGATGGTTGAACATCGCCTTCAGGATCGCCTGGCAATCGTCAAAAGTGCCTTCGATGGCGAGCGCATGCACGTTGGACGCGCCCGTCGTCGTCATCATCCGCCGCTGCACATCGGAGATGCGCCCGTTCGGGAACAGCACGACCAGATCGACATTGTCGAGACCCGCAAACGCATCGACGGCGGCGCCGCCGGTATCGCCTGAAGTCGCGACCACGATGGTGGTGCGCTGGTTGCGCTTGGCCAGCACGTGATCCATCAGCCGCGAGATCAACTGCATCGCGACGTCCTTGAACGCCAACGTCGGGCCGTGGAACAGCTCCAGCACGAATTGATTGGGCCCGACCTGGTTCAGCGGCACGACGGCCGGATGGCGGAACGTGGCGTAGGCTTCATTCGCCATGCGCCCAAGGTCGGCGTCGGAGATTTCACCCGCGACAAACGGCCGGATCACGTCGACCGCGACTTCCCAGTAAGGCCGGCCGAAAAATCCTGCGATGGTCTCGTGCGAGAGCTGCGGCCAGACCTCGGGCACATAGAGGCCGCCGTCGCGGGCGAGCCCGGTCAGCATCACATCGCAGAAACCCAGGACGGGGGCCTCCCCCCGTGTCGAAATATAGCGCGTCAAACCACCCTCCAAAGGCGCAAGCCCTATGCCAAGCCTTTGATATTGATCATGAATTCATTTCGCTAAATGCGAAGCGATGGGCACCATAAAGCGTTTTGGGGCGAAGGGGAAATGGCATTGGGGTGAAAAAAGAGCGGGTGGCGAGTCGTTCCAGGGCATGGCAGTGCCCGCGCGCGTCCGGCTACTCATATCGAAGCGCATCAACCGGATCGAGCCGCGCCGCGCGCCACGATGGATAGAGTGTCGCGAGGAATGACAGCGTCAGCGCCATGATCACAACGGCGGCGGTCTCGCCAACATCGATCTCCGCCGGCAGCTTCGACAGAAAGTAGAGTTTTGGCGGAAACAATTCGGTATTGGTGAGCCAGGACAGGAATTGCCGGATCGATTCGATATTCAGGCAAATCAGCATGCCGACGAGAAAACCGGTCAGCGTGCCGGCAACGCCGATGGCGGCGCCCGCGATCAGGAACACCCGCATGATCGATCCTCGCGAGGCGCCCACGGTGCGCAGAATGGCGATATCGCTGCCCTTGTCCTTTACGAGCATGATCAGGCCCGAAACGATGTTCAGCGCGGCGACCAGCACGATCAAGGTCAGGATCAGAAACATGACGTTGCGCTCGACCTGAAGTGCCGCGAAAAAGGCCGAGGTACGCCGTCGCCAGTCGACAAGAAACACCGGCCGCCCGGCGGCGTCGGCCACCGGCCGTCGGAAGCCGTCGACCTTGTCGGGGCTGGCTTCGATGAAAATTTCGATCGCGCTGACGTCATCGGCGCGATTGAAATAGGCCTGCGCCTCGGCAAGCGGCAGAAAGACCATCACGGAATCATATTCCGACATGTCGATGCTGAACACCGCCGCGACCTTGTAAGGCTTGATACGAGGCGCAATGGCCTTCGACGTCACGGCTCCGCCGGGTGCTACCAGGGTGATGTTGTCGCCGGCGCGCAGCGACAATTGATCGGCAAGCCTGCTTCCGATGGCGACCCCTTGTCCCTGCTCAAATGCGTCCAGCGAGCCCTGCTGGATGTTGCCGGCGATCGAGGCGAGCTTGTTGAGATCATCAGGGCGAATACCGCGAACGAGTACGCCAGAGGCATTGTGCGCCGAGGACGCCAGCGCCGGACCGTCCACCACCGGAGCGGCAAGCCGAATGCCTGGAACCTGGCTGATGCGCTCAGTGACGTCCTGCCAATCCGTCAGCGGCTGTTCGATTGGCTGCACCACGAGATGACCGTTCATGCCGACGATCTTGTCGATCAGTTCCTTGCGAAAGCCGTTCATGACGGCCATCACGATAATCAGCGTCGCAACGCCGAGCATGATGCCGAGGAACGAGAAACCGGCAATAACGGAAATGAAGCCTTCCTTGCGACGCGCCCGCAAGTAGCGCCCGGACACCAGCCATTCGAACGCCGCGAACGGCAGGGGGCGCGGGGATTTTTCCATGGCCCCACTCTAGCGCGTTTTTGGTACGATTCGAGCGCTCGCTTCGATGAACAATCTTCATCCACTGCCATATTCCCGTCATGCCTGATCGGGCGGCACGAGCATGCGGGCGTGGAAATGAAGCCGGTGACGAGAATGATCGACCGCGCTACGGCCGGCATGAAGCACGACGTCGATGGCGACGTCCGCTTACGGTCGACCGAGATGCTTCTCTAAACATAGACGCTTTCGCTTTCCCGAGATAGGTTGTGACACACCGAGTAACTCGGAGATTCCGGTATGGCTGCGATCAGTAAGTTACGAGAACGTTTTCGCGACGTTGTCTCAAGCGAGGCGGAGATCCGAGCAGTCGTTGGGGACCCTCCCCGCCACTCGGTAGCGAAGGTCGTCACGTCCATCGACCCCATTGCACGCACATTCATCGAGCACGCGCCGTTCGCCTTCATTGCCTCGGCAGGTGAGGCCGGTCTGTTGGACATCTCGCCGAAGGGGGATTCTGCTGGTTTCGTGAAGGTCCTGGACGAGCAAACCCTTGCAGTTCCGGACCGGCTTGGCAATCGCCGCATTGAGACCTTTCGCAACGTGCTGCGCAATCCGAATGTCGGAATGATCTTCCTCATCCCGGGTGTAACCCACACGCTTCGGCTTAGCGGGAAGGCAATCATCGTAAGAGATGATGCTCTCCGACATACGATGTCGGTTAATGGCAAGGCTCCTAATCACGTCCTGGTGGTAGCTGTTGAAAAAGTCTACGCACACTGTCCGAAGTGCATGATCCGATCCGGTCTCTGGCAGCCTCATACGTGGGGCGAATCGTCAGCCGTACCCACTTTCGCGGAAACGCTGGTCGCTCACGCCAAGACGCAAGAAAGCGTCGAGCAGATGCAGGTCATCATCGAGAAAGGCAACAAGGAACGGCTGTATTGAGGACAGATCGTCGCCCGGTGGAGCATTGCACATCAACGTGCCGCCGGCGTTGCTTGCCCGCGCTGACGGCGTAATCGAATAGCTCTACTTTTGGCTGCGGTGCATGAGTGCGGAATTGGCACATCGCGTCATTTCGGTGCGATGCGAAATTTGATCGCGACGTGGCATAGCGGACATCCCAACAAGCCGCACCGATCAAACCCTCAAGACAACCGCGCTCCATCAAGCCCGGTATTGCTCGTCGCGGACCTTTTCCATCCAGTCGACGGCCTTGCCGTCGAGCCGCTCCTGAATGGCGATATGTGTTATGGCCGTCGTCGGCGTCGCGCCATGCCAGTGCTTTTCGCCGGGCGGAAACCAGATGACGTCGCCCGGGTGAATTTCCTCGACGCGCCCGCCCCAGACCTGCACCCAGCCGCGGCCGGATGTGACGATCAGGGTCTGGCCCAGGGGATGGGTATGCCATGCCGTCCGCGCGCCGGGCTCGAAGGTGACGCTGGCGCCGGCGACGCGCGCCGGATCGGGCGCTTGCATGAGTGGATCGACACGCACGCTGCCCGTGAAGTATTCCGCGGGCCCTTTGCCTGACGGCCGTGAACCGCTTCGCTTGATTTCCATCGTTCCATTCCTTGCCTGCGCCGGGACAGCCGGCGTGGTGCCTGCCGCCAGCACCGCGAGACCGGAGGTGGCGAGCAGGCGTCGTCGCGTGATCATGATGCTTTCTCTAGAGGCGCTTGCGTCGAGCTTCGGGATACGCGCGGCCGCGCGCGTTTCAGCGCTCAACCCACGTCCGGCATTTGTTCCAGGAGCTTGTCGAGCGTGATCGGATAATCGCGGACGCGCACGCCCGTCGCGTTGTAAACCGCGTTGGCAACGGCTGCCGCCACGCCGCAGATGCCGAGCTCCGCGACGCCCTTGGCCTTCATCGGCGACGACATCGGATCGGTCTCGTCGAGGAAGAACATGTCCTGATGCGGGATGTCGGCATGAACAGGCACTTCGTAGCCCGCGAGATCGTGGTTGACGAAGAAGCCGGCACGCTTGTCGACCACGAGTTCTTCCATCAGTGCTGCGCCGACGCCCATGGTCATCGCCCCGATCACCTGGCTGCGGGCCGTCTTCGGATTGAGGATGCGTCCGGCGGCGCACACCGCGAGCATCCGCCGCACGCGGATCTCGGCGGTCGCGGCATCGACGCCGACTTCAACGAAATGCGCGCCGAAAGTCGATTGCTGGTACTTCTTGGCGATATCGCCGTACTCGATTTCGTCTTCGGCCGTGATGCCGCCATCGGCCGCGGCCTGCGCCAGCGGCACGCTGCGATTGCCCGCGCGCACCTCGCCATCGGCGAATTCCGCCTCGGCGGAGTTGAAGCCGAGTTTCTGCGCGACCGCCTCGCGCAGCTTGACACAGGCGGCATAGACGCCGGCGGTGGAGTTGTTGCCGCCCCATTGCCCGCCGGAGCCGGCCGACACCGGGAAGACCGAGTCGCCGAGGCGTACCTTCACCTTCTCGAGCGGCACGCCCATCATCTCGGCCGCGGTCTGCGCGATGATGGTGTAGCTGCCGGTGCCGATGTCGGTCATGTCGGTCTCGACGGTGACGACACCTTTGTTGTCGAGCCGGACACGCGCCGCTGATTTCGTCAGCAGATTGTTGCGAAACGCCGCGGCGGCGCCGATGCCGACCAGCCAGCGTCCATCGCGGATCCTGCCCGGCTGCGGGTTACGCTTGCTCCAGCCGAAGCGCTCGGCGCCGGTACGCAGGCACTCGACGAGCTGACGCTGCGAGAACGGCCGCTCCGGCTTTTCCGGATCGACCTGGGTATCGTTGACGATCCGAAACTCGATCGGATCCATGCCGAGCTTCTCGGCCATTTCGTCGACGGCGATTTCCAGCGCCATCATGCCCGTCGCCTCGCCCGGCGCGCGCATGGCATTGCCTTCGGCCAGATCGAGTGTCGCGAGCCGCGTGGCGGTCATGCGGTGTGCGCCGGCATAGAGCAGCCGCGTCTGGCTGACCGCGCCATCCGCCTTGCCGCCCGGCAGGTCGCCCGACCAGCTTTCATGACCGATCGCCGTGATCTTGCCGTCCCGCGTCGCGCCGATGCGGATGCGCTGGATTGTTGCGGGCCGATGCGTGGTGTTGTTGAACATCAGGGGACGCTGCAGCGCCACCTTCACCGGCCGCTTGGCGGCACGCGCGCCCAGCGCGGCCAGCAGCGCATCGGCGCGCGGGAACAGCTTGCCGCCAAAACCGCCGCCGATGAATGGCGAGTCGAGGCGAACCTTCTCCGCCTGCATGCCCAGGATCTTGGCCATCTCGGCCTTGTTCCAGGCGATCATCTGGTTGGAGGTCCATAGCGTGAGCTTGTCGCCCTCCCATGCGGCGATCGTCGCGTGCGGCTCCATCATCGCGTGCGCTTCATCGGGCGTTGAGTAGCGCGCATCGAGCCGGACCGGCGCAGCCGCAAACGCAGCGGCGAAGTCGCCGACCGCCGTATCGCCGGGACCGTTCGTGATAGGATTTGGCTTCGCCTTGTCCAGCAACGAAGCGAGATCGAACGCGCCCTGCTCCCTGACGTAATCGACGCGGATGAGCTGCGCCGCGGCGCGTGCCTGCTCAAAGGTCTCCGCCACGACCACGGCGATGGCCTGGTGATAGTGCTGGATCTCGGGGCCGCCGAGCAGTTTTGCGGTGTTGAGCCTGCCCTTGTCGAGCTTGCCGGCATTGTCGGCCGTGACGATCGCGAGCACGCCGGGCGCGGCCTTGGCCTTGCCGAGGTCGATGCCGGCGATCCGTCCTTTCGCGATCGCCGAACCGACCACGTAGCCATAGGCAGGGTTCGAAACGACGTCGTGGCGCTCGTAGGCATAGGGCGCCGTGCCGGTGGTCTTGAGCGGACCATCGATGCGGCTGAAGGCTTGGCCGACAACCTTCATCTGGTCGATCGGATTGGTCGTCGCGGGGGTATCGAATTTCATGAGGTCAGCCCTTCGCTTCGGTAAGCACCGCGCCGAGCGTGCGCTCGGCCAGCGACAGCTTGAATGCGTTCTCGCGCGTCGGCTTCGCATCGGCGAACAATTGCGCGGCGACGGCCCTGGCGCCGCGCGGCATCTGGGCCTCCGCCGCCTCGATGCGCCACGGCTTGTGCGCGACGCCGCCAAGCGCAATGCGCCCGGTGCCGTCGCGCTGCACGATCGCGGCGACCGAGACCAGCGCGAAGGCGTAAGAGGCGCGATCGCGCACCTTGCGATAGACCTGCCTGCCGCCGACGGGTTTTGGCAGCGTCACGGTGGTAATCAGTTCGCCCGGCTGCAGTGTGGTTTCGATATGCGGCGTGTCGCCGGGCAGGCGGTGGAATTCGGCGATCGGGATCGTTCGCGTCGCGCCGTCCGGCCGCACGGTTTCGATCGTCGCATCGAGCGCGCGCATGGCCACCGCCATGTCGCTCGGATGGGTGGCGATGCAGGCTTCGCTGGCGCCCACCACGGCATGCTGGCGGCTGAACCCGCCGATCGCCGCGCAGCCGCTGCCGGGCCGGCGCTTGTTGCAGGGCTGGTTGGTGTCATAGAAATAAGGACAGCGCGTCCGCTGCAGCAGATTGCCCGCGGTCGTCGCCCTGTTGCGCAACTGGCCGGAGGCGCCCGCGAGCAGCGCGCGCGACAGCACGGCATAGTCGCGCCGCACGCGGCTATCAGCAGCGAGATCGGTGTTGCGCACCAGCGCGCCGATCCGCAATCCGCCATCGGATGTCGGCTCGATCTTGTCGAGCGCAAGGCCGTTGACGTCGATCAGATGCGCCGGCGTCTCGATCTCGAGTTTCATCAGGTCGAGCAGATTGGTGCCGCCGGCAATGAATTTGGCGTCCGGTTGGCGCATAGCGGAGGCTGCAGCCTCAGCGGGGTTGCGGGCGCGCTCGTAGGTGAATGATCTCATGCGGGCCTCCCGGCCACTTCTGATATCGCCTCGGCGATGTTGGAATAGGCGCCGCAGCGGCAGATGTTGCCGCTCATGCGCTCGCGGAGTTCGGCATTGGTCGGTTGTGCCGGCGCGTTCAGGTCGGCGCTGACATGGCTCGGAATGCCGGCCTTGATCTCGTCGAGCACGGCGACCGCCGAACAGATCTGCCCGGGCGTGCAATAGCCGCATTGATAGCCGTCATGTTTTACGAATGCGGCCTGCATCGGGTGCAGGTTTTCAGGCGTACCCAGCCCCTCGATTGTCTTGATCTCGTCGCCCTCATGCATGACCGCGAGCGTCAGGCAGGAATTGATCCGCCGTCCGCCAACGATGACCGTGCAGGCGCCACACTGGCCGTGATCGCAGCCCTTCTTGGTCCCGGTGAGATGCAAATGTTCGCGCAGCGCATCGAGCAGCGTGGTTCGCGTGTCGAGCGCGATTTCGCGCGGCCTGCCATTCACACTGAAGGAAACTTTCGACATCGAAACAGCCTCGGCGGCGGCCCGCGCAGGAGCCGCAGGTGTTTGCGCCTTGGCCATCGGGGACGCCGCGCTAAAAGCCACCGATGCGGCGGTTCCCAGCAACAGTTTCCGCCGCGATAGATCGAAGTCGCTCGGACCTTGCATGTCGTGTTCCCATTCTGCTGTCGTTTTCTGCTCGTTCGGACGATGTGCGGCGCGACCGGCGTCCGCCTCAAGCATCCGTAACGGCGCCGCGTTTTGGCTGTTCCTCGCCGGCGTTCACGTTTGAAAGAGCTGTCGTGGAGGACCGCACTCGCCGGCCTTTAACAAGCTAACGGCTGCACAGGGTTTCGATTAGATGGTACAATCAGCTCATACTTATGAAATGGATTCATGAATGGCGCGGCAGAACATCAACGATCTCCTGGCCTTCCTGGTGGTTGCGCGGGAGCGAAGCTTCACCCGGGCGGCGGCGCAGCTCGATGTTTCGCAGTCCGCGCTCTCTCATACGATCCGCGGGCTGGAGGAGCGGCTCGGCCTGCGGTTGTTGACCCGCACCACCCGCAGCGTCGCACCAACGGAGGCCGGCGAGCGGCTGCTGCGGACGGTGGCGCCGAAGCTGGAAGAGATCGACGCCGAGCTTTCCGCGCTGACCGAGCTTCGCGACAAGCCGGCCGGCACCATCCGCATCACCGCCGCCGAACATTCGGCCGTCACGATCCTCTCGCCTGCTTTGGCAAAACTGCTGCCGCGATATCCCGACATCAAGGTGGAGGTGAACGTCGACTACGGTTTCACCGACATCGTCGCGGAGCGTTACGACGCCGGTGTTCGCCTCGGCGAGCAGGTGGCAAAGGACATGATCGCGGTGCGCATCGGGCCGGATTTCCGCATGGCGGTGGTCGGCACATCAGGCTATTTCGCTCTTCACCCCAAGCCCGCCAGGCCGCAGGACCTCGTGGCCCATAGCTGCATCAATATCCGATTGCCGACCTATGGCGGGATCTACGCCTGGGAGTTCGAGAAGCGCGGACGCGCCCTGAAGGTCCGGGTCGACGGCCAGCTGGTGTTCAACAACATGACGCTGCGGATGAACGCGGTGCTGGCCGGGCTCGGCCTCGCCTATCTGCCGGAGGATCAGGTGCAGGCGCACCTTGCCGACGGCCGCCTGATCCGCGTGCTGGCCGACTGGTGCGCGCCGTTTCCAGGCTATCATCTCTATTACCCGAGCCGCCGCCAGCTCACCCCGGCCTTTGCCGTGCTGGTCGCGGCGCTGCGTTACCGGGGCTGACACCATCTTCCCTTTTTTCCCGACGATAAGCTCGGCTCTCCGGCCGCCGACGGCATACGCCTAGCCGGTCGGGGACCCGTCCAGTCTCTTGAGATATTTGAGACCCTCGACCGCCAAAAACTCCGTCTCGTTGTCGCCCGCCTCCCAGCGCTTGCGAATAAAATGCCTCAATTTGCCTCGCCGCGCGTCATTCTCATCGATGCCGCGGTTGATCAGGAGGTAGACACCCCACGCCCGTGCGCAGGCGATCTCCACGATATCCGGGTCAGCCATTCACCACTCCTGCACCGCTCCTGCCATCGACCAGCGAGGCGCATGCTGCCAAGTTTTCCCGCCAATTGCCATAACAATGCCTGAGAACGGAAGGACACTGGATGAGACGTGTCGGCCTGATTGGTCTTGCGCTGCTGGCAATGACCGTATCCGCTTCCGCCCGGCTGGGCATCGCCCCCTCGGCCACGCAGGACGGCGGAGTGATTGAGGTCAAGCATGGGCGCGGCCACGGACACATGCACCGGGGACGCGGACACCATTACGGGTGGCACAGGGGCCGCGGTCATCACAAGCATCGCCATTACCGCTAAGCCTTCGCTGGATTCGCCTTCGTCCATCCCATTGCCCGGGCAAACGCGAAGTGCAGCGACGCGAACGGGTCGCGCCCACGTGGCGCGGCCGGTTCAGCGGTCACCGAACGGCAGACAGCGCTCAGCCGAGCCCCATCTCCACCGCGATCCGGATCAGGTCCGAATGATTCTTGGCGCCGAGCTTCTGCTTGAGCAGCGAGGTGGTGTTGGCCACCGTCTTGTAGGAAATCTCCAGCGCGTCGGCGACTTCGACGATCTTGTCGCCGCGGCCGAGCAGCCGCAGGATTTCCAGTTCGCGCGCGGTCATTTGCGACGCCGGATTGGCCTTGATCGAAGCGCCAGAAAACGTCACCGCTTCCGCCAGTTGTGGTGAAATGAAATTGTCTCCCGCGGCCACCTTGCGGACGGCCCTCACCAGCATCCGGGGGTCGTCACCCTTCGAGACATAGCCCTGCGCGCCCATCTCGATGGCGCGAACCACAAACGCCGGATCGTCGTTCATGCTGAACATGATGATCCGCGCGTCCGGATCGTCCTTGCGGATGCGGCGCATCAGTTCGAAACCCGACACATCCGGAAGCTTGATATCGATCACGGTGACGTCAGGCCGCTTCGCCATGTAGGCGCGATGCCCGGACTTGGCGTCGGTGGCCTCGTCGATCTTCACGGAATTGTCAGACGCAAACAGCAACCGGCAACCCGACAGGACCACCGGGTGGTCGTCGACGATCAGGACCTTCGTTGCCGATCTGGTAGAATTCTGCATCATCTATCCCCTTTAAGATTAAATAGGCGGTTGGCGATATTTGAAAAGAGAAATCTTGGGTTGCGGGAGTTATATTAGTCGAAATGTGGAACAGGCTTTCTCTTCGAACGCGGTTGTTGCTGCTGCTCGGCCTGATGTTCGTGGCCGCTCTGTTGGCCGGGGGCGTTTCGCTCCGGATCTTCGCCACGGCGCAACTTATGGAGGAAACCGAACCGGCTGCTCGCTCGGCCAGGGCGGTCGCGGCTGCGCTCAACGACGCGCTTCGGACCTCCAGCAATCCGCAAGCGACGCTCGAAGCGTTCGTGCAACCGCTGGGTGCCTCCGCAACAATCCGGTTTCGGCGCCTCGGGACTGACCTCGATGTTAATGCT
Source organism: Bradyrhizobium algeriense (assembly GCF_036924595.1). NCBI lineage: Bacteria > Pseudomonadati > Pseudomonadota > Alphaproteobacteria > Hyphomicrobiales > Nitrobacteraceae > Bradyrhizobium > Bradyrhizobium algeriense. The sequence continues at coordinate 8,035,073 of NZ_JAZHRV010000001.1, read as the reverse complement.
GCCGAGGTGCAGACCCCCTTGGGGACGGTGCCTGACTGGTTCGTCCGCCTCCTCGCCCTACCCGAATTCAAAGCCACCTTCCCGGTGACGATCGAGGGAAGGCAGGTCGGCGACATCGTATTTGTGCCCGACATGACCGCCGACATCTACGAGAAGTGGATCGGATTTCTGGCGATCGTCTGCTCCGGAATTACTTTGATGCTGTTGACGTGGGCCATTGCCCATTTCGCCGCGCGTTCCGCATTGCGACCGCTGCAAAGTCTGGGCGACGGCCTGACCCGAATGCGATCGGGCGATTACGAGCAGCCGATTGCTCCCGCCGGCCCGCCCGAGATCCGCAAGAGCGCGCAGGAAGCCAACGAACTCGCCCGCACCCTCAATCGCCTCAGCCAGGATAACCGCAGCCTGCTGCGCCGGATCGTGTCGCTGCAGGACGATGAGCGGCAGGATATGGCGCGCGAGCTTCATGACGAACTCGGGCCGCTGTTGTTCGGGATCCGCGCCAACACGGTGGCGCTTTTGGAATCCATCCCGTCCGGCCAGGCGAAGTTGAGGCGCGCCGCCGAGGGCATTGTGCAGTCGGTCGAAACATTGCAGCAGGCGAACCGCCGCATCCTCGACCGGCTGCGGCCGCTCTACATCCAGGAGCTCGGCCTGGAGAGGAGCATCCAGACGCTGCTGCAGAACGTGAAGGCACAGGCGCCGGATCTCAAAGTGACGTCGCAGATCGACACGACGCTGAACGAGGTCGACGGCTTGCTATCACAGACAATCTATCGCGTGATCCAGGAGGCGGTGACAAACGTGCTTCGTCATGCCAGGGCGAACGCGATGCATGTCGCGGCTGACATCCACGACCGCGAGGTGATCGTGGAAGTATCCGACGACGGCATCGGCTTTCCGGCGGACCGGATGTTCGGCCGGGGATTGACGGGAATGCTGGAGCGCGTTCGGGCGCTGAGCGGGACGCTTGAACTGCTGCGCGAAGAGGGACGCACCTGCGTGCGTTGCCGGCTTCCGGCAGGAGATTCCGCCGCCCATGCGCGAGGCGAGAAACAGGCTAACGGTCAGCCAACCTGATCGGCAACGCTGGCAACTTCCTGATGCAACGCCTGTCCCGTGGGAGCGCAAGCGGCCCGCTGGATCTTGGCGTCGCGCGAAAAGGTGAACGCGATACGGACCGGCTCGCCTTCATGGCTCAGATAATCGAGCACGACGCCCTCGGCGGTCGGCGTGATTTCCTCCAGCCCGAATGCGGTGGGTGCGAGCGCATCGAGGCGCGGCCGCCAATAGGATTCGAGTTCGGCGCGGCCTTCGCTGACCTTGCCCCCGCCGCACTGGCATTCGAGCCTCGCGTCGTCGGCATAGAGGTCAAGCAACGCCGCCAGGTCGCGCTTCCGGCACGCATCGAGCCAGTCGACCACCAGAGCTATCTGATCGAAATCATCCGCCAAATCCGCGATCCCATCCACGTCGCTATTCCTGGTCCCAAGTGCTGACGCGGGTGATGGAGTATGGCGATCGTCGTGAATGGACATTGAACGGCCTCTTGTCGTGTACGCACCGTGGAACTCAAACGATTGTGAGGAACAAACGTTCCGACAAGCTAGTCCGGTTGAATACGGGGAGGAACTCAGGCGCGGCGCTGGGCGCGCCACCAGACGCCGAAGGCGATGATGACTGCAAACGCCAGTGTGAACCAGGTGATGGCGTATTGCAGGTGATCGTCCTTGAGACGCACGGAGAGCGGGCCGGGTTTTGGAATGCCGCTCTCGGGCACGGGCGTTTCCAGATCGACATAAAACGGCGCGACGGCCTTGCCGCCCTCCACCCAGCCCAGCACGCGGGACATAGCGAGATGATCGCGGGTGAACCAGAGCCGTTTTGCCACGCTCTCCGGCGGCGTCAGCGCGCCGGCGCTTTCGGGAAAACGGATGTAGCCGCTGAGCTGCACCGGGTCACCGGTGATGAGCCGTCTCACGGCGCGATCCTGCTGGGCGCGGTCCTGCATCGTGTTCTGCACGAAGCCGGTGTTGACCACGATGGTGTTGCCACCGGCGAGCTGCGCCGGCAGGAAGGCCCAGGTGCCGGGGCCGGAGACGTCGTCACGGACCGCGGATCCCGCGCTGTAGACCATCGCGTCCGGCAACGGCGCGTAGGTGGCGGTGAAGCTGACACGGCGGAATTCGTCTTTGGCCGGCGTCAGCGCATTCCATTGCGACGACGCCGGCAGCGCCTCGGGCGCGGCGGCGAGCCGCTCGTTCAGCAAGGCGATCAGCGCGTGCTTTTCGACCCGGCGCTGCAATTGCCAAATCCCGAGGCCCGTAAAGGCCATCACCATCAGCAGCGTGAAGATGGCAAAACCGGTAACCGCCGGCCGCCGCGACGAGGGCCCGGTCATTTCGGCTCGCGGTCGATCAGCCGGCCGGGCGCCGCCTTGTGATGGAACTGCAGCGCGATCAACAACGACTTCATCGAGCGCAGCGGCAACAGCGTGGTAGCTATGATCAGCGGCAGCCACAGCGCCGCATGCAGCCAGAACGGCGGCTGATACTTGACTTCGACAATCAGGGCCGCGGTGACGACGATGGCGCCCGCCAGCATGATGATGAAGATCGCAGGCCCATCGCCGGCATCGATGAAGGCGTAGTCGAGCCCGCACGCTTCGCAATTCGGGCGCAGGTCGAGGAAGCCCGCATAGAGCTTGCCCTTGCCGCAACGCGGGCAGCGGCAGGCGATGCCGCGGAGTACGCTCTGGGTGACGGTGATTGCCGCGTTATCTGTCATGGCTTCACTTTGCAAAGAAAAAGGGGGCGGTCCTTCCGACCGCCCCCCTTGTAGCACGTCAAGCCTGTATCAGTGCCCGGCCACCGGTCCCGCACCGCGGAACCAGACGTAGATGCAGATGAACAGGAACAGCCACACCACGTCGACGAAGTGCCAGTACCAGGCGGCGAACTCGAAGCCGAGATGCTGCTTCGACGTGAAGTGGCCGGCATAGGCGCGCAACAGGCAAACCAGCAGGAACACGGTGCCGACCAGCACGTGGAAACCGTGGAAGCCGGTCGCCATGAAGAAGGTCGCGCCGTAGATGTTGCCGGAGAAGTGGAAGGTGGCGTGGGCGTATTCATAGGCCTGCACGCAGGTGAAGGCGACGCCGAGCAGCACGGTGAGGATCAGGCCGTATTTCAGGCCCTGACGGTCGTCCTCGAGCAGCGCGTGATGCGCCCAGGTGACGGTCGTGCCCGAGGTCAGCAGCAAGAGCGTGTTGAGCAGCGGCAGATGCCAGGGGTCGAAGGTCTCGATGCCCTTCGGCGGCCAGGTGCCCGGCACGCTGCAGGCGCCCATCGCCGTTCCCGGACCGCAGCCGAACACCGCATCGCGGGTGGCGTGGACCGCGTCGGCGGGGAACAGCGCGGAATTGAAGAAGGCCCAGAACCAGGCGACGAAGAACATCACCTCGGAGGCGATGAACAGGATCATGCCGTAGCGGTGGCTGATCTGCACCACGCGGGTGTGGTCGCCCTTGTACTGGGCTTCGCGGATCACATCGCCCCACCAGCTCGCCATGGTGTAGAGCACGCCGATGGTGCCGACGCCGAAGATGATCGGCGCCGCGGCGAACATGTGATGCATCCAGGTGATCGCACCCACCGCCATGATGAAGGCCGAGATCGAGCCTACGACCGGCCACGGGCTCGGATCGACGAGGTGGTAGTCGTGGTGCTTCGCGTGCGCCGTAGCCATTGCGGTCTCTCCGTTGGATGTGCCGTTCCCTTCGGCACATATTCGTCTCAAATTTCAAATCCGAAATCCCGTTAGATACGGGATTCCTGGTTCACAAGTTTCCCGTCACAGGCTTCCTTTGCGCCTGTCGCCTTCGCCGGCCGCGACCGGCTTCGGCGCCGGATCGCGCACGGGATAGAAGGTGTAGGATAGCGTGATCGTTTTCAGGGTGTCGTTCTCGCTGTCTTTCGCAAGCTGCGGATCGACGTAGAACACGACTGGCATCTCGCGCTTCTCGCCCGGGCCCATGGTCTGTTCGGTGAAGCAGAAGCAGTTGATCTTCTGGAAATAGGCGCCGACCGTCAGCGGCGCGACGTTGTAGGCCGCAACGCCGGTGGTGGGGCGCGCGGCCTGGTTGGTCACGGTATAGAATACGGTGACGACCTCGCCGATCCGGACCTCGATCTCGTTCTGCTCGGGCTCGAATTTCCAGGGCAGGCCGGGGCCGACATTGGCGTCGAACCGCACCGCGATCTTGCGCTGAAGCGGCGCGTCTGATGGCGCCGAGGTCGCGACCTGGGTGGTACCGTTGAAGCCAGTGGCGCGGCAGAACCAGTTGTAGAAGGGCACGGCGGCATAGGACGCGCCGACCATGAACACCACCACGAAGCCGCAGATCGAGGCGACCGCTGCATCGCGCGTGAGCGTACGGCGCGAAGCGGTCTTGCCGCTCCCCGTCACTCCCTCGCGCATCTGCGGTTTGTTTTCCATCTCAACTACATTCAAATATTAACATTCAAAGATCACATGGGCCGGACGAGAACGGCTGGCCCCTTGACCATGGTGACCGCGAAAAACAGCACGACGAGGACGCCGAGTGCGAGCGCAATCGCGATCGAGCGCTGGCGGCGGCTTCTTTTCTGCGCCTCGGTGAGGACGATTCCATCTGGCTTTCGATTGTCGTCCATGCGCCCCCTACCCGAACAAAGGGACGACGGCGCGGACGACCACTTCGAGCAGCAGGGTCGCAAACAGCGCAAACAGATACAGGATCGAGAACGCAAACAGCCGGCGCGTGGCGCGCAGCGCTTCCCTGCCCTCGCGGCGGCGATAGACCGCGATGGCCAGCCACATCATGCCGGAACCGAGCACCAGCGAGGTGACGCCGTAGACCGCATCAAAATAGCCGAGCGGCCAGGGCGCGGCCGCGATCGCGACCAGCACGATGGTATAGAGCAGGATCTGCAGCCGCGTCGCATCGGGTCCGGCGACCACGGGCAGCATCGGAACGCCGGCGCGGGCATAGTCGTCCGAACGAAACAGCGCCAGCGCCCAGAAATGCGGCGGGGTCCAGAAGAAGATGATCAGGAACAGGAGCAGCGGCTCGATCGACAGCGAGCCGGTGGCCGCGGCCCAGGCCACGACAGGCGGCAGCGCGCCCGCGGCGCCGCCGATCACGATGTTCTGCGCGGTCCAGCGCTTCAGCCACATGGTGTAGACCACCACATAGAAGAAGATCGTGAACGCCAGCAGCGCGCCGGCCAGCAAGTTGACGAGGATACCGAGCGTCAGCACCGAGAAGAACGCCAGGATCAGGCCGAACGCCATCGCCTCGCCCTGCGTGATGCGTCCGCGCGGGATCGGGCGGTTGGCGGTGCGCGACATCAACGCGTCGATGTCGCCCTCATAGGCCATGTTCATCGCGCCCGAAGCGCCGGCCCCGACCGCGATGCAGAGGATCGCGGTGAACGCCAGCACGGGGTGCACGTGGCCGGGCGCGATCACGAGGCCGACCAGCGCGGTGAAGATCACGAGCGACATCACCCGCGGCTTCAACAGCGCGATGTAATCACCGACCTCCGCCTCGGAAATCCGGGGCAGAGCATCGATGGCGTTGTGATCGACTACCGACAAGATCTATCTCGCTTCACTCAAGCCGCGGCGCGCAACGGCGGCGCGCCGCGAACGACCGGTTACTGAACGCGCGGCAGCACTTCGAACTGGTGGAAGGGCGGCGGCGACGGCAGCGTCCATTCCAGCGTGGTGGCGCCGGCGCCCCACGGATTGGCCTCGGCCACGCGCTTCTTCGCAAAGGCATCGACCACGCCGTAGATGAAGATCAGCACGCCGAAGCCCGAAACGTAGGAACCAAGCGACGACACCAGGTTCCAGCCCGCAAACGCGTCCGGATAGTCGACGTAGCGGCGCGGCATGCCTGATAGCCCGAGGAAGTGCTGCGGGAAGAACACGAGATTCACGCCGATGAAGGTGAACCAGAAGTGCAGCTTGCCGATGGTCTCCGAGTACATGTAGCCCGACATTTTCGGGAACCAGTAGTACCAGCCGGCGAAGATCGCGAACACGGCGCCAAGCGACAGCACGTAGTGGAAGTGCGCAACCACGTAGTAGGTTTCCTGCAGCACGCGGTCGACGCCGGCATTGGCCAGCACGACGCCGGTGACGCCGCCGACCGTGAACAGGAAGATGAAGCCGATCGCCCACAGCATCGGTGTGCGGAACTCGATCGAGCCGCCCCACATCGTGGCGATCCAGGAGAAGATCTTAACGCCGGTCGGCACCGCGATCACCATGGTGGCGGCGACGAAATAGGCCTGCGTCGCCGAGGACATGCCGACGGTGTACATGTGGTGCGCCCACACCACGAAGCCGATGCCGCCGATCGCGACCATGGCGTAGGCCATGCCGAGATAGCCGAACACGGGCTTCTTTGAGAAGGTCGAGACGATCTGGCTGATCATGCCGAAGCCGGGCAGGATCAGGATGTACACTTCGGGATGACCGAAGAACCAGAACAGATGCTGGAACAGCAAAGGGTCGCCGCCGCCGTCGGCGGAGAAGAAGGTGGTGCCGAAATTGCGGTCGGTGAGCAGCATGGTGATGGCGCCGGCGAGCACCGGCAGCGACAACAGCAGCAGGAACACCGTCACCAGGATCGACCAGACGAACAACGGCATCTTGTGCAGGGTCATGCCCGGCGCGCGCATGTTGAAGATCGTGGTGATGAAGTTGATGGCGCCGAGGATCGAGGAGGCGCCGGCCAGATGCAGCGACAGGATCGCGAAATCCACCGCCGGCCCCGGATGACCCGAGGTGGACAATGGCGCGTAGATGGTCCAGCCCGCGCCGACGCCATTGGCGCCCGGCTCACCCTCGACGAAGGTCGACATCAGGAGCAGCGCGAAGGAGGCCGGCAGCAGCCAGAACGAAATGTTGTTCATGCGCGGGAACGCCATGTCCGGCGCGCCGATCATCAGCGGCACGAACCAGTTGCCGAAGCCGCCGATCATCGCCGGCATCACCATGAAGAAGATCATGATCAGGCCGTGCGAGGTCACGAACACATTGTAGGTGTGGGATTCGTGGAAGAACTGGACGCCGGGATACATCAGCTCGATGCGGATCGCGATCGACATCGCCGCACCGATGACACCCGCGAAGATCGCGAAGATAAGGTACATCGTGCCGATGTCCTTATGGTTCGTCGAATAGACCCAGCGCCGCCATCCGGTCGGATTGGCATGGGCGTGGTCATCATGGGCGTGATCGTGGTGTGTCGCTGCGGTCGTTGCCATTTTGAAATCCTGCCTTGCAGTCCCTTTTCGGACCTTTTCAGGTCCCGTCGCCCTTGTCCCGTGCTTGTCCCTTGGCCGCGCCTTACTGCGCGGCCTGACCACCAGCCGAGGCGAACGTGTTCGCCGGATTGGTCGCATATTTCTTCTGCGCCGCCTCAACCCAGGAAGCGAATTCCTGATCGGTCACCACCCGCACCGCGATCGGCATGAAGGCGTGGTCCTTGCCGCACAGTTCCGAGCACTGGCCGTAATACATGCCGACCTTGGTGGCCTTGAACCAGGTCTCGTTCAGACGGCCGGGGATCGAGTCGATCTTGATGCCGAACGACGGCACCGCGAACGCGTGAATGACGTCCGCGCCGGTGGTCTGGATCCGGATCACCTTGTTGACCGGCACCACCATCTCGTTGTCGACGCCGAGCAGGCGCGGCTGCTTGTCGGCAGCCATCAGCGAATCGAATTCGAACTTGCCGTTATCCGGATAAGCGTAGCTCCAGTACCACTGCTTGCCGGTGGCCTTTACCGTGAGGTCAGCCTTGGGAATGTCGAGCTGCTGGAACAAGAGGCGGAACGACGGCACCGCGATGGCGACCAGGATCAGCACCGGAATCAGCGTCCAGGCTACCTCGATCAGCGTGTGGTGGGTGGTCCTGGAGGGGACCGGATTGGCCTTGGCGTTGAACTTCACCACCACGATGACCAACAGCACCAGCACGAACAGGGTGATCAGCGTGATGAGCACCAGCAGCAAGTTATGGAAGCTGATGATGTTTTCCATCACGGGGGTCGCGGCTTCCTGCAGCGTCATTTCCCACGGCTTGGGCTGCGCCCCAAAAGCCGCCCCGCCGGCTGCGAGCGCCACGCCCGCCACCGTCAACCCCAGCAATCGCCGGCCCATCAGGCCACTCGACATCTTCATGCCGCTCGCGCTCCTTTGAATAAGTCCCCAAAGCATTTCAGCCGAATGGCCGGAAATGCCGCACGATCCGCCCTCACAAACGGCCTACCGGAGGTACTTTTGGAAGTACACCTTCAAAAGTACCTGCAACAGCATTGCTACAGTACCCTGGGCCTGATCGTTAGAACGCGTCGAAATCCAGCCTCTCAAACCATAATTCTAAGGCTCTCGCAATGCAGTAGTGGGGCGCAACGCCATGCGTCACCTGCTATTCGCCGGATGTCGGATTTTCCCGGCAAATCAGCAAAAACCCGCCATTTTGCAAGGCTTCGCCGCTTGACAGCCCGGTTGCCGGATGTAGGCACAGTCACGGCGCTCCCGGGCGGCCTGATTCGCGTGAGGCCAGGGGCGGTCCTCAGGCGGCGTGGATTGGCTGCGGGACCGCCTTCAAGGCGCCGTCATTGCGTATCAGTCCGGTAAGCTCAATCACAATGTGGTGCCGGCCTGGGCCGGAAATGTCGCCGGCGCTGCCGGAAAGATAAAGATCAAGAGGACCGACCCGGATGGGGCGTTCGAAACATCAGGCGGGAATGCGTCAGACGGGATTTGGCCAGGCAAGACTTGGCTTGGAACCGGCCCGCTGGCTCGGCGGCCTGCTCGCCGCAGCGTTCCTGCTCGGCCTGACCCAGACGGCCAGCGCCCAAGGCGCGGTGCGCTCGGTCCATGGCGACTGGCAGATCCGCTGCGACACCCCGCCCGGCGCCCAAGGCGAGCAATGCGCCCTGATCCAGAGCGTGGTAGCCGAGGACCGCTCCAACGCCGGCCTCACCGTGATCGTGCTGAAAACCGCCGACCAGAAGAGCAAGCTGATGCGGGTGGTGGCGCCCTTGGGCGTGCTGCTGCCCTCCGGGCTCGGGCTGAAGCTGGACAACCAGGACGTTGGGCGGGCCGGGTTTGTCAGGTGCCTGCCGAATGGATGTGTGGCTGAGGTGGTGATGGATGAGAAGCTGCTCGGGCAGCTTCGGAGCGCCAAGACGGCGACGTTTATTATTTTTGAGACGCCCGAAGAGGGAATTGGGTTTCCGCTCAGTCTGAACGGGCTGGGTGAGGGGTATGACAAGCTGCCGTGAGCCGCCGACGCTAGATCGGGATGGGTTGGAGTCGAATCGATTCGCCGTTAGCGCGAAGCACGATCCCGTGTCCCGGACGCCGTGCATATACTCTTCGGCGGTACACCGCAGGGCCGGGACACAAAATCGCGAAAACAACCCCATGCAAAGTAGAATGGGCCCCGGCCCGCAGCACTTAGGCCGCTCGCGTCCGGGGCACGAGATGGTCCGTCGTCACGGCCCAATCTAATCTCCTCCTACTCCAGCCTCAAAGCCGGGTTCGTCTCGGTCACCCGCGCCCGGCACTGGCGTAGTAATCGAACAATCGGCCCGCTTCCTGCGAGAGCCAATCCGCTTCACCGGTAATGTAGCCTTCGACTTGCCCGGTGACGCCGAGCAGGAAGGAAATCGGCATGCCGTAAAGCGCGAACGGCGTGTCGACGCCGTCGCTTGCGCCGGCACGCGCTACCAGTCCGCCGGGATCGAGGCCGATCGCGAGGTCGCGAAGCTTCAGTTTTTTCACGAAGGGCGCGACCAGCGATCGATCGCGATCAGTCGCGATGGCCACGACTGCAAGGTCGGCGCGGCCGTTTCCCGCGAGCCGATCCAGTATCGGCAGTTCAGTGCGGCAGGCCGGGCACCAGGTGGCCCAGAAATTGACGAGCACCACCTTGCCGCGGAAGGACGCCAGATTGAGCGCCGCTGCGCCGAGGCGCGGGATTGGCACTGCCGGGACCGGACGCGCGCCGCGAACCTCCGTGAACTGATGCCTGACGGTTGCGAATGGCGGCGGTCCGCCGGCCCGCGCGCGCCCCGGCAACGCCGGCATCGTCAGCGAGACGGCCGCACCCATCATGCCGGCGACGACGGTGCGGCGGTTCGGCCTGCGATACGACGTCATGTCTGATACTCCGCTGTGCAGACCTGGCCCGTGCAGCTCTGGCCCATTTGTCACGACCGGATGTAGGACCAGTCGGCTTCCTGCAATTCAATGATGCGCCCCGGCCCGCTCGGCACGAGATCGACGTTGTCGATCAGCGTGATCGGATGCCCCTCCTGGCGCTCCATGCCAAGCTTGGTCGCCTCGCAAACCACGAAACGGATGTTCGGATTGACTCCTCTCAGTATCCGCAGCATGTCCTTTACCGGTGACGTGTCGGCGCGGAGCATGTGAACGCCGGCGTTGTAGGCGACGACTTCGATCGTGAAGGCTTCGTTCCGCTCCTGATAGTACTTCGGAAGGTTGAGCGAGGTCGAGATCAGCGCCCGCATCGTGGTAGGGTCATCGGTATTGATCGGCAGCACCAGCCGATGCATCCGAACCGAAGCGGCAGGTTTCGGCTGCGGCTTTGAGTCCGCGGCCCCCGATCCTGTCAGCAACAGGATCACGGTCAGCGGCGCCACGAAGGCCAGGATCAGCCTCATGGCAATCGTCAACTCGCGGCGAGAAAGGCGCATCGCAGCAGCCTCATGCGGTCTCGGCAAGCAATGCGATCTGACCCCGCTCCGCATAGGCGACCACAGCGTTCAGCGCCAGCAGAACAATGGCCGGCACCGCCGAGCCGCCGATGACGAATAAATGGGTGATCACCGCGCCGGTCATGATGCAGATCAGCAGCAACGCGCCGAGGGCAGCCTTCCGCGGCAGGAGCAGCAGGATCGCGCCGATGATTTCGAGACCGCCGGTGACATAGCGAAACCATTGTCCGAGCCCGATGTGCTCGAACTCGTCGACCAGCATCGGAACGCCATAGAGCTTCGCCCCGCCGGCCGCCACAAAGGCGAGCGCAAGCAATCCCCTGACGACCCACAAGGCGGCAGAGGTCCAGCGCGGTCTGGCAGGCGCAACAATTGTCGACATCGAAAAACTCCTGGAATGGTGAAAGCGGTGGTGGACAGAAGTGCCGTCCGCCGGCGAGCCCTGAGGGGCTGTCAAACCCAAAATTCGGGACTAAGATGAAATTGACAAGTAGGATGATTTTTCTGGGGTAGTATGAAAAAGCAGACTAATGAGAATGAAGGGCAAGAATGCCCCTCTGAGCGGGCCAGAGCGCAGTTGCATCGGGCGCTTCGTCTGCTCTCAGGCAAGTGGAAGGGCGAAATCCTCTGGCAGCTTGTCGACGGCAAGCAGCGATTCGGCCAATTGCGGCGCGCTATCCCGGACGTGACGCAGCACATGCTGACGACCCAGCTCCGCGACCTCGAAAGCGAGGGCCTGGTGAAGCGCACGGTATTTCCCGAAGTGCCGCCACGCGTGGAATACGAGATGACCCCGGCGGCCGGGCGTTGCGGCCAGTATTCGACGAACTGTTCCGCTGGGCCAATGCACACGCCAGGCCGGAGCCCGGTGCGGAGGTTGCCGGCAAGGCGGACAACAAGCTGCCGTGAAGGGGCTCCCCTTTCGGGGCTGTCATGACTATCTTTCAAGCCATCGTCGTTCCTGCGAACCATAACCACAGATGTCCATGTTGTAATGTGAACTCGCCACACGTCTGCGCTTACAATGCCAGCGCTTGTGGTTATGGTCCCTGCTTTCGCAGGGACGACGAAGCATTTTCGCTGAATCGGAGTCTGCATGACCAATCCCGCCACAACCTCCCTGCTCGACCGCGCCAATCTCGACCGCGATGCCGTCCGACGTGAGATTACGCGGGGGCTTGAGGGGGCCGACGACGGCGAGCTGTTCCTGGAATATGGCCAGACCGAAGCGCTCGGTTTTGACAATGGGCGGCTGAAGCAGGCCACTTATGACACGTCGCAGGGCTTTGGCCTGCGCGCGGTGAAGGACGACGCGGTCGGCTATGCGCATTCCTCCGACGTATCTCTGCCGGCGCTGATCCGCGCGGCGGATGCGGTGGCCGCTGTGCGCGGTGGCTACAGCGGCAATTTTGCCGCTGCTCCCGCGCATACCAATGTGCGGCTCTATGGCGACGACAATCCGCTGGATGCGCCGGGGTTTGAGGCCAAGGTAAAACTGCTGGCCGAGATCGATGCCTATGTGCGCGACAAGGATCCGCGGGTGCGGCAGGCTTCCATCAGCCTGGGCGCCACCTGGCAGGTGGTGGAAATCCTGCGCCCCGACGGCGAGAGCTATCGCGACATCCGGCCCCTGGTGCGGGTCAATATTTCGGTGGTCGCAGGGCAAGGCGACCGGCAGGAGAGCGGCAGCAAGGGTTATGGCGGCCGCGAGGGCTATGCGCGGTTCATCGAGACCAAGGCGTGGCGCGAGGCGGCCGACGGCGCGATCCGCGAGGCGCTGGTCAATCTGGAATCGGTCCCCGCGCCTGCCGGTGAAATGGACGTGGTGCTGGGCGCCGGCTGGCCCGGCGTGATGCTGCATGAAGCCGTCGGCCATGGCCTCGAAGGCGACTTCAACCGCAAGCAGACCTCGGCCTTTGCAGGGCTGATGGGCAAGCAGGTCGCGGCCAAGGGCGTCACGGTGGTGGACGACGGCACCATGGCGTCGCGGCGCGGCTCGCTCTCCATCGACGACGAGGGCACGCCGACCAACCGCACCGTGCTGATCGAGGACGGCATTCTGGTCGGCTACATGCAGGACCGGCAGAACGCGCGGCTGATGAACATGAAGCCGACCGGCAACGGCCGCCGCCAGAGCTACGCCCATGTGCCGATGCCGCGCATGACCAATACCTACATGCTGGCGGGGCAGCGCGATCCGGCGGAAATTCTGGCCTCGGTGAAGAACGGCATCTACGCCGCGAATTTCGGCGGCGGCCAGGTCGACATCACCTCGGGCAAATATGTGTTCCAGTGCACCGAGGCCTACAAGATCGAGAACGGCAAGCTCGGCGCGCCCCTGAAGGGCGCGATGCTGATCGGCAACGGGCCGACCGACCTGCATCGGATCACCATGGTCGGCAACGATCTGGCGCTCGATACCGGCATCGGCACCTGCGGCAAGAACGGCCAGGGCGTGCCTGTCGGCGTCGGCCAGCCGACGCTGCGGATGGAGAAGATCACGGTCGGAGGAACGGGCTAGTGAGCGACGAGAAGATGGTGAGCGACCGGAAGGAAAGCTCGATCGCCAAACCGGTGAGCTGGCGCGCGCAGGCCGTGCAGTTGGCTGCGATCGTCGCCGTCGTGTTCGTTGCCAAGGGCGCGCTGGCCGAGCCGTTTTACGTGCCGTCCGGCTCGATGGAGCCGACGCTTCTGATCGGCGACGCGCTGCTGGCCTCGAAATTTCCCTACGGCTACGGCGCGGCGTCGCTGCCGATCCAGATCACGCTGCCGGAAACCGGCCGCGTGTTCGGCGATACGCCCAAGCGCGGCGACGTCGTCGTGTTCCGCTGGCCGGGCGACCGCTCGCAGGCCTGGGTCAAGCGCGTGGTGGGATTGCCGGGTGACCGCATCCAGATGCGTCAGGGCCAGCTCTTCATCAACGACCACGCCGCGGCGTTGAAGCCGGAAGGCGTCGGCCAGGCGGAAGACGATCGCGGCAACACGGAGCAGGCCTATCGCTTCGTCGAGACGCTGCCGAACGGCGTCAGCCACGCGATCTTCAAGATGCGCGACAATGGAAGGCTCGACAACACGCCCGAGGTGACGGTGCCGCCGGGCCAACTGTTCGTGCTCGGCGACAACAGGGACAATTCCGCCGACAGCCGCGTCGCGGTGCGTGACGGCGGCGTGGGGCTGCTGCCGATCGACAATCTGATCGGCCGGGCTGATGCCGTGGTCGGCTCCTGGGATCTCGGCATGCGTAGCCAGCCGGTGTGGACCTGGCTGTCGGGTTTTCGGCTGGCGCGGTTTTTTACATCCGTGCATTGAGCGCGTAGAAGTAGGGTGGGCAAAGGCGCATTTGCGCCGTGCCCACCAACTCGCCGGCGATCAAGCTTATGGTGGGCACGCTTCGCTTTTGCCCACCCTACGGCACAATCCATGACCTTCGACGACGTCAGAAAAATCGCACTGGCCTGGCCTGAGGTCGAAGACGGCACCTCCTACGGCACGCCGGCCTTAAAGGTGCGCAAGAAGATGCTGGCGCGGCTGAGGGAAGACGCCGACAGCCTGGTGATGCCGGGCGTGCCAAGGGACGAGCGCGAGATGCTGGTGGAAAGCCAGCCGAAGGTGTTTTACTTCACTGATCACTACCGCGATTATTCGATCGTGTTGATCCGCCTGTCGAAGGCCAGCCGCGCCACCGTCGAGCCGTTCCTGCGCCGGCACTGGCGCTCGCTGGCGTCGAAGAAGGCGGTGAAGGAATTCGACGCAACATAGTAGAATTCGTAGGGTGGGCAAAGGCGCTTGCGCCGTGCCCACCATCGGCACTCCGCAGGGAATGGTGGGCACGCTTCGCTTTGCCCACCCTACGGCATGATCATGAATACCGACCAATTCCTCACCGCCGCCTTGCAAAATCGCGCCAACGAAATCATTGCCGAGGAACTGTTTCGGCTGGCGCTGCCGGATGCATGGCTGGTCTCCGGATGCCTGGTGCAAACGGTGTGGAACGTGCTGACGAAGCGCGCGATCGACTACGGCATCAACGATTACGACGTGTTCTATTTCGATCCCGATATGTCGTGGGAGGCGGAAGACAAGGTCATCCGCACGCTGGCCGAGCGTTTCGCCACACGCGGGATCAAGGTCGAGGCGCGCAACCAGGCGCGCGTTCATCTCTGGTACCCCAAGAAACATGGCCTGCCCTATCCACCGCTGCGTTGCTCGGCGCAAGGCATCGACCGATTCCTGACCAGGAACACGCAGATCGGAATCCGCCGCACGCGCGAGGCTTACGAGGTCTACGCGCCGAATGGTTACGACGATATCGCCGCACTGATCGTGCGGCCCAATCCCGGCGCGAATTTTTCCGCGGCGAATTACGAAGCGAAGGCGCAACGATGGAAGGCGCTGTGGCCGGAGATCACGGTGCTGCCGGCGGTTTCGGCCTGATCACCGGCGCCACTAGAACGAGGTCGTCAAATCCGTCAGCCATTGCGGTGAGGCATCGACCAGCGCGGCCTCGATTTTCTTGTCCGTACCGCTGACGATCGTAGCGCCAATCAGAATAAATGCGGCTCCGAGCAAGCCCTTGCCGAGCTTTCCCGCTGACAACAGGCCGGAGCGGACGCGCATCAGGGAGGCGCGCGACAGCAATCCCAGCAAAACCAGCGGCACCCCGGCACCGATGCCGAAGACCGCCATCGTCAATCCGACCTGCGGCAGGTCGCGGCCCTGCGAGGCCAGCAGCGACGCCGCACCAAGCGTCGGTCCAACGCAAGGCGACCAGACGGCGCCGAGCAGGAGGCCGATGGCAAACTGTCCGGCGAGGCCCGAGGAGGCAAAACCGCCGAGGCGCTGATCGGCCCAACCGGCCACCGGCCCGCCGGCCGCCGCGAGCCTCGCTTGCCAGGCGGGAACGAGCAGCACCGCACCCAGCGCGATCATGATCGCTGCGGCAGCCATGCGGAAGATTCCGGCATCGATGCCGAGGCCGAATCCGACCAGCGCAAGCAGCAAGCCAAGCAAGGCAAAAGAGATTGCGAGGCCCGCTGCCAGCGCAAACGCGCCGAACGCGTGCGCGGCGACGGCAGCGCCGAGCACGATCGGCACCAGCGGCAACACACAGGGCGACAGGATCGAAAGCAGTCCAGCCACGAAGGCCAGCGCGAGGGCGCTCACGGCAGCTCAGAGGCTCTTGTCGAGCAGCGCCGCGATCGAGGGCTGCTTGGTATCGCCGACGGAACGGCCCTTCTCGGCGGATCCCTTGAACACGATCAGCGTCGACTGCATCTGGGCGCCGAATTGCTTCACCACCGGTTTCATCGTGTCGAAATCGACCCGGAATACCTTCAAGTCCTTGAACTTCGGATCCGCCGTCAGCTTGTCGAGGATAGGTCCCTGCGCCTTGCAGGTCGGACACCAGTCGGCATGGATTTCGACCAGGATCGGGCCGCCCGCGGCCTGGGCCGCCTTGAAGGCCTCCGCCGAGAACGGAATGGGCGTGCCGGCCAGAGCCGGCGACAGCGAACCGGCGAACGCCAGACCGGCCGCGACAACGGCACCGCCAAAGAACCTCCGCGAGAATTTCATCATGATCTCCCTGAATACGCGCAGCCAGATGCGCTCGACCGGAACGAACAGTTCCAGTGCGCATGCCAATTACGTCGCAGGGCCTGAAATGTTACCTCACCACACCGGACGTGAACCCCGCCTTCCGCCGCGGCGGCTTGATGTCCTTCTTCAGGAAGCAGTGCGCCTCCTTGCCGGCGTAGCCGGGCCGGGCATAGGTCCAGGCGCGGCATTTGTTGTCGGCGGCGCAGGCGGCCTTGCAGGCGTCGTCGCCGTCGCCGCTCTTGAGATCAAAACTCTTGTAGTCGCCGCCGAAGCGGTCGATCGAGGTTTCGGTTGTCTCGTTGCGCCGTTCGACCACGCCGGCGCCGCGCACGCCCGAGACGCAGCAATCGCTCTGTACCCGCGCCGGCACGTTGCTCTTGAGCCAGCATACCGCGCCTTTGGTCAGGTCGGTCGGATAGCTGAAGGTCCAGGCACGGCAGCGGCGGTCGCGCTCGCACACCAGCGCGCATTCCGCCGGATCGCCCGAGATCACGGGCGAGCTGAGATAATCGCCGCCAGGACGGTCGAAATTGGCCTGCGCCAGCGCCGGGCGCGCGCCTACGGCCGCCGCCAAAAAGGCGAGCGTCACCATACACGCCCTGAGCAGGCGAACAGTCCCCATGCAAGGTTGCTTTCGAGTACGTTGCTTTCGAGTATGCGCTTCCAGCGCGGGATGGCCTTCGAAAAGCCGTCCCGCCCCAGCCCTTTGATTCGAGCATGATTTCCTTGGAAGACCGGCACCGGTCTTCCTTCGCGACAAACGCGAAAAACGCGTTTGCGCGGAGATCATGCTCCATCCGGCCGTCATTTGAGCGCCATCAACCTGTACGGTGGATGAACGGCCCAAAGGTTAAGCAACCCGTTAAATTAAAACGCGTATTCCTGATAGACGGGCTCCACGGAACCGCCCCACTCGCCGTTGAATTTGTCGAGCATTTCTTCCGCCGGCGTGCGGCCCGATTCGAGGATGCGCTCCAGCGGTTCGAGGTAACGGCTCTCGTCGCGGCCGGAATGATCGACGCGGCCACGCCGCCGCAAGCCGGCATGCGACAGCTTCAGGCATTCCCGGGCGATTTCGAACAGATAACGGTCCTTGATCCTGGCCTTAAAGCCGAAGCGCGGCACGTCGTCGCGTAGCGCCTGACGCTCCGGCGCGGTCCAGTGACTGACCAGCTCCCAGGCCTCGTTCAGGCTTTCGTCGTCATACAGCAGCCCGACCCAGAACGCCGGCAGCGCCGGCAGCCGGCCCCATGGCACGCCGTCCGCACCGCGCATTTCCAGATAACGCTTGAGGCGGACTTCCGGGAAAATCGTCGACAGATGGTTGGCCCAGTCCGACAAGGTCGGACGCTCCCCAGGCAGTGAATTGTTGCGGCCCTCGAAGAAGGCGCGGAACGAGGAACCTGCGACGTCGATATAGGTGTCGCCGCGCTTGACGAAGTACATGGGAACGTCGAGCGCATAGTCGACCCAGCGCTCGAACCCCATGCCGTCCTCGAACACCCACGGCAACATGCCGGAGCGCGCGTTATCGGTGTCGCGCCAGATCTCGGAGCGGAACGACAGGTACCCATTGGACTTGCCTTCGGTGAAGGGCGAGTTGGCAAACAGGGCGGTCGCCACCGGCTGCAGCGCAATCGACACGCGCAGCTTCTTGACCATGTCGGCTTCCGAAGAGAAGTCGAGATTGGTCTGCACCGTGCAGGTCCGGTACATCATGTCGATGCCATATTGCCCGACCTTCGGCATGTAGTTGCTCATGATCTTGTAGCGGCCCTTGGGCATCACGGGAATCTGCTCCCGCGACCAGGACGGCGTCATGCCGAGCCCGAGAAAGCCGATCCCAAGGGGCGTCGCGATCTCGCGCACCTGCGCCAGATGCGCCATCAGCTCGGCCTGGGTCTGGTGCACGTTTTCGACCGGCGCCCCCGACAACTCGAACTGCCCGCCCGGCTCCAGCGAAATCGCGCCGCCGCCGGTAACGTCGTAGAGCCCGATGATGTTGCCACGCTCCATGATCGGCTCCCAGCCGAGCAGGAGCTGCATACCTTCGAGCAGCGCGCCGATGCCGCGCGCGCCCTCGTATGGCACGGGCTGACGGCCCTCCAGCGTGAACGGGGTCTTCTCGTGTTCGGTACCGATGCGGAACTCGGACCGCGGCTTGCAGCCGGCCTCGAACCACGTGACGAGTTCGTCACGCGATTGCAGCGGCGTCATATCGATCTGGTCACGCGCCATGAAAAAATCCGGATATCTGGCGATTCGACCGAACGCGCCTTATGGCCAAGGGAATGCGGACGGCGTCGTCCGCAACAACGAAATATATCAGGGTTATCATCGCGCCGGCACGCCGTCGCGGGCAGCGGCGGCCTTGACGTCGGAGCAGGAGCAGCCCAGCCGGTCGAGCAGACCGCAAAGCTTCATGGCGTCGGCATCGGACAGTTTCGAGCCGACGTGCTTTTCGATCGCCGCCGAATAGGCGCTCCACATTTTCTTCTGCAGTTCGCGCCCGGCTTCGGTGATCTCCACGAACTGGCCGCGCTTGTCGATCTTGCATTCACGCCGCGCCGCCAGGCCCTCGTCCACCAGGCGGTCGATCAGCCGCGAGGTCGAATATTGCGGGATCAGCATCTGCTTTTCCAGTTCCACCGGGCGCATCTCGCCGGACGGCGCACGCGACAGTTCCAGCAGCGCGTCATACCAGGCCAGCGGCGGAAAGCCCGCTTTCTTCAAATCCTGCTCGACGGCATCGAGCACCCGGCTCTGCACCCGCATCAGGCGGATCCAGGCGGCGGTCGCCTCGGTCGATGGTTTGCGTTTCATCATCCAGTCCGTATCTGTCACAGATCAGTGTACCGCACTAAATGCAGCTGCATCAATCTTGACTATTACATGCAAATGCATTTAGTCACTCCACCCGATAATGATAATATCGAGGGAAGGAAAAGCCGATGAAACTGTATTATACGCCAGGCGCCTGCTCGCTATCCCCCCATATCGCGCTCCTCGAGGCCGGTCTGCCCTATGACCTGGTCAAGGTCGACCTGCGCACCAAGAAGCTGGAGAACGGTGACGACTTTTTGAAGGTCAACCCGAAGGGCCAGGTGCCGGTACTGGCGCTCGATTCGGGCGAACTGGTCACCGAGGGGCCGGTCATCGTCCAGATGATCGCCGACAAGGCCGCGGCTAAGAACCTCGCGCCCGCCCGCGATAGCGCCGAGCGCTACAAGCTGCTGGAGTGGCTCAACTTCATCACCACGGAACTGCACAAGAGTTTCGGCCCGATGTTCTCGCCGGTGCTGGCCGACGAGGCCAAGGCGTTCTTCAAGGACCGGGTGATGGGCAAATTCAAGTATGTCGAGGCCCAGCTTGCGGGGCGCGACTATTTGATGGGCAGCCAGTTCACCGTTGCCGATGGCTATCTGTTCACGATGCTGTCCTGGGCGGACCGGTTGAAGTTCGATCTTTCCGAGATGCCGAACCTTCTGGCCTACAAGGCCCGCATCGCCGCCCGCCCGAAGGTGCAGGAAGCGCTGACCAAGGAAGGCCTGATGAAGGCGGCGTGAGATTTTCAACGATGGAATGCGAAAGGGCCGGATCGATGATCCGGCCCTTTTTGTTTACGTCATTGCGAGCGAAGCGAAGCAATCCATATCGCGGCATAACGGATGGATGGATTGCTTCGTCGCTACGCTCCCTTGCGCAAACGCTTCGCGTTTGTCGCAGGCAATGACGGGGTTGGCTACTTGGCCACCTTACGCCGCCTTCTTCGGCGGGAAGCGGCCGTAGAAGGTCTCGCCGCTGGCCGCCATGTCTTCCAGCAGTTTCGGCGGGGTAAAGCGCGAGCCGTATTTGGCCTCTAACCTGTGGCAGAGCTCGACGAACTTCCGCGTGCCCATGAAGTCGATGTAGGACAGCGTGCCGCCGGTGAACGGCGCAAAGCCAAAACCGAGTATCGAGCCGACATCGGCCTCGCGCGGATCGGTGATGACGTGATCCTCGACCGTGCGCGCGGCTTCCACCGCCTGCACCACCAGAAAACGCTGCTTCAGCTCCTCGATATCGAGCGTATCCGGATCGAGCTGCTTGGGCTGCAGCGCCGACAGGCCCGGCCACAGGCTCTTCTGGCCCTTGCCCTTCTCGGGATAGTCGTAAAAGCCCTTGCTGTTCTTGCGCCCCAAGCGCCCCTGCTTCTCGACCAGTTCCACCATCAGCTTCTTCTGATCCGGGTTGATGGAATTGGGACCAAGATCGGCTTCGGTTGCCTTGATGACCTTCAGGCCGAGGTCGAGGGCGACTTCATCGGACAGCGACAGCGGACCGACCGGCATGCCGGCCATCTTGGCGCAGTTCTCGATCATCGCCGGCGGCACGCCTTCGAGGAACATCTCGTTGCCTTCGGCGATGTAACGGCCGACGCAGCGGTTGGCGTAGAAGCCGCGCGAATCATTGACGACGATCGGCGTCTTGCCGATCATCCGGACATAGTCGAGCGCGGCGGCGAGCGCGATGTCGCCGGTGTTCTTGCCGAGGATGATTTCGACCAGCATCATCTTCTCGACCGGCGAGAAGAAGTGAATGCCGACGAACTTGCCCTGCTCCTTGAAGCTTTCGGCCAGCGAGGTGATCGGCAGCGTCGAGGTGTTGGAAGCGAAGATCGCGTCCGCCCTGAGGTATTGCTGCGCCTTGGCAAAAGTCTCAGCCTTGACCTTGCGGTCCTCGAACACGGCCTCGATGACGAGGTCGCAATCCCCGAGCGTGGCGTAGTCGGCGGTCGGCGTGATGCGCGCCAGCAGCGCGTCGCGGTCAGTGGCCTTGGCGCGGCCCTTGGCGACCTGCTCGTCGATCACCTTCTGCGCATGCGCCTTGCCCTTGTCGGCGCTTTCCTGGTCGCGGTCGATCAGCACGACGTCGAGGCCGGCGCGGGCCGAGACGTAGCCGACGCTGGCGCCCATGAAGCCGGCGCCGATCACGGCGACCTTCTTGATCCTGGTCGGCGGCACGCTTTGCGGACGCCGGGCACCCTTGTTCAGCTCCTGCATCGACAGGAACAGGCTGCGGATCATCGCCGCGGCTTCCTTGGAGCGCAGGACTTTCGTGAAGTAACGCGACTCGACGCGCAGCGCGGCGTCGATCGGCAACTGCAGGCCCTCATAGACGCAGCTCATGATGGCGCGCGCGGCCGGATAATTGTCGTAGGTCTCGCGGCGATAGATGGCGTTGCCGGCCGGGAACATCATCATGCCGTTCTTGGAGAACACCGGACCGCCCGGCAGCTTGAAGCCCTTCTCGTCCCAGGGCGCGACGGCCTTGCCGCCGCCCTTGATCCAGTCCTTGGCCGCCTTGACCAGTTCGGAAGCCGGCACGATGGCGTGGATCAAATTGAGCGCCTTGGCCTTGTCGATCGTGACCGGATCGCCCTTGAGCAGGATCGTCATCGCATCCTGCGGCGGCACGAGGCGCGGCACGCGCTGGGTGCCGCCGGCGCCGGGGAACAGGCCGACCTTCACCTCGGGCAGGCCGAGGCGGGTCTTGGGATTTTCAGCCGCAACACGGTAGTGGCAGGACAGCGTCACCTCAAAACCGCCGCCCAGCGCCAGCCCGTTGATCGCGGCTGCCCACGGCTTGCCGCAGGTTTCGATGCCACGCAGCACCAGCGAAAAGCGGCGGCTCTGGTCGAACAGCATCTGGTTCGCCGCGACCTCGCCCTTTTCCTTGAAGACCTTGGCGTACTCCTTGTTCATACCTTCGAGCATGGAAAGGTCGGCGCCGGCGCAGAACGCTTCCTTGCTGGAGGTGATGACGACGCCCTTCACCGCGGCATCGGCCGTGGTCTGCTTCAGGATCTCTTCGAGCTCGGTGGTCGAGGTCTCGTCCAGCACGTTCATCGAACGTCCGGGGATGTCCCAGGTGACGAGCGCAATGCCGTCGGCGTCGGTCTCTACCTTGAAATTCTTGAAGGCCATGTTGGTTGCTCCCTCGGTGCCGGCAGCCGATGTCAGGCGCGGCGGTTGACTTGGATTTCGTAGGGTGGGCAAAGCGCAGCGTGCCCACCATTCCCAGCGGAGTTCGTGATGGTGGGCACGCTTCGCTTTGCCCACCCTACGAATTGCGTCGCGTCACACCCGCTCGATGATCGTCGCGGTCCCCATGCCGCCGCCGATGCACAGCGTCACCAGCGCGGTGGACTTGTTGGTGCGCTCCAGCTCGTCGAGCACGGTGCCGAGGATCATGGCCCCGGTCGCGCCGAGCGGATGGCCGAGCGCGATCGCGCCGCCATTGACGTTGATCTTGGCATTGTCGATCTCGAACGCCTGGATGTAGCGCAGCACGACGGAAGCAAAGGCCTCGTTGAGCTCGAACAGGTCGATGTCCGACTTCTTCATGCCGGACCGCTCGAACAGCTTTTCCGTGACGTCGACCGGCCCGGTCAGCATCATCGCGGGCTCCGAACCGATATTGGCAAAGGCGCGGATCTTTGCACGCGGCTTCAGGCCATGTTTCGCGCCCGCTCCCTTGCTGCCGAGCAGCACCGCGCCGGCGCCATCGACGATGCCGGAGGAGTTGCCGGCATGGTGGACGTAATTGACGCGCTCGATTTCCGGATGCGACTGGATCGCCACCGCATCGAAACCGCCCATCTGGCCAACCACGGTGAACGCCGGCTGCAGTTGCGCCAGCGACTGCATGGTCGTGGTCGGGCGCATGTGCTCATCCTTGGCCAGGATTGTCAGGCCGTTGACGTCCTTCACCGGCACCACCGACTTGTTGAAGCGGCCCTCGTCCCAGGCCTTTGCGGCGCGCTGCTGGCTTTGCACGGCGTAGGCGTCGACGTCATCGCGCGAGAAACCGTATTTGGTCGCGATCAGATCAGCCGAGACGCCCTGCGGCATGAAATAGGAAGGCACCGCCATCGAGGGATCCATCGGCCAGGCGCCGCCGGACGCGCCGATGCCGACGCGGCTCATCGATTCCGCGCCGCCGCCGATCACAAGCTCATGCTGGCCGGCCATGATCTGGGCGGCGGCGAAATTCACCGCATCGAGGCCGGAGGCGCAGAAGCGGCTGATCTGCACGCCGGGGACGGATTCACCGAGGCCCGCCTTCAGCGCCGCGAAGCGCGCGATGTCGGAGCCGGCCTCGCCGACCGGATCGACCACGCCGAGGATGACGTCGTCGACGACGTCTTCGCCGAGATTGTTGCGCTCCTTCAGCGCCTGCAGCGGCACTGTCGCCAGCGCCAGCGCGGTGACCTCGTGGAGCGCGCCATCGGCCTTGCCGCGGCCGCGCGGGGTGCGAACGTGATCGTAGATATATGCCTCAGGCATGACGCCCTCCTGGTATGAGGATCATAATATTATAGGCGATAAGGACAGGAAACGGCGGAAAATCTCAGAACGCTTCCGCCGCCAATTCCATGGTGGTCGCGCAGCCGGTCTGGATGCGCGCAAGATGGACGTGGGTTTCCGGCAGCATGCGCTCCATGAAGAAGCGGCCGGTCACCAACTTGGTGCTCAGATAGGGCGTGGCGCCACTGCTCGCAATCTTGTCCTGAGCGACCTTGGCCATCCGCGCCCACATATAGGCGAAGGTGACGAGCCCGAACAATTGCATGTAGTCGGTGGCGGCCGCACCCGCATTGTCGGGCTTGGTCAGCGCGTTCTGCATCAGCCAGCCGGTGGCCTGCTGCAGATGGCCGAGGGCTGCCGAGAGCGGGGTGACGAACGGCTTCATCGCCTCGTCGCCGCCGTGCTCCTTGGCGAAGGCGCCGACTTCGGCAAAGAACGCCATCACGGCGCGGCCGCCGTCGCGCGGCAATTTACGCCCCACAAGGTCGAGCGCCTGGATGCCGTTGGCGCCCTCATAGAGCATGGCGATGCGCGCATCGCGCACGAACTGCTCCATGCCGTGCTCGGCGATATAGCCGTGGCCGCCATACATCTGCTGCGCCAGCACCGCGTTGGAGAAGCCGACATCGGTCATCACGCCTTTCATGACCGGCGTCATCAGGCCCATATGGTCGTCAGCCTCCTGACGGTCCTTTGGGTCGGAGGAGCGGTGGGCGACGTCGCTCTTCAGCGCGGTCCACACCACCATGGCGCGCGCCGCTTCGTTGAAGGCGCGGATGGTGAGCAGCACGCGGCGCACGTCGGGATGCACGATGATCGGGTCGGCCGGCTTGTCTGCTTCCTTTGCGCCGGTCAGGGAGCGGCCCTGCAGACGCTCGCGCGCGTAATTGACAGCGTTCTGATAGGCGACCTCGGACTGCGCCAGCCCCTGCACGGCGACGCCGAGGCGGGCCTCGTTCATCATCACGAACATGCCCTGCATGCCCTTGTTCTCTTCACCGATCAGCCAGCCGGTGGCGTTGTCGTAGTTCATCACGCAGGTGGAATTGCCGTGGATGCCCATCTTGTGCTCGATCGAGCCGCAGGACACGCCGTTGCGCGCGCCGAGCGAGCCATCGGCATTGACCAGCACCTTCGGCACCACGAACAGCGACACGCCCTTGATGCCGGCCGGCGCACCTTCGATGCGCGCCAGCACCAGATGGATGATGTTCTCGGCGATATCGTGCTCGCCCGCAGAGATGAATATCTTGGTGCCTGATATCTTGTAGCTGCCGTCGGCCTGCTTGACGGCCTTGGTGCGCAACAGGCCGAGATCGGTGCCGCATTGCGGCTCGGTGAGGTTCATGGTGCCGGTCCACTCGCCCGCCACCATCTTCGGCACGAACATCTTCTTCTGCTCGGGCTTGCCATGCACCAGCAGCGCCGCGGTGGCGCCCATGGTGAGGCCGCCATACATCGAGAACGCCATGTTGGCCGCGCTCTGGAATTCGGTGACGACCTGGCTCAGCGTGACCGGCAGCCCCTGCCCGCCATATTCCGCCGGCGCCGACAGCCCGAGCCAGCCGCCTTCGGCGACCTGCTTGAAGGCTTCCTTAAAGCCCTTCGGCGTCGTCACCGAGCCGTCGTCATGCCGCTTGCAGCCTTCGAGATCGCCGACACGATTGAGCGGCTGCAACACCTCTTCGGAGAGTTTTGCGGCTTCGCCGATGATCGCCTCGCGCACATCGGCGGAGGCGTCGGTGAAGCCGGGAAGATTGTCGTAGCGATCGATCTGGAACACGTCGTTGAGCAGGAAGGTGACGTCTTCCACGGGGGCTTTGTAGATCGGCATGGTGTTCTCCCGGCAGCGGCGAATGTGACGAAGGCGCTTGAAATGAAATTCGTGTGACGTTCCGGACGTAGACCTTATCCGGTTCCGGAGATTCCAGGGAGTGAGCAGGCCGGCAAATATCTCGTCAGCCATTGCGGCGTAAACGGCGCCGGAGATGGTCGCGGCCTTTGCTCCCTCACCCTTTGGCGAGCTGCTCCCCCATCAAGCGGTGCAGCAGATTGATTCCCTTCAGCGGACGCACCATCACCTTGAAGTGCGTGATCTTACCGTCATCGCTAAAGGTGATGATGTCGACGCCGTTGATCTTGATGTCCTCGATCTCGTTTTCGAATTCGAGGACCGCGCCATCAGCGCTGCGCCATTCGCCGGTGTATTTGAAGCCGGGGCCACCGAGGACCTTCCCGGCGCTTGCCAGATATTTGAAGGTGATGTCGCGCCCGCGCTGCGGCGTGTGGACGACGGGGCTTTCGAACACCGCATCCGGGTGCAGCAGGTCCCACAACGCCGCCGTGTCATGCGACTTCATGTAGCCGTACCACTTGTCGAGGCCGCTCATGGTCATCATGTCTCCTCTGGCGGACGATGGCGGGCTGACGCCGGGGAATGGGTTTGTCCGGAGCTTATGCGCGTTGACGCATATGCAATTTTATGCATAATGTCAATCAATCCTGAAAACTGGAGGCCGGCGTCTTGGCGCTTGGTGACGCGATCCTTGCCTGCCTGACCGAACGTCCGATGACGGGCTATGAGCTCGCCAAGACGTTCGACAACTCCATTGGATTCTTCTGGAAGGCCGACCACCAGCAAATTTATCGGGAACTGACAAAACTCCGCGACCGCGGCCATATCCAGGGCCGCGAGGTGGTGCAGTCCGGCAAGCCGAACAAGCTGGTCTATACGCTCACGCCGGAAGGCCGCGCCGCGCTCAGGCATTGGGCCGCCCGGCCGAGCGTCCCGGCCTCGATCAAGGACGACCTGCTGGTGCGGCTCTATGCGCTCGACAGCGTCGACGTCGAACCGCTGCGCACCGACCTGATGGCGCGGCTGGAGCATCACCGCGACCGTTTCGCCCGCTACGAGCGCCTGCTCAACAAACGTTTCCCCCAGGGCATCGCGGCGCCGGCCGATGTCGGCAAACTGCTCGGACTTCGCGTTGGCCTCAGCTATGAGCGGGCGGTGGCGGAATGGTGCGAAGAGGCGATCGAGGCGCTGTCGGCCCTGTCGCCCAGTGCAGAGCGGACCAACGTCGTGTCGCTCGAAGACGGCCAGCGCGAAAATAGCGGCTAGGGCTTTTCCGATCCGATCGAATCGGAACCGTCTTCCGGATTCCTGATCTGACGCGTTTTCCTGACGCGAACCAGCCGCCACGGCGGATCAAGTCCGGGGGCAGGCTTTCGCCGGAAAATGCTTTAAATCCAAAGCCGAACTGGCACCCGGTAACTTTTGCGGCCGTCCGTCCCATTCCTTAACCCGTTCTTTACCGTAACGCGAAAAAGTCAGTTCCGAGGCAGGCGAGCCGCGCGGAAATACGATTGTCTCTTTGGTGGGACGCGCGGGGAGGCTGATGGCGCAGGTGGGGCGCCGAAGCGGAACCGGACGAAAGCATGAATTCGCGCGTATCGTGGAGTGTTGACGGCATCGATCCATCCGTCCGCGAAAGGGCTGAGGCGGCCGCGCGGCGCGCCGGCATGTCGCTGAGCGACTGGCTCAATTCGACCATCGGCGAACCGCTCCCGCCCAGCTTCAGCGCGCCTGCCAGTCAGCGGCCGGCGATGCCGAGCCGGGAAAGCCGCGACGTTGCCGACATTCACCAGCGGCTGGATTCGATCACAAAGCAGATCGAGCAGATTTCGCGGCCGGCGCCGCGCGGCGAGACGCCGCGTGGCGAAGCAGCGCGCGGCGAGCCGACGGTGGCCCGCCAGCTCAACGACGCCATTTCGCGCCTCGACGCGCGGCTGTCGCAGATTTCCAACCCAGCGCCGACCCGGCAGGCCCAGATGCAGGAAAAGCAGCGTCAGACCGAGCAGGTCGAGCGGGCCGCGGCCCAGGTCTATCGCCCCGCGCCGCCGCTCAATCCGGCCTCGCTGGATTTTGCGATCGCCGAAATCGCCGCGCGCCAGAACGAACTCGACAGTCCGTCGCCGCGCCAGATGCCGCCGCGCCATGCCGCGCCGACGGCCCAGCCCAATTTTTCGCAGCCCAATTCTTCTCAACCTATGATGCAGGCAGCGACGGCCGGTCCGGACTTTTCCTCGCTCGAACGTCACCTGCTCAAGATCACAAGCCAGATCGAGGCGCTGCAGCGTCCCGATCACGTCGAGGAATCGATTGCCGCGTTCCGCAGCGAACTCGCCGAAATCCGCCAGGTCATCACCGAGGCGGTGCCGCGCCGGGAGATCGAATCGCTCGAGAACGAAATCCGCTCGCTGTCCCGCCGCATCGACGAAAACAGGCAGCACGGCAGCGACGGCCAGACGCTGACCGGCATCGAACGCGCGCTCGGCGAAATCCGCGAGGTGCTGCGCTCGCTGACGCCGGCCGAGCAGCTCACCGGCTACGACGAGGCGATTCACAACCTAGGCGCCAAGCTCGATCTGATCCTGCGCTCGAACGACGATCCGTCGACCGTGCAGCAGCTCGAAAGCGCGATCGCGGCACTGCGCGGAATCGTTTCCAACGTCGCCTCCAACGATGCGCTGGCGCGGCTCGCCGAAGATGTGCACACGCTGTCGGCCAAGGTCGACCAGCTTTCCCGCTTTGACGGCAACAGCGACGCCTTCGGCATGCTCGAGCAGCGCCTGGCCGCGCTGACCTCGACGCTGGAAAGTAGGCAGGCGCCGGCGGCGAGCGACAATTCGGAATATCTCGAAAACGCGTTGCGCACGCTGTCGGAGCGGCTCGACCGTATCCCGGCCGGCAACGACAATGCGTCGGCGTTTGCCCATCTCGAACAGCGCGTGTCCTATCTGCTGGAGCGCCTGGAAGCCTCCGGCGATCGTTCCGCTGCGCCTGCCATCGATCTCGGACGGGTCGAGGAAGGACTGCACGATATTCTGCGTTCGCTCGAACGCCAGCATGCCAGCCTGGTCGCGCTCGCCGATTCCAACCGCAATTCGACCGACACGACCCAGCCGGTGGACTCCGGCATCGTTGATCTGGTCAAGCGCGAGCTGTCCGACATCCGCTTCAGCCAGTCGGAAACCGACCGCCGCACGCAGGACTCGCTCGAGACCGTTCACAGCACGCTCGGCCACGTGGTCGATCGGCTGTCGACGATCGAAGGCGATCTGCGCACGGTTCGCACCGCGCCGCCGGCGATCGCCTCTTCTCCTGCAGCCGCCGAAATGCGCGAGGAAGCGCCCCGCGTGATGACGCCGCTGCAGACCTATCCGCAGCAACCGAAGCCGGAATTGCCGAATCCCGCCGCACTGCAAGCGAGCCCTCAAGAACATTTTGCCGCCGCGCCGCGCGAATTCCACGCCGTGCAGCCGGCGGCCCCGGCCGCGCCGGTCGCTCCGCCCTTGCCGCCGAGGGCGATCAGCGAAATCCTGGAACCGCATGCCGCCGCGCCGCGCACCGCGATCGCGCCGGAATTACCGCCGGATCATCCGCTCGAGCCGGGTACGCGGCCGATGGTGCGCATGTCCTCGCCGTCGGAACGGATCGCGGCTTCCGAAAACGCGATCAGCGAGATCGCTTCCGGGCCCAAGGAGCCGGTGAGTTCGTCGAGCTTCATTGCCGCCGCGCGCCGCGCCGCGCAGGCCGCAGCAGCCGCGCCGCCTCCCGAGAAGGCGGGACGTTCACCGGCAAAGGCCGCGCCCAAGGACAAGGGCGGCGACAAAGCCAAGGCGGACGACAAGAACCCCTCGAACATTTCCTCCAAGATCCGCTCGCTGCTGGTCGGCGCAAGCGTGGTCGTGATCGTGCTCGGCACGTTCAAGATGGCGATGACGCTGCTCGATACCGGCAGCGTGCTGCAACTGCCGATGTTTGAATCCAGCGAGCCGGCCGCTCCAACGCCGGCCCCCGCACCGGCGGAGAGCAGCACCAGGCCCGCAATGCCCGCCGCACCGGCGCCCATGATGATCTCGCCGACACCGGTCGAAAAGCAGTCGAACAATTCTTCCGCACCGAACACGCTGGATAGCGCGCGGATCGCGGTCCCGCCGCAGGCCGCGCCGTCTCCGGCGGCAGCCAGCGACGTCACCGGCGCGATCACGGCGATGCCGGCCACCGGCGGCAAGGTTGCCATGATCGCCGTGCCGCCGACCGAGCGGTTGCCTGACGGCATCGGCGGCCCGGTATTGCGCACCGCCGCGCTGAAGGGCGACCCGGCCGCGGCCTACGAGGTCGGCGTGCGCTTTGCCGAAGGCAAGGGCGTTGCCCCGGATCTCGACCAGGCCGCCAAATGGTACGACCGCGCGGCGCAGGCCGGCGTGGTGCCCGCGATCTTCCGGCTCGGCACCTTCTACGAAAAGGGCCTGAGCGTGAAGAAGGACGTCGATATCGCGCGGCGTTATTATGCGCAGGCGGCCGAGCGCGGCAGCGCCAAGGCGATGCACAATCTGGCCGTGCTCGACGCTGACGGTGGCGGCAAGGGCGCCAACTACAAGAGCGCGTCGATCTGGTTCCGCAAGGCCGCCGACCGCGGCGTCGCCGACAGCCAGTTCAACCTCGGTATCCTCTATGCCCGCGGCATCGGCGTCGAACAGAACCTCGCCGAATCCTTCAAATGGTTCAGCCTCGCGGCAGCCCAGGGCGACGCGGATGCGGGGCGCAAGCGCGACGACATCGCCAAGCGCCTCGACGTCCAGTCGCTGGCGGCGGCCAGGCTGGCGATCCAGACCTTTACGCCGGAGCCGCAACCCGACGACGCCGTCAACGTGGCGTCGCCCGCCGGCGGCTGGGATTCAGCTCCCGCACCGGCCACCGGCAAGCCCGGCGCCAAGCCGGCTGCGACCAAGCGCACCGCCGCTGTTCATTAAGCAAAAGTCGCGATGCGCGCCGTCGCATAGACAGGTCGCGTCGCCGCCATATCCTCGGCCATAAATTCGTATAATGCTTCGGGCTAGAGCATTATCGGTTCTGATTGAATCAGAACCGAACTGCAACGAGGACCGATTGTCGACCGAAGACAGCCAAAGTGGGGATAATCGCTTCCGCAGGTCGCCGACCGGCCCCGCGGTCGCGCCGCCGCGCGGACCTGCCGGTCAGGCCCCGCCGCCGGTGCAACCGCCCCGCCGCAGACGGCATTTCTGGTCGGTCGCGATCTTCATCCTGCTGGTCTCCGGCGTCTGCATTCGCGCCTACCGCGACCTGTCGCAGCCCGAGGCCTGGCACTACTGGAAAGACCAGTATGTCTCGCCGAGCCTGACTTTTTCGCTGATCGACAGGGTCGACCTCGACGGCGCCGCGCAGGGCCGCCGCGCCCTCTTCGTCAGCGGCACCATCGGCCCCGCCGCCGCAACGCTGTTTCGCGACAAACTGGACCAGGTCAATCTTGCGGCGGGCGACATCGTCCTGCTGGCCTCCCCCGGCGGCGATCTGAACCAGGCCACGATCATGGGCGAGATCATCCGACAGCGCTCGCTCGCGACCGCGGTCGGCGGCGCCGACGCCTCGGGCCGCGTCAAGCCGGCCTATTGCGCCAGCGCCTGCGTGCTGGTCTATGCCGGGGGCAAGACCCGCTTCGGCGTCCTGGGCTCGGCCTTGGGTGTTCATCGGTTTGTCACAACCAGGCCCGTGGAAGACCCCGTCGCAGACACCCAGCGGATTGCCGGCGCCGTGCTGGGCTACATGACGAAAATGGGGGTCTCGTCCTCCATCGTGGAAGCGATGTCCGAGACCCGGGACATTCGCTGGCTCAGCCCCAAACAGGCGCTGGCGATGAACCTCGTCACCGACCCGCTCGGAAAGCCCTGAGCCAGCCGGATGCCGAGCTTGCGCGAACCGACCTGTCTTTCGGATTTGTAACGCGTTTCAAACGTCCTGGCGGACGCGTGGCCACGTGAGGCAAAAATTTGCCTTCCCGGGCATTTTTAGTCCCCCCTCCCCCCGAATTCAGTTATGCAAAGACGCGGGAACCGGCCCTGCGCACGCAAAGGTGCATGCGCGAACCGGATTCCCCACTGCCGGCAAATACAACAGAAACCATGCCCTGAGCGGCCGCCCGGCCGTCTCTGGCGGCAAAGCCACAAAAAGCAGACGCGCGTGCAGCTCTACCTCCCGATCGCCGACATTCCAGTCAATGTTTTCCTCATCCTGGCGATGGGCGCGGCGGTTGGGTTCGTGTCCGGCATGTTCGGGATCGGCGGCGGCTTCCTGATGACGCCGCTGTTGATCTTCGTCGGCATTGCGCCGGCGGTCGCGGTCGCCTCCGTCGCCAGCCACATCGCCGCCTCCTCGTTTTCCGGCGCGCTGTCCTATTGGCGACGGCGCGCCATCGATCCGCTGCTGGCGGCGGTGCTGTTGACCGGCGGCAGTATGGGCACCGCGCTCGGGGTCTGGACCTTCACGCTGCTGCGCTCGCTGGGTCAGCTCGATCTCATGATCGCGATGTCCTACGTGATCCTGCTGACCACTGTCGGCGCGCTGATGTTCTGGGAAGGCCTGCGGGCGCTGTTGCGGGCCCGCCGCGGCGGCCCGGTCACCACGCGCCGCCCGGGCAGCCATGTCTGGATCCATGGCTTGCCGCTGAAGATGCGCTTCAAGCGTTCGAAAATCTATCTGTCCGTCATTCCCATCGTGGTGATCGGCCTGATCATCGGCTTCATCGGCGCCGTGATGGGCATCGGCGGCGGCTTCATCCTGGTGCCGCTGTTGATCTACGTGCTGCGGGTTCCGACCTCGACCGTGATCGGCACCTCGATGGTGCTGACCCTGGTCACGATGGTGTTCGCCACCATGCTGCACGCGGTCACCAACCATCTGGTCGATGCCGTGCTGGCGCTGATTTTGATGGTCGGCGGCGTCACCGGCGCGCAGTTCGGCGCGCGCGCGGGGCAGAAAATCCGCGGCGAACATTTGCGGCTGCTGCTCGGGCTGCTGGTGCTCGCCGTCGGCGTCCGGTTTGCTGTCGAACTGGTGATCCGGCCCGAGGATCTCTTCACCATCCGCGAAACCGGGGTGACGGGATGACCAGGCGCCTCATCCTCATGCTCGGATGGCTCGCGCTGGGCGCCGTATTCGCGGCCTCGCCCGCGCAGGCCGAACGGCTGATCGTGTCGGTGTCGAACCACCGCGTCACCGTGACGCCGAATTACTCCGGCGAGGAGCTCGTGCTGTTCGGCTCGGTGGAGAAGGACGCCAATACGCCGGCCAATCGCACTTACGATCTCGTGGTGACGGTGGCCGGCCCGCGCGCCGACATGGTCACCCGCCGCAAGGAGCGCCGGTTCGGGATCTGGATCAATACGGACTCCCGGCAGTTCCTGAAAGTGCCGGCCTATCTGGCGCTGTTCTCCAACCGGCCGTTCGACGCCATCGCTTCCCCCGAGGTGCAACGGCGGCAGCAGCTTGGGTTGAACAACGTGTTGCTGACCCAGCGCGTCGGTGGCGATTACGCCGACGTGGTGCCGGACGACGCGTTCCGCAGCGCCTTCGTGCGGCTGCGAAAGCAGCACGGCCTCTATCGCGAGGAGACTTCGGCGGTGACGTTCCTGACGCCGACCCTGTTCCGCACCAGCATTCCTCTGCCCGCGGAAGTGCCGATCGGCCTCTATAACGTCGAGATCAAGCTGTTCGCCGACGGCGCGCTGGTGGCCAAGACCGACACCGCGTTCGAAATCGTCAAGGTCGGCTTCGAGCAGTTCGTCGCCACTACCGCGCAGCAGCACGGCTTCGTCTACGGGCTGATCACCGCCTTCATGGCGCTGATGACGGGATGGATGGCGTCGATCGTGTTCAGGAAGGATTGAGGGGGCGTTCGTCATTCCCGGATGGTCCGAAGGACCAGACCGCAGATGCGCAATTGCGCATCGGGGAATCTCGAGATTCCACAATGTGCAATTGCACATTGGGGTTTGGTGCTTCGCATCGCCCCGGAATGACCTCAAACAAAAAACCCCACGCCCATCGCGACGACGCTGAGCACCATCGCTGATGTCGACAGCCAGCCGAGCCAATAAAGCCGACCCCTGATGACGAAGCGACCCATTACGTCCCTTCGCCGCGCCATCAACATCAAGAGCACCATCACCGGCACGGCGAGGACGCCGTTAACGACGGCGCTCCAGTACAGCGCCGAGATCGGGTTGATCGGCGTGAAGTTCAGCGCGATTCCGATACCAGCCGACAGCGCCAGCACGGCGTAGAAGGCGGCGGCTTCTTTCGGTTTGCGCGCGAGGCCAACCGGCCATCGCCGCCCCTCGCCGACGGCGTATGCCGCGGCGCCGGCGAGCACCGGAATTGCCAGCAGGCCAGTGCCGACAATGCCGAGCGCAAAGATCACTTCCGCGAACGCGCCGGCGATCGGACGCAGGGCTTCGGCGGCCTCCGCCGAGGTCTGGATGTCGGTCTTGCCGGAAACGTGCAGCGCCGCCGCCGCGGTGACGATGATCGACAGCGCAATCAGATTGGAGAACGCCATGCCGATGATGGTGTCGGCGCGGATGCGGGAAAATTCCCTCCGCGCGCCGTAATGCTTTTCGACCAAGGGCCGCTTGTGCGTATCGACGCGCTGGTCCTCGGCCTCCTGCGAGGCCTGCCAGAAAAACAGATAGGGCGAGATCGTGGTGCCGAGGATCGCAACGATGGTGGTGAAATATTCCGTACTCCAGGTCAGTTGCGGAAGCAGGATGCCAGCCAATGCCTCTCCCCACGACACCTTCGCAAAGGCCAGCGCGGCGACATAGGCGAACAGGCTAAGCGTCAGCCATTTCAGCACCGCGACGTAGCGCTTGTAGTCGAGGAAGATCTGCGCCACCACCGACGTCACGCCGAACAGCAACACATAGAAGATGCTGTGGCCACCGATCAGCAGTTTGGTCGCATCCGCCATGGCGCCGAGATCGGCGCCGATGTTGATGGTGTTGGCGATGAACAATAGCACCATCACGCCATTGAGCAGCCATAACGAATAATGCCGGGACACATTTCCGGCTATGCCGTGCCCGGTGACGCGGCCGACGCGCGCGGAAATTTCCTGGATCGCCGCCATCAAGGGAAACGTCAGCAGCATGGTCCAGCCGATACCGTAGCCGAGCTGCGCGCCGGCCTGGCTGTAGGTGCCGATGCCCGACGGATCGTCGTCGGACGCGCCGGTGATCAGGCCGGGGCCGAGCGCCTTCAGCGCATCGCGGAAGCGAAACGGCCGCGGCGGCTTGGCCTTCGTGGCCGGCTCGTCACCGCCGGTAGGCTTGTTCGCGTGATGCTTCGAATTGGATTTGTTGCGCTCTGCCATGCCGGGTCCAGCCGCGGCGATAACGAACCTGACGGGAGCAGGTTCCGGGCCGCGACCTTGCCCGAGGACGCCGTGGCAGCCGTCGATGCCGTCACGCGGCGTGCGCCGGCTCGATGACGGTCGCCACGCCGGGCTGCAGGATGCGCAAGCGCGATCCAAAACCCAGCGTGTCGAAGGTGGCGCGTAAATCGCCGGCGTTCTGGCGGAAATGCGCCCAGCCGTCGGTATGCACGGGCACGATCACCGCATCGGAAAAGGCGCGCGCGGTCTCGATCGTGTCGTTGGTGTCCATGGTGAGATGGAACGGACCGCGGGTTTGCGCCGCGCCGGCGAACGGCAGCACCACGCCCGCGTTGAAGCGGCGCGCGACTTCGGCAACGCCGTCGAACCAGGTGGTGTCGCCGCTGATGTAGATCGGGCGGCTGCCTGCTCTGCTTGATTCCACCACGAAGCCGATGACGTCGCCCGACAGCGGCTCGATGCCGGCCGGTCCGTGACGGGCTGGCGTCGCGGTGATGGTCAACGACTGGCCGCCCTTCTTCAACTCGGTCGATGCCCAGGGCGCAAAACCCTCGGTCTTGCCGCCGAGCCGCTTTGCGCCCGCCTCGGTCGTCAGCACGCGCTGCGCTTCCTTAAGAAAGTCGCGGCCGGAATGGTCGAGATTGTCCGAGTGCTGGTCATGGCTCAGCAGCACCGCGTCGATCGCGCCGACATCGCGCACGCTCAACGCGGGCCCGGTCAACTTCTCCAGCTTCACATGCGGCAGTTGATAGGCGCCGGGTTGGTCGAAGGTCGGATCGGTGAGAAGGCGAAAACCGTCGATCTCGATCAGGGCGGTGGGGCCGCCGATCAGGGTAATGGATAGGCTCATGTCGCACTCCTCTTGCTCAACGCTGACGCCGCGGGGCGGGTCACCAGATAAATGCCGAGGGCCACCGGAACGATGCCGAGCAGATCGCGGAATTCGACGTGCTCGCCGAGCACGAGGAAGGCGAACAGCATGCCGAGCGGCGGCATCAGGAAATGATAGGCGCTCGCGGCAGTCGCGCCACACACTTTCAGGAGATGAAACCAGAGCAGATAAGCGAGAATCGAGCCGCCGAGCACGAGGAACGTGAACGCACCCACGAGCCGCGCGCTCGGCACGACGTCGGCGACGCTCGAGAACGTGAACGCAAGCGGCAGCAGCACGATGCCGGCTGCGAGATTCTGCACGCCATTGCCGACCCAGAGGCTGCCCTTCGGCGCCAGCACCTTGAACAGGATGGTGCCGGCCACGATCGAGGCCAATGACGCCAACGTGAACAGAATGCCGTGCCAGTCATCTGACCCGACCGACATGCGGTGCCAGACGATGAAGCCGACGCCGGCAATGCCGAGCAAAAGGCCCATCACCTTGCGCCAGGTCAAGGCCTCGCCGAGAAAGGCCGCCGCGAGTACCGCGGTGAACACCGGATTGGCGCTCACGATCAGCCCGCCGAGGCCCGCGGATACGGTCTGCAGCCCGGTGTAGCCGAGGCCGAGATAGAGCGCGTTATTGGCGACGCCGAGGATTGCGAAGATGGCTGCGTCGCGCCAGGTGAGCGAGGACCACGCTTCGCCGCGCAGCACCGTAATGCCGAGGATCAGGACACCGGCCAGCGAGAAACGCGCCGCGAGCAGAATCAGCGGAGGGCAATCGGTCACGCCGATCTTGCCGGCGACGAAGGCGAAGCTCCAGAGCAGGCAGAACAGCGCGATATAGAGCGGGAGCGGATTGAAGGCGGCGCGGGGAACCGCCACCGAGGGCACGAGCGACATGGAAGTCTCCTTTGCCCATGACCTAGGCCTACGCCTTGCTATTTGGAAATTAAATGATAAACTGATGTCCAGTGATTTTATAAATGGAGCATTCGCATGCTCGATCTGGAGCTTTTGCGCAGCTTTGTCAGCGTCGTCGATTCCGGCGGCTTCACCCGCGCCGGCGAGCGCGTCCACCGCACCCAATCGACGGTCAGCCAGCAGATCAAACGGCTGGAAGACGATGTCGGCCAGCCGCTGCTCAACCGCAACGGCAAGGATGTGACGCCGACCGAAGCCGGCGAGCGGCTGTTGTCCTATGCGCGGCGCCTGCTGGCGCTTGCGGAAGAAGCACGTGACGTGGTGGCGCGCCCCGAGAGCGAGGGCGCGGTGCGGCTTGGTGTGCCCGAGGATTTTGCCGCGTATCGCCTGGCGAAGCTGCTTGCGGCATTCTCGCGCTCACATCCCGGCCTACGGCTCGACGTCCGCGCCGATCAAAGCGCCAATCTGAAGCGCGATCTCGAACGCGGCGAACTCGACCTGGCGCTGTTCAAGCGCTCGGCCGGCGAGAAAGGCGGCATCGCCGTATGGCCGGAGCGCGTACATTGGGTCACCAGCAAGAGCCATCCGCGCGATACGCGCACCGGCTCGGTGCCGCTGATCGGATTTCCCACCGGCTGCCTCTACCGGGCAGGCGCGATCCATGCATTGGAAAGTGCCGGGCGTTCGTGGCACATGACCTACACCAGCTCCAACCTCGCCGGCATCCAGGCCGCGATCGCCGCCGGCATGGGCTTGAGCATTCTTTCGGAAATCGCAATCCAGGCCGACCATCGCGTACTGACCGCCAAGGATGGCTTTGCGCCGATCGACCGGACCGAAGTGGCGTTGGTGGCGGCCCCCGGTACCAGCCCCGCGACATTGCGACTGGCGGATCGGTTGGCCGAGTTCTGCAGCACGGTGCAGGCGAAGGCGGCGTAGCCGTACGAAGGATTGTGGGGTGGGCAAAGCGCAAGCGTGCCCACCGACTCGCACTTTGCTCTTGATGGTGGGCACGCTTGTGCTTTGTCCACCCTACGCCGCTGCGGCAAGGTGCGGGCGCGAACGCTCAATAACACCGGGACGCCGCAATTGCGTGCACCCTGTTGTCGCCGAGCACATGCGCCATGAATCCTGGCGAACCGAAGATTTTCGCGAATGCCACATCGCGAATGCTCAGGCCGCCCGTATAGGCGCCGAACGCGGGCATCACGGCGCGCTCGCCGTCGCTCGCAAAACATCGCCGCTCCATCGATCGTCCCCGAGTCGCGACGCGCGCCTTGGGGTGCAGATGGCCGGCGATTTCACCCGCCGCCCCTGTCGGCTCATGGCGGAATGCAATCGGGCCGA
This sequence comes from Bradyrhizobium algeriense, assembly GCF_036924595.1. NCBI lineage: Bacteria > Pseudomonadati > Pseudomonadota > Alphaproteobacteria > Hyphomicrobiales > Nitrobacteraceae > Bradyrhizobium > Bradyrhizobium algeriense. Next base: position 7,996,919 of record NZ_JAZHRV010000001.1, on the reverse strand, counting down.
TCGCGACTTCGCTCGCCACCACGCCGCCGAGATCAGACGGCAGCGCCGGATCGTGATTCCCTGATATCCAGATCCAGTCGCGCCGCGCCTGCATCGCCGAGAGCGCCTCGCGGTCGAACGCCGACAGCCGCTCATGCGCATCGCGATCGTGAAAACTGTCGCCGAGCGCAATCACCATGCGCGGATCATGCCGCGCGATCACGGCGGCGAGACGGCCGAGCGTCGCCACCGTGTCATAGGGCGGCAGCAGCACGCCGCGCGCGGCGAAGCTGGAGCCTTTTTCGAGATGAAGGTCGGAGACGACGAGCAGACGCTGCTCCTGCCAGAACAGCGCGCCGGAGAGGTCGGCAACGAACGTGACGTCGGCAACCATGACCTTCGAGGCGCGCATCTCTTGATCGTCTCCCGAAGATTGCGCCCCTGCCGTCACGTGCCTTCCCGTCTATCCCATTGCCTCTTTGACGAGTTCATCGGCGGCTTCCGCCAGCAACTCATCTCCCGCTTCGCCATAAACTGACTCGCGGCCGATTTCCAGCATCACGGGAACGGCGAGCGGCGAAACATGTTCGAGTTCCCGATGGGTGATTCGCCCCTGGATGCGCGAGAGCATATCACCCAGACGCTTGAGATCGAGCAGGCCGGCGGCGGCGTCCGCGCGCGCCGCGCGGAGCAGCACGTGGTCGGCCTGATGCTTGCGCAAGACGTCATAAACGAGGTCGGTCGAAAACAGCACCTGGCGGCGGCTTTTCTCCTCGCCGGTGAAGCGGCGCGGGATCAGGCCCGAGATCAGCGCGCAATTGCGGAAGGTGCGTTTCATCAGCGCGGATTCCGCCAGCCACGCCTCGAGGTCGTCGCCGAGCATGTCGGCTGCGAACAAGGCGGCTAGATCGAGCTTGCCGTGGCGGATCATGAACGACATGTCGCCGAGGCCCCACACCGCCAGCGCATATTCATTGGCGACGAAGCCGAGCGGCCGCACCCGCGCGCGCTCCATGCGCCGTGTCAGCAGCATGCCGAGCGTCTGGTGCGCCAGCCGCCCCTCGAAAGGATAGCAGACGAAGTAATGCTTGTTGCCGCGGGGAAAGGTTTCGACCAGCAGTTCCCGCACCGCCGGCACAAGTGAAAAGCTCTTTTGCAGCGACAGCCAGTCGCGCACTTGTTCCGGCAGCGCGTTCCATTGCCGCCGGTCGTCCAGCAGTTTTCGCACCCGTTCGGCCAGATAGGTCGAGAGCGGAAACTTGCCGCCCATGTAGGACGGCACCTTGGCGTCCTTGTCGTTGGCGCGGGAGACGTAGACCTGATCCTCGACCAGCGCCTCGTAGCGCACGATCTCGCCGCCGAACACAAAAGTGTCGCCGGCGACCAGTCCCTCGATAAAGTATTCCTCGATCTCGCCCAGCATCCTGCCGCCGCGGCCGATCATGCCGGTGGAGCCGGCGCCGCCACCGCGTCCGCGCACCAGCCTCACCTTCAGCATCGCCTCTTCGACGATGGTGCCGACATTGAGGCGGTAGCTCTGCCGCACTTTTGGGTTGGTGACGCGCCAGCGCCCCTGCTTGTCCTGCTTGATGCGCGCAAAGCGTTCATAGGTCTTCAGTGCGTAGCCGCCGGTGGCGACGAAATCGACCACGTCGTCAAAGTCGGTTCGCGTGAGCGAAGCGTAAGGCGCCGAGGTCAGCACTTCCGCGTAGAGCTCGTCTGATAGAAACGGCTCGCCGCAGGCGCAGCCGAGCACGTGCTGCGCCAGCACGTCGAGCGCGCCGGTACGCAAAGGCGGCGTGTCCTGTGCATTCTCCGCGATCGCATCGATCGCGACGCGGCATTCCAGCACCTCGAAACGGTTCGCAGGAATCAGCACGGCGCGCGAGGGCTCGTCGAGCCGGTGGTTGGCGCGGCCGATCCGCTGCATCAGGCGCGAGGCGCCCTTGGGCGCGCCGACATTGACGACGAGATCGATGTCGCCCCAGTCGATGCCGAGGTCGAGCGAGGACGTGCAGACCACGCCGCGCAGTTTTCCAGCCGCCATCGCATCCTCGACCTTGCGGCGCTGAGCGACATCGAGCGAGCCGTGATGCAGGGCAATGGCGAGGCCGTCGTCGTTCATGCGCCAGAAATCCTGGAACAGCATTTCAGCCTGGCTGCGGGTGTTGACGAAAACGAGCGTCGTCTTGTTGCGCTTGATCAGCTCGTACATTTCGCCGAGCGCATGGCGCGCGGTATGGCCGGCCCAGGGTAAGCGCTCCTTGGTGTCGAGCATCTCGACAACAGGCGCCGCCGCGCCGCCGGCCACGACGATGTCGGCGGCGACTTCCTTACCGTCCAGCTGCGGCACCAGAAAGCGCGCCAGCGATTCCGGCTCGGCGACCGTCGCGGAAAGGCCGATCGCGCGCATCTCGGGCGCCAGCCGCCACAGCCGCGCCAGGCCGAGCGACAGCAGATCGCCGCGTTTGGAGGTGACGAGCGCATGCAGTTCGTCGAGCACGATGCGCTTGAGCGAGGAAAACAAGAACGGTGCGTCGTCGGATGACAGCAACAGCGCCAGTTGCTCGGGCGTGGTGAGCAGGATGTCCGGCGGATAGCGCCGCTGCCGCTGCCGCCGCGAAACCGGCGTGTCGCCGGTGCGGGTCTCGACCTTGATCGGCAGCCCCATCTCGGCGATCGGCGTTTCCAGATTGCGCGCGATGTCGACCGCGAGCGCCTTCAGCGGCGAGATGTAGAGGGTGTGGAGACCGCCGGTGCGTTTCACGCTGCGGCCAGTGGAGATGAGGTTTTTCTCGCCGACGCTCTTCGTGGAAGAAGACGAAAGCTCCACCAGCGTCGGCAGAAATCCGGCCAGCGTCTTGCCGGCGCCGGTCGGCGCGATCAGCAGCGCGGAAGCGCCATCGTTGGCTTTTGCCAGCAGCGCCAATTGATGCTCGCGCGGCGACCAGCCGCGCGCGGCGAACCAGCGCCGGAAGCGGTCGGGCAGCAGCACAGCCGTTTCAAGCGGCGTAAAGGGCAAGGGATCGGGCGACGGCACGGAGAAGAGGTAAGCCGTCCGGGCGGGTTCGTCGAGGGGCTGCCCTTACCTCGCCCCGCTTGCGGGGAGAGGTCGGATCGCCCTTGCGATCCGGGTGAGGGGGCACAGGTCTATCGACTCGCACCGCCTGGCGGAGAGAGCCCCTCACCCCGACCCTCTAAGAGCGAGCTTCGCTCGTCTCGACCCCGTGAAGAACGGGGAGAGGGAGGAGATGCAGCGGCGGAGTAAGCTCGCCCTACTCCGTCACCGGCTTGTCGGAAATATCCCAGTCCTTGCCGTTGAAGATCGAGATGTAGAGCGTCTTCATCGGTGTGTAGTCGTCGGGCGTGTAGCTGTAGGTGACGCCGTCCAGCATGTAGGGGGAATGGAAGCCCGCCAGCGTCGTGGCCTGCTTCAGAACGTTGGCGCGGGTGAGTTCGTCGCCGCAGCGGCGCAGGATCTCCGCCATCGCCACCACCTGGCCGTAGCCGGCAAAGGCGATGGTGTTGTCAGGGTCGACATTGGGCAGGTACCTTTTGCGCAGCTCTTCGAACGCCATCACATCGGGATCCTTTTCGAAGCGCGGCACGCCGACCTCCTTGGCGTAGCGGATCGCGACGATGCCGGTGCAGTTCTCGAGGCCGGCGGCGCTGAGAATCGAACGGCCCGTCGATCCGGCGGACAGCAAATGCAGCGGCTTCCAGCCGAGTTCGGCCAGTTTCCGTATCGACTGTGATGACGCCTTGCCGGTCGAGATATTGTAGAAAACATCCGCGCCGGATTTCGAGAGATTGATGAGCTGCGAATCGATCGTCGGTTCGGTCAGATCGTAGGTCTGCTCCATGATCACCTTGGCGGTGCCGCCGGCATCTGCCAGCACCTTCTTGAAGGGTGCGAGGAAATCGCGGCCGAAATCGTCGTTCTGGTAGAGGATGCCGATCTTGGCGTTCGGCTTCACACCCACGACATGCTTCGCGAGAATGCGCGCCTCGGTCGGATAGAGCGGCAGGCCCGCCATGGTCCATTTGAAGTTTTTCGGATCGTTCCATTTCGACGCGCCGGTATTGAGCAGGAGCTGCGGCACGCCCTTCGCGTTGAGATATTTGTGCACGGCGGTCTGCGGCGCGGTGCCGAGCGAGCCGTACAGCGCCAGCACTTCCTCCTGCTCGACCAGCCGGCGCGTCGCCTCGACGCATTTCGGCGCGCTGTAGGCGTCGTCCATGGAGAGGAATTTCACCTTGCGCCCGTTGATGCCGCCCTTCTCGTTCAGCATCTGGAAATAAACCTCGCCGACCCGCCCCAGCACGCCATAGAGCGAGCCGGGACCGGAATGCGGCACGGTCTGCCCGAGCTTGATTTCGGTGTCGCTGGCGCCAGGATCGTATTTCTTCTCCGCCGCCCAGACTGATGGCGCGGGCATGGCGGATGCGAGGACGGTAGCGAGCGCGGTGGCGCCGAATTCGCGCCGGGTCTGCTTGTTCTTCATTGTTGTTTCTCCCTGATGGAAGCCTTGATCAGCCATTCCGGCAGCACTGGCAATAGCTGACATGTCGCACGCAATGCCGCCATTCGCGGCGTGCGTAGCGTCTAGACTCAAGTTTTTGCGGCGACGGCGACCAGGCCGGGCGCCGGAGCGCCGTCCTCGTTGCGGGCAGAGCGATCTTCCAGCAGGGGCAATTTGAGGCCGGTGGATTCGACCACGACGCGCACATAGGCTGCCGCATGGGCGTAGCGCAGCCCCTGGCCGATGACGACGCCTTCGCCGTCATGGGTTTCGGTGGTGAAGGCGAGCAGCCCGCCGGGGGCCAGAACGCGAGCGGCTTCCGCGAGCACCGGCGCGAGTTCGGCGACGTACACCATTGCATCCGCCGCAAGAATGAGGTTGGCGCTGGCATCCGGCCGCGCCCGCAGACCCTGCAACATGTCGGCGACATCAAGCTCGGCGTAGAGGCCCGTGGCGCGGGAGCGCTCGATCATGCGTGGCGACAGATCGACGCCGATGAAATGATCGACCGTGCGGGCGAAGGCTGCCGCCGCCAGCCCGGTGCCGCAGCCGAGATCGATCGCGCGCTTGAAGTACGCCGGCCTGCGGGCGGCCGATCGCACCGACAGCACGGCCTTGAACAGCAGCGCCGGGCCGCGATAGCCGAGGTCATCCACCAGCGAGGCTTCGAACCGCGGCGCATATTGGTCGAACAGGGTCTGCACGTAGGCCTGCGGCATGCCGGCCACCGGCTCGGCGCCGAGCCGCATCAATCGAAGTCCGGCACCGTGGCGGTCATTGGCATCGCTGGCCTGAGCCCTGCGAAACGCCGCGATCGCCGCGTCATGCTCGCCGAGTTCTTCGCGGATGCCCGCGAGCGTGAACCAGGCGGACGTGAAATCCGGCACCAGTTCGATCGCCTGCATCAGCAGGTCGGCGGCGGCCGGCAGATCGCCCTTCAATTGCAGGTCACGGGCGAATTCGAACCGGCGGTCGGCCATCAGATCGCCGGAAGACAGAAAAAGGCGGGCAGGCATTTCAGGAACCAAATTCTTCATTGCCAGCCACCTGACCTCGATCGGGGACGACCCGGCAATCCATCAATAAAGCAATTCTTCCGAGATGGAGGCGCGGGTCAAGCGTGCGCATGACGGCTAAACATCGCAGGGAGACCGCCTATATAGAAGGCATGCGTCCGCAGGACATCCTGATCCCCGCTCCGGCCGGCCTTTGCTGCAAGCCAGGTGGCTTCCATATCGACCCGGTGCGCCCGGTCGAGCGCGCCGTGATCACCCACGGCCATTCCGATCATGCCCGGCCCGGCCATGGCGCCGTGCTCGCCACGCAGGAAACGCTCGACATGATGCGGCTGCGCTATGGCGACAATTTCGCTTCAACCACGCAGGCCGTTCGCTATGGCGAAGAAATCCGGCTCGGCGACGTCACCATCAAATTCCACCCTGCGGGCCACGTGCTCGGCTCGGCGCAGATCGCCGTGACCTGCAAGGATACCTGCATCGTCGCCTCGGGCGACTACAAGGACGCCGTCGATCCGACCTGCACGCCGTTCGAGGTGGTGCCGTGCGACGTCTTCATCACCGAGGCGACGTTTGGCCTGCCGGTATTTCGCCATGGCGATGCGGCCGATGAGGTGAAGAAACTGCTGGCATCGGTGGCGCTGTTTCCGGAGCGCGCGCATCTGGTCGGGGCCTATTCGCTCGGCAAGGCGCAGCGCGTGATCGCGCTGTTGCGCCAGGAAAGCTACGACGCGCCGATCTATCTGCATGGCGCGATGGAAGAGATCACGTACTATTATCAAAGCCGTGGCATTACCCTCGGCGAACTTCGCCCGGTCAAGGGCGTCAAGAAGGCCGATCTAGCCGGCACCATCGCGCTGGCGCCGCCATCGGCCACGTCAGACATCTGGACCAGACGTTTTCCCGATCCGGTTACGGCATTTGCCTCGGGCTGGATGCGCGTGCGGGCGCGCGCCCGCCAGCGCGGCGTCGAACTGCCGCTGGTGATCTCGGACCATGCCGATTGGGACGGCCTGACCGCGACCATCGCGGCCACCGGCGCCGGCGAAGTCTGGGTCACCCACGGGCAGGAAGACGCGCTGGTGCATTGGTGCAAGTCGCGCGGGCTTGCCGCGCGGCCGCTCGATCTCGTCGGCTATGGCGACGAGGAAGAGCACGAGGTGGTCGCGGCCAACGAGGCCGAGGCATGAACCGTTTCGCCGAACTGCTCGATCGCCTCGCCTACGAGCCCGGCCGCAACAACAAGCTGCGGCTGATCACGGCCTATTTCCGCGACACCCCCGATCCCGACCGCGGCTACGCGCTGGCGGCACTGACCGGCGCGCTGTCGTTCAAGCACGCCAAACCGGGGCTGATCCGCGATCTGATCGCCGATCGCACCGATCCGGTGTTGTTCGCGCTGTCGTATGATTATGTCGGTGATTTATCCGAGACGGTTGCGCTGATGTGGCCGAAGACCCAGCTGCCCGGCCATAACAACCCGCCGCCCCCCACCCTCTCCGAGGTCGTCACGACCCTTCGCACCCTCGGCAAGGCCGACCTGCCAAAGCAGCTCGCGCGCTGGCTCGACGAGCTCGACGAGACCGGCCGCTGGGCATTGTTAAAACTCGTCACCGGCGCGATGCGGATCGGGATTTCGGCGCGGCTGGCGAAAACCGCGGCGGCTGCGCTTGGCGACAAGGACCCGCATGAGATCGAACTGATCTGGCCGGGGCTGGCCCCGCCCTATCTCGACCTGTTCGCGTGGCTGGAGGGTCGCGGCGAGAAGCCGGTCAACCGCGATGCCGCGCCGTTCCGGCCTGTCATGCTGGCGCATGCAATCGAGGATACGGACTTTGCCAGTCTCGATCCTGCGGACTTCATCGCGGAATGGAAATGGGACGGCATTCGCGTGCAGGCGGTCTCCGGCCGCGATGAACGCGGCCAGCTGCAGACGCGGCTCTATTCGCGCACCGGCGAGGACATCACCAAGAGCTTTCCCGACCTGGTGCCGTCGCTGCATCTGCCCGGCGCCATCGACGGCGAACTGCTGGTGCTGCGCGAGGGACGCGTGCAAACCTTCAACGTGCTGCAGCAGCGGCTCAATCGAAAAGTCGTCTCGCCGAAATTGATCAAGGATTTTCCGATTCACCTGCGCGCCTACGACCTGCTCGGCGACGACGAAAACGACCTTCGCGAACTGCCGTTTGTCGAGCGCCGCGCCCATCTCGAAGCTTTCGTCACAAAGCTCGACGATCCGCGCATCGACCTGTCGCCGACCATTGCCTTCGATAGCTGGGACGCGCTGATGGCAGCGCGTGCCGATCCCTCAAGCGCCGGCGCGGGAGAGGATGCCGAAGCCGTCGAAGGCGTGATGCTGAAACGGCGCGACGCGCCCTACCTGCCGGGCCGCCCCAGGGGCCAGTGGTGGAAATGGAAGCGCGATCCGCACATCATCGATGCCGTGCTGATGTATGCGCAGCGCGGCCACGGCAAGCGCTCGTCCTATTATTCGGACTACACCTTCGGCGTCTGGACCGCGGGCGAGGACGGCGAAGAGCTCGTGCCGGTCGGAAAAGCCTATTTCGGTTTCACCGATGAGGAACTCATGCAGATCGACCGCTTCGTCCGCCGCAACACAACAGAGAAGTTCGGGCCGGTGCGGCATGTGGTGCACGAGCCGGAGCAGGGCCTGGTGCTGGAAGTCGCGTTCGAGGGATTGGCGCGCTCGCCACGGCACAAATCCGGCATCGCGATGCGGTTTCCGCGCATCAGCCGGCTGCGCTGGGACAAGCCGCCACGCGAGGCCGACCGGCTGGAGAGGCTGGAACGGATGCTGAAGGACGTGACGGCAAATTAACATTCCGTGGGCGTATGGCGGCCATTGATTGACACGAGCGGGTTCCCCATCTGCCCCGCCGTGCCTATAATGCGCGCGACCCGCGAGGAGAGAGCGATGCCCAACGACGTCAGAGACCTGTCGGCCAGCAATGACGGTCTGTACCGTTTTCTCGGTGGCTCGCCGCTGTCGGTGGCGTTCCGGCTGATCCTGCTGTCGATCCTGGTCGGCGTGGTGCTCGCCGCCATCGGCTTCGATCCCTGGAATATCCTGCACAGCATCCAGACCCTGTTCCGGCGGCTGTGGGATCTCGGTTTTGACGCCGTTAACTGGCTGTGGCGCTACTTCCTGCTCGGGGCCGTGATCGTGATCCCGATCTGGCTGTTGTCGCGGCTGTTCGGCAGCGCCCGCGGGCGATAGTCACGCAACAGGCGGTGAGCAGCCAATGCAATTGCTATTTGTCGGCTGCGGCGACGCGCTCGGTTCCGGCGGCAGGTTCAACACCTGCTTCCACGTCACGGGCGCCAACGTCAATTTCCTGATCGATTGCGGCGCGTCGTCGTTACCGGCGCTGAAACGCCTCGGCATCGCGCGCGACGCCATCGACCTGATCCTGATCACGCATTTTCACGGCGACCATTTTGGCGGCCTGCCGTTCCTGCTGCTGGACGCGCAGTTCACGCGCCGCTCCCGGCCGCTCGTCATTGCCGGGCCACAGGGCATCGAGGCGAAGCTCCCCAATTTGATGGAAGCGCTGTTCGAGCACTCCTCGAAGACCAAACAGCGCTTTGATCTCTCGGTCGTCGCACTCGAACCGGAGCAGAGCCGGACTTTTGGCGGGGTCAAGGTGACGCCCTATCCTGTTGTCCACGGCGAATCCGGCGGGCCATTCCTGGCCTATCGCGTGGAGGCCGAGGGGCGCGTCATCACCTATAGCGCCGATACCGAATGGACCGATATGCTGATCCCGGCGGCGCGCGACGCGGACCTGTTCATTGCCGAGGCCTATTACTACGACAAGATCGTCAAGAACCATCTCAGCCTGAAGACGCTGGAAGCGCATCTTCCCGAGATCAACGCCAAGCGGCTGGTGCTGACGCATATGAGCGAGGACATGCTCGCCCGGCTGGGCGAACTGCCCTACACGACCGCCCATGACGGCATGGCCGTCGAGCTCTAGGCATGCATTCGCCCGTAGCGTCATCCAGAGTCACGACGGCACAGGTGTTTGCGATCGCGGGTCCCGCAATGGTCGCGAATCTTACCACGCCGCTGATCGGCATCGTCTCGACCACGGCGATCGGCCGGCTCGGCGATGCCGCGATGCTCGGCGGCGTCGCGATGGCGTCCGTGCTGTTCGACTGCATGTTCTGGCTGTTCGGCTTCCTGCGCATGAGCACGTTAGCGTTTGCGGCGCAGTCGCTGGGATCAGGCGAGACCTCGGAATTGCGCGCGATCCTGCTACGCGGGCTGATCGTCGCGGCGCTGACAGGGACGGCTCTCATCGCCTTGCAGATCCCGCTCGCGGCCCTGCTGCTCGGCGCGATGGGCGGCAGCGAAGGCGTCACGCGCGCCGCGAAGACCTATTTTACAATCCGGATATGGTCCGCGCCGCTGGCGCTCGGCAACTATGTCGTGCTGGGATGGCTGATCGGACAGGCTCGCGCCAAACTGGCGCTCGGCACGCAGGTCACCATCAACCTGATCAACATGGCGGCAACGGTGCTGCTGGTGTTGGTATTCGACCTCGGCATTGCCGGTGCTGCAATCGCCGCGTTGATTGCGGAGGCGGCGGGCCTCGCACTCGGTGGCCTGATCGCACACCGTCTCTCGCAAGGCCAACTCGCGATATCCAGCGCCACGCTGTTTGACAGCACCAAGCTGATGCGAATGCTCTCGGTCAATCGTGACATCCTGATCCGCACGGCATCGCTGATCGTGGCGTTCCTGTTCTTCACCTCGCAGGGTGCGCGCGCCGGCGACATGACGCTCGCCGCCAACGCGGTGCTGAACAATTTTCTCCTGATTAGCGCCTTCTTCCTCGACGGTCTCGCGAACGCCGCCGAGCAGCTTTGTGGCCGCGCCTATGGCGCACGCGACAAGAATGCTTTTGCCGGCGCAGTGAAGCTCGTTGTCATATGGGGCTTTGGCTTTGCCCTTGCGGTGGCCGGGACTTTTCTGCTGTTTGGCCCGGCGCTGATCGACATCATGACGGCGAGCGTGGACGTACGGCGCATCGCGCGGGATTATCTGCCGTTCGTGATCTTTGCGCCGCTGCTCGGCGTATTCGCCTTTGCCTATGACGGTGTCTATATCGGCGCCACCTGGGCGCGCGACATGCGCAACCTGATGGTGCTGGCGCTTCTGATTTTTCTCGGCGCGTGGTTTGCGTTGCGTTCGTTCGGAAATGCCGGGCTGTGGGCGGCGTTCCTGGTGCACTATGCGGCGCGCGGCGGGCTCGAGGCGTTGAGATATCCGGCGCTGTTGAGGAAGTCGTTTGGAACGTGACGGCTGCTGCGATGGCGGTCTGCTCCCTCGCCCCGCTCTTGCGGGGTCGAGACAAGCGAAGCTTGCTCTTAGAGGGTCGGGGTGAGGGGCTCTCTCCGCGAAGAGCGTTCGCGGATAGAGCCCCTCACCCGGATTGCTTCGCAATCCGACCTCTCCCCGCGAAGAGCGGGGCGAGGTGACTTCAAACGCGCTCACGCGCGAAAAACTACACCACCGGCCAATCCTCGGCCGTGATCGTCGCGGCATCGGCGCCGACGATCTCCGACAGCGAGTCGCGCCCGGTTCGCAGCAATGTCGAGGCGAGATCGTTCTTGATGTCGTCGACCAGGCCGAGGCCCTTGTAAACCAGCGACGAGTAGAGCTGGATCAGGCTGGCGCCGGCGCGGATCTTCGTCAACGCGGCGCCGCCGGTATCGATGCCGCCGACGCCGATCAGCGGAAACGCGCCTTCGGTGCGGACATAGGTCTCGGCCACCATGCGCGTCGATAATCGAAACAGCGGCCGTCCGGATAGTCCGCCCTGCTCTTTCGCGCGGGCCTGTTCGCGCAAGGACGAGGGCCGCGCCAGCGTGGTGTTGGCGACGATCATGCCGTCGACCCGGCGCGAGCGCGCGATGTGCACGACGTCGTCGAGTTCAGTCAAACTCAGATCCGGCGCGATCTTGAGCAGCACCGGCGAATCGCCGGCATTCCTGCGCACCCGCTCCCTGGCATCGATGACCTTGGCAAGCAGGTCGTCGAGCGCCGCGGATTGCTGCAGATTGCGCAGGCCCGGCGTGTTCGGCGAGGAGACGTTGACGGTGAAATAGCTCGCGACCGGCGCAAATGTCTCGATCAGCTTGACGTAGTCGGCGACGCGGTCGGACGAATCCTTGTTGGCCCCGACATTGACGCCGACGATGCCGCCATGGTGGGCGCGCGCCGCAAGCCGGCGCAGCGCGGCCTCGGCGCCGTCATTGTTGAAGCCCATGCGGTTGATCACGGCTTCATCCCGCTCCAGCCGGAACAGCCGCGGCCGCGGATTGCCGCCCTGCGGCCTCGGCGTCACCGTGCCGATTTCGACGAAGCCGAAACCGAGCCGCAACAGCGCGTCGGGCACCTCCGCGCTCTTGTCGAAGCCCGCGGCCATGCCGATCGGATTGGGAAAATTCAGGCCGAAGGCCCGCACCGCCAGCTTGTGGTCGTCGGCCCGCGGCTTGACCGGGGGCAGCAGCCGCAGGCCATGGATCGCCATGCGATGCGCGTCTTCCGGATCGAACCAGCGCAGCAGCGGCAGCGAAAAGGCGTCGAAGGCGCGGATCACGGGAGAAGCTCCGGAATGTCGTGATAGCCGTCGGACCGCGCGCGCATGTCGAGGATGTCGGTCACCGCGCCGAGATCGAGTTCGCCATAGAGATGCGGGAACAGTTCGTCGTTGCGCGAAGGCTCCCAGCGCAAGGCATCGCCGAGCGCATCCGCGTCGACCGCGACCAGGAACAGGCCGGTCTGGCCGAAATAATGCTTTCGCGCCGTCTCGGCGACCTGGGACGCCGTGGAGAAATGAATGAAGCCGTCGCGCAGATCGTCGCTGCTGCCCCGGTAGACGCCCTGCCGTTCGGCCTCGCGCCAGGCCGAGGCGGGAGTGATTTTATAGATCGTGCGCACGGCTTTCCGGGCTTGTCGTTGAGTGGCTTGGGATTTTCCCGGAAATGGCCGGGGTGGCGGCCGACCGTAAAGGCGGCAGGCCGCCAACTCAAGCGCTGCTGCACCAGGTGCTGCGCCTGTTCGGCTCTTATTCGACAGAACCGGGCGCCAATTTCTTGTTTTGAGGCGTTTTCTTCACGCGAACCGGTGTCCACCCGGATCAAGTCCGGTGCAGGCTTTCGCTGGAAACGCCACGCGAGATTTGCGCAAACCGGCCGAATGAGGCAATAATTCCTAGGCGATTCAGGGATTTTCGATGGCGAGACAATCCAAGGCGCAACGGATTCTGACCCATGGCCAGGTCTGGACCGCGCTCGACCGGCTGGCCGAACGCGCCGGGATGTCGCCGTCCGGCCTTGCCAAGCGCAGTGGCCTAGACCCCACGACTTTCAACAAGTCCAAGCGCATCACCGCCGATGGCCGCGAGCGCTGGCCTTCGACCGAATCGGTTTCCAAGGCGCTGGCCGCGACCAATTCGTCGATCGACACCTTTGTGCAGTTGATCGGCGATGGCGCGCGCAGCCTGCAATCGGTGCCGCTGCTGGGGCTGGCGCAAGCCGGCGGCGGCGGCCATTTCGACGAGAGCGGCTTCCCCGCCGGCCGTGGCTGGGACGAGGTGGCGCTGCCACAGGCCTCTGACGAGCACGCCTACGCGCTCGAGATCTCGGGCGATTCGATGAAGCCCGCTTATCGCGACGGCGACATCATCGTGGTGTCGCCGGGAACGCCGATCCGCCGCGGCGACCGCGTCGTGCTCAAGACGTCGGACGGCGAAGTGATGGTCAAGGAATTGAAGCGCCGCACCACCAGGACGCTGGAACTGCAGTCGCTCAACCCGGCCCAGGCCGATCGCACGCTCGACGCCGAAGATGTGGCGTGGATCGCAAGGATCGTGTGGGCGAGCCAGTAGGATTCGTCGCTCCGTGACTGATGTGCTGAGCGACCTGCTGCAACATTCCCTTCGCATCGTGTTGTGCGGAACCGCCGCCGGAACCACATCCGCCGCCGAGCGGGCGTACTACGCGCACCGGCAAAACAAGTTCTGGAAGATTTTGCACGAAACGAGACTCACGCCGGAGCCGCTGCAGCCGCGTCAATTCCGCAACCTGCTGCAATATGGGATCGGCCTGACTGATCTGGTGAAAGCGGGCGCGGGGATGGACCGTGCGACGCTTCCGAAGCTGACGACGGCGGACCGTGCCCGGCTGAGCGATGCCATCGCGACATTCCGTCCGCGATTTCTCGCCTTCACCAGCAAGACGGCTGGACAAAAATTCTTCGACGGCAAGCGAGACTATGGCGAGCAGTTGGAGCTGATTGGCGATACCAGGGTCTGGATATTGCCTTCGACCTCGGGCGCCGCCAACGGAAGCTGGCGGCCGGAAATCTGGCACCGATTTGCGGATAAAGTCAGAGCGGCGAGCTGACTGCCTTCCCTTCTCCCACAAGGGGAGAAGGGAAAAAGAAACTACGTCGCGTAATCCGGCTCCTTGCGGTCCAGCATCCGCTTCAAGGCATCGAAATGCCGCTGGGCCGGAGTCGGTCCCTTGTAGAGATGCTCGTCCTTGTAGTCGCGCTTGGTTTTCTCCACCACGGGCGCCGGAAGCTGCTTCAACCTCTGCCCGGTCCACATCGCGTAGATCTGCACCTGCGCCGCACGCTCGACGTAGTAGAGCATGTCGTAGGCTTCGGCGACGGTGGCGCCGACGGTGGAGATGCCGTGATTGGCCATGAACAGCACGGTCTTGTCGCCGATGACTCTTGCGAGCCGCGCGCCTTCGGCGGGATCGAGCGCCGGGCCGGTATATTCGTCGTCATAGGCGATGGCGCCCGACAGCCCGACCTCGGTCTGGCCGATTTCCTTGATGCGGGGGTCTTCGAGCCGCGTCAGCGCGCTGGCGTGCGGCATGTGGGTGTGAAACACCGCCTTCGCCTGCGGCAGCGCCTTGTGGATCGGCGCGTGGATGCAATAGCAGGAACGCTCCACCTCGCCCTCGCCGCGCTTGACCTCGCCGTCGTCGATGCCGACTTCCATGAAGCAGGAAGCGGTGACCTCGGACCAATGCGTGCCGAACGGGATCTGGTAATAGCGATCGGTGCTATCAGGCACCACGAAGGTCAGATGGTTGAAGATGCCTTCGGAAAAACCCTGGATGAACGCCAGCCGGTGCGCGGCCGCGAGATCGACCCGCGCCTGCCATTGCTCGGTGCTGACATTGTCCTGAAGCGATTTTGGCGAAACCCTGAACTGCATCAGCTTTCTCCCTGATCCGCTGTGATGCCTGCCCCTCGGCGGAGGCTTTGACGGCTGTTATGGGAGGATTGTAGCGCAATCCGGCGCGGGCATGGCTGAAATTGCAGCGGGCCTGCCATCCGACTTTGCGGGCTCTGCCTCGGACCGAGGCGTAGCCCGGATGGAGCGAAGCGCAATCCTGGACCGCTCACGCCGCTTGCACTTTCCCGGATTTCGCTGCGCTCCATCCGGGCTACGAACTGGGTCCCTGCGCCCGTACGCAATTGCGCACTAGGCAGGGACGACGGAGAGAGCTACGCGCTCCGTGCCAGCGCTCCGTCGATCATGTTGACCGCATTCGTCACGCCATACACCGCGACGAACGAGCCGAAGCGTGGGCCCTTCTCCTGGCCGAGCAGCACCTGATAGAGCATGTTGAACCAGTCGAGCGAGACGCCGGGCCGGCCATCCTTGCCCTTCTTCACCGGATCCAGAAACGGCTCGCGGCGGCCGATTTCGTAGACCACGTTCTGGATGTCTTCCGCCGATGATCCCGCCGGCATGTTCGACAGCGCATCGCGCAGGTCCTGCAGCGCGGCGCGCTCGCCCTCGGTCGGCTCGCGGAACTGCTTGGTCGGCGCCACGAAGTCGCGATAGTAGTTGATGGCGTAGCCGACCATCGCATCGAGCTTCGCATGGGTCTGCGGCGTCACGCCGGGACGATAGCGCCCGATGAAACCCCACAGCGTCTCGGCATTCTCCGCATTCGACGACGACACCAGCGTTAGCAACAACTGGAACGTGACCGGCATGTCGGCCTTCGGCGGCTTGCCGGCATGGATGTGCCAGACCGGATTGGCGAGCTGCTGCTTGGCATCCTGCCGCGTGAAGCCGTCGAGGAATTGCTGATAATCGTCGACGTTGCGCGGGATGACGTCGAAATAGAGCCGCTTCGCCGCCTTTGGCTCGCGGTACATGAACAGCGACAGCGATTCCGGCGACGCATAGCGCAGCCATTCGTCGATGGTGAGGCCGTTGCCCTTCGACTTCGAAATCTTCTGGCCCTTTTCGTCGAGGAACAGTTCGAAATTGAACCCCTCCGGCGGCGTGCCGCCGAGCGCCGAACAAATCTTGCCGGAAAGCTTCACCGAGTCGATCAGGTCCTTGCCTGCCATTTCATAGTCGACGCCGAGCGCGAACCAGCGCATCGCCCAATCCGGCTTCCACTGCAGCTTGCAGTGGCCGCCGGTGACGGGAACGGTGACGCTCTCCCTGGTCTCGGGATCTTCATAGGAGATCGTACCGGCCTTGGCGTCATGCGCGGTCACCGGCACGTAGAGCACGAGGCCCGTGCGCGGGCAGATCGGCAAGAACGGCGAATAGCTCGCCGCGCGCTCCTCGCGCAATGACGGCAGCATGATCGCCATCACCTTCTCGATCCGCTCCAGCATGCGCAGCAGCGCGGCGTCGAACTTGCCCGAGGTGTAGTAGTCGGTCGCGCTTGCGAATTCGTAGTCGAATCCGAACTGATCCAGGAAGGCGCGCAGCCGCGCGTTGTTGTGCTGGCCGAAGCTTGGATGGGTGCCGAAGGGATCGGGCACCTTGGTCAGCGGCTTGCCGAGATTGGCTTCCAGCAGCTCCTTGTTCGGCACATTGTCCGGCACCTTGCGCAGGCCGTCCATGTCGTCGGAAAACGCCAGAAGCCGCGTCTTGATCTTGTCCTCGGTCAGCACGCGGAAGGCATGGCGCACCATGCTGGTGCGCGCGACCTCGCCAAACGTGCCGATATGCGGCAGGCCCGATGGACCGTAACCGGTCTCGAACAGCACCTCGTCCTTCGGGTTTTTCTTCAGCCGCGCGACAATCGCTTTGGCCTGCTCGAACGGCCAGGCGTTGGATTGTTCGGCGAGCGCGCGCAAATCGCTCGGGCTAAAGGCATGGTCTATCGTGGACATTTTGTAAGGGCTCTCTCCGGAAGCCGCGGAAACTAGCGCTTCCGCGCAAAAATGCAAAATGACGGCCGAAACTCCGTAGGGTGGGCAAAGGCGCACTTGCGCCGTGCCCACCCTCTCTCGCCGGTCTGCGTCTCCGATGGTGGGCACGCTTCGCTTTGCCCACCCTACGAAGCTACGAAGCAAACTCCTAAAACGGACTGATCGAAAAATACCGCAGCCACAAATCAGTGAAGCGGCCTTTTTCCCAGATCCGGAACAGCGCCCAGTTCAGCGACGTCCGCAGCAGATCGTTGCCCTTGCGAACGGCGATGCCGATGCCCTCGCCGAAATAGCGGCTCTCGACAAAGGGCCCGCCCGAGAACGCGCAGCATTCGCCCGAATCGGTGCCGTTGATCCAGAACGCCAGCGAGATCGCGTCGCCGAAGATGAAATCGACCTCGCTCCGCCGCAAGGCGAGCCGCAACGCGTCGTCATTGGGATAGGATTTGAGCTCGGCGTCGGTGAACATCGCCTTCAGATAGGCCTCGTGCGAAGTGCCGGCGATGACGCCGACCTTCTTGCCTTCGAGATATTCAGGGCGGATCTCCGGCATGACAGCGTCGCGCCGCGACACGAAGCGCGCCGGCGCGCGGTAATAGGGATCGGTGAAATCGAGCCTGGCGCGCAAGGCCGGCGTCACCGCCATGGAGGCGATGATGGCGTCGCCGCGGTTGCTGGTAATGGCGTCGACCAGCGTCTCGAACCGGCGCATCTGGACGGTGCAGGAAATCTTGATCTCGTCGCACAGCGCGCGCGCCAGATCGACATTGAAGCCGGCGGGATTGCCGTCGGCACCGGTGAAGTTGAACGGCGGGTAATCGGTCTCGGTCAGGAACCGGATCACGGTGAGGCGCGACATGTCCGGCCGATCCGGACGGCGCCGCGGGTCCCAGAAACCAGGCACCGCCTGCGGTGCCGCCTCGACCGCCGGGCGGGGTTGGGTCTGCGCCTGCGCAGCACCGCCAACAGCCATCAAGGCGAACGCAATCGATAGCCCGGCCAGCCAGGCGCGGACGCTTCGACGCAGTCTTGCATTGGTTAACGGTGCGTTAAGATATGGCATCTTCGGCAATGCTTGCGGAATTCACGGCCTTATAGACCATCCGACCCATGATGCGAGGGCCGTTTTTGGAGCTTTTGGCCAGCCCTGCCGGCTTAGAGATAGCGCTTCAAATCCTTGGCCGCTTCTGCTGGCGTCCGTTTCAGGTTGAAGGGCGCTACGAAATGGCCGTCGCGGTCCATCAGATAGACCAGCGCGGTATGGTCCATGGTGTAGTCGCCGTCCTTGAGCGGGACTTTTCTGGCATAGACCCGATAGGCTGAAATCACCTTGGCTACCGCCGCAGGCTCCCCGGTCAGCCCCTTCAAATGCGGATCGAAGCTGGAGAGATAGTCCTTCATCGCGGCCGCCGTGTCGCGCTCGGGATCAACGGAAACGAACCAGGCGTTGACCTTGTCGGCGTCCGTGCCCATTGCCTTCAAGACCTCGGAAATCTCGAACAGCGAGGTCGGGCAAACATCCGGGCAATGGGTAAAGCCGAAGAAGATCAGCGTCGGCTTGCCCTTCAAATTCTGCTCGGTGACGGCCTGGCCGGCCTGGTCGGTCAGTTGAAACGGACCGCCGATCGCAGCCGGCGCGGTCACGGTGCGCAAGCCGCCCATCGCCCACAGCATGATCACCAGCCCGACCACGAGGCTCGTGGCAAAGGCAGCGATAATCACCAGCGGGCGGATCGTCCGGTCCATCGTGGATTTCCTTTTCGCCGTATCAGAAGCAGGCCGAGATGCCGGCGGCGATCATCTCGAAAAACACCGCGGTGCCGTAATGGAACCACAATGCCGCCGCGCCGAGCACGGCCAGCGCGCCGAGGGCGGCTGCGCTCCAAACGATCATGGACGCCACCCTGCCCTGACGCGAGGTCGCGGTCATCATTCCGGCTTGGGTGGAGATCGGTTGAGCCATGCGTTTCAGATAGGGCTAGTTCCCGGGGCAGGCAAGCGGAATGGCCGCGCCGGACATCACGTCATGCGGAGGGGCAGACTGGGCGAGAGGTGCACGAAAAGTAAATGGCCGGAAGACCCGGCCACGACGTCACCTTTCGGCGAAACGGCCGCCCTGGTTCAGCGCGATGATGCCGGCTTGTTGGTGGAGGCTTGCGCGTCGAGGTAGCAGGGCTTGTACATCGACTGCAGCTGCTTGCCGCGCAGGAAGAGCATGCGCTGGGTCAGGCCGCCACGCGCCGCAATCCACTTCCGGACCGCTGGCGGATACATCGAATACAGCATGTGGGTGGCTTCGGCGTTGGTGACGGCGCGGCCGTTGGCGCCGAAATCCCAGGCGGCATGAAAGCCGAGATTGGCGTGTGACGTCACACAGATACGGTCATGGGGAACCGCGCCGAGCACGATGGTGCAGGCCGAGGCGCAGAGCCCATCGATGATGACGGTTTCGCCCGAGGTGCGCAGGCCCTGGTACTTGTCGACATAGGTGCCGATCCGGCCGCCGCGGTCGTCGGCAATCCGCACCACCGCATGGCTCGCCCCTACCCCCGCCAGCAGCAGCACCGCTGCAAGCAACCCCGTCACCAGCTTCATATCCCAGCCCCAGTCGAAGAAATGTCGAAACCGAATCTGATTGTCTTAGTGATGCAAGACAGGATGTAGCGTCGTTTGAGATCGTGATTTTGTCTAGGCAGACACAGCCCGTCAAAACAAATTCAAATTAAGTGTTGCCGGGCCGCTGCACCCTCCGCGCGAAAAGGTCCCATACTGGAACAAACGACTCTCGCCGAGGGTGGCGACGCAGCCACAGGCAAGACGCTTTGCCGTTGACCGCGCGCGAGGACGCGGGCTTGAATCATAAATGGCACGGGGGAGGAAACGATGACTGAGGTCACAGACGTAATTGTGGTCGGCGGCGGACTGGCGGGGCTGGTCGCGGCGACCGAAATCGCAGACGCCGGCAAGCGCGTCATCGTCGTCGATCAGGAAGGCGAACAAAGCCTTGGCGGACAAGCCTTTTGGTCGTTCGGCGGACTCTTCCTGGTGGACTCTCCCGAGCAGCGCCGGCTCGGCATTAAGGATTCCTACGAGCTCGCACTGCAAGACTGGATGGGGACCGCGGGCTTCGACCGCGACGACGACCATTGGCCCAAGCAATGGGCGGAAGCCTATGTCGCGTTCGCGGCTGGCGAGAAGCGCAACTGGCTGCGCGCGATGGGCCACCGTATTTTTCCGGTGGTCGGCTGGGCCGAGCGCGGCGGCTATGACGCGATGGGCCACGGCAATTCGGTGCCGCGCTTTCACGTCACCTGGGGCACCGGCCCGGGCATTGTCGAGCCGTTCGTACGCCGCGCACGCGAAGCGCAAACAAAAGGCCGGTTAACGTTCAGGTTTCGCCACCGCGTCGACACACTCGTGATGGCGAACGGCGCGGTCGAGGGCATCAGTGGTTCGGTGCTCGAACCTGACAGCGTCGAGCGCGGCAAGAGCTCCTCGCGCAAGGTCGTGGGCGATTTCAGCTTGCGCGCGCAGGCCGTGATCGTCGCTTCCGGCGGCATCGGCGGCAATCACGACATGGTCCGGCAGAACTGGCCGAAGCGCCTGGGCGAGCCGCCGAAATTCATGATCTCCGGCGTGCCCGAACATGTCGACGGCCGCATGATCGGCATCACCGAGGCCGCCGGCGCGCGGCTGATCAACCGCGACCGGATGTGGCATTACGTCGAGGGTATCCGAAACTGGAATCCGATCTGGCCGCGCCACGGCATCCGCATCCTGCCCGGCCCGTCGTCGATGTGGTTCGACGCCACGGGCAAGCGGCTGCCCGCGCCGCTGTTCCCCGGCTCCGACACCCTCGGCCAGCTGCACTACATCATGTCGACCGGATACGATTATTCCTGGTTCATCCTGACCCAGAGCATCATCAAGAAAGAGTTTGCGCTCTCCGGCTCCGAGCAGAATCCGGACCTCACCGGCAAGAGCTGGCGCATGACCATCAAGCGCGCCACCAACAAGGGCGCACCAGCGCCGGTGGAAGCGTTCAAGAAGAACGGCGCGGATTTCATCGTGCGCGACAATCTCGCCGACCTCGTCAGCGCGATGAATGCGCTTTCAGGCGACGGCCTGCTCCAGCACGACCACATCAAGGCGCAGATCGAGGCGCGGGACCGCGAGATCACCAACCCCTACGTCAAGGACGCGCAGGTGATGAACCTGCACAATGCGCGCCGTTACATCGGCGACAAACTGATCCGCACGGCGAAGCCGCATCGTATTCTCGATCCCGCACACGGCCCGCTGATCGCGGTCAAGCTCAACATCCTGACGCGCAAGACGCTGGGCGGCTTCGAGACCGATCTGGACTCGCGCGTGTTCGGCACGAGCGGCGAGATCATCCGGGGACTTTATGCCGCAGGCGAAGCCGCCGGCTTCGGCGGCGGCGGCGTGCACGGCTACCGTTCGCTGGAAGGCACTTTCCTGGGAGGATGCCTGTTCTCAGGGCGAAATGCGGGACGCGCGGCGGCAAAGGCGGCGGGGTGAAACGCCTCCCCGTCAAGGCCTGGCATAGCCGCCTGAAGGACGGCGTCGCTTCCGCTCGCCTGTGCCGAGGTTCGATGCAAATAACGCAGTAGTCCTCGAGGCGTGAGCGCGCTAAGAAGCCGCCGCCCCTTATCAGGAGAAAAACATGACCATCCAGCGCTTCGAAACCGGACCTCGCATGAGCCAGGTCGTCGTCCACGGCAACACCGTCTATCTCGCGGGCGTCGTCGCCGGCAAGGCGGCCGGCAAGAGCGTGACCGAGCAGACGCAAGACATCCTCGCGATCATCGACGGCCATCTCGCCAAGGCCGGCACCGACAAGTCGAAGCTCTTGTCCGCCACGATCTACATCACCGACATGAAGACGTTTCCCGAAATGAACGCGGCGTGGGACGGCTGGGTATCGGCCGGCAACACGCCGGCGCGCGCCACCGTCGAGGCCAAGCTCGCCGCGCCGCAGTACAATGTCGAGATCATGGTGGTCGCGGCGAAGTAAGGCCTACCGTAGCAAGGCATCTAGCTGCCCCGGATTGCAGACGCAATCCGGGGCATTTTCATTTGCATCTCACGCGCGGATTTTTGCGCCGGCAACATCGCTGATGTCGGCCTGAAGCCAGCGGGCGATCCGGCGCCAGGAATGGCTCAAGACCTTGCGTCCCATGAAAAGGCTGAGGTGACCGCACGGCTCGCAGGCCCGTTCCAGCCACGCCGACCGCGTGCCCAACAGCGGCACCGTGGCGAACGCCTGATCGCGCGGAACGACGATGTCGTCCGCTCCCGCCAGCAGGAAGACCGGCACGCGTACTTCAGTGAGATCGATCCTGCGGCCGAGCGCGACGAAGCGGCCTTTAGCGATCAGGTTTTGCCGGAAAACCTGCTCGGCCACCTCGAGATAATAGGTCCCCGGCAGGTCCAGCGTCGCGCGATCCCAGCGTTCGAAACGATCCAGCAGCATCTGCGCCTCATCCGATCCATCGCCGAGATTCTTTTGCAGCACGGCTTCCACGTCATGCTGGCTGAACGGAATGTTCCAGAGCTTAAGCATGTGCTCGCCGCTGACGAGGCCATCGCCCTGCTGCACCATCTGCTCGAAGGCCTGATGCGGAAGTGCGGCCACCATCTTCGAGAGTTCTGACGGCGTGGAGATATCGACAGGCGCGCCGGCAAGCACGAGCCGCCGCACCTTGCCGGGAAAACGCGCGGCATAGACCAGCGACAGCCATCCGCCCTGGCACAGGCCGACCAGATCGACCGGCGCGCCAATCTCGTCGATCGCCACATTGAGCTCGGCAAGATAATTGTCGATCGACATCTGGCGCATGTCGGCCGTGGCCGAGCACCAGTCAGAGACATAGACGCGGTCGATGCCGCCCTTGTGCAGCGCCTCGACCAAACTGTGGCCCGGCGCAAAGTCCGCGACCAGCGCGCTATGCAGCGCATAGGGCGCGCAGACGAGAACCGGCTGTTGCTCCGCCTTCCCTTGCAAGAATTGCCGTAAGCGCATCGATGGAAGTTGCAGGGTCACCGTATTTGGCGTGGTCCAGGCGAGCGGCGCTTGCTCGGGCGCACGGGAAGGCGCGGGCTTGGGATCGGCGAACCATTGCGCGTAGCTGTCGAACGCCAGCTTCGTGGCTTGCAGCGGCCACAGCCATACCTGTTGCGCCCAGTCGGCGCCCGCATGCTGCTCCGGCTTTGTCTTCTCTGTCACGCCCAGCTTTGCTCCTGATCAGGAACCAACGAGGTCGAGATCGTGCTTTTACGCCAAATCCGGCGCGGGCCCTAGCCCGATTGATCATCACCTCGAATCCCCAGACCTCCGAGGTCAAACCCTTGACCTCGGAGGTAATCGATTAGCGCGGGCGAATTTCCAATAGTCGGTCAGCCGGCCCATTCGGCACATGCGAAGGAGAGCACGATGACCGACATCAGCAAGATTGCCCGCAACTACATCGATCTGTGGAACGAGCGAACGCCCGGCCGCCGCCGCGAAATGCTGGCTGCGAACTGGACCAGCGACGCCCGATATGTTGACCCCCTAATGTCGGGCGACGGCCATGACGACGTGGACGCGCTGATATCGGGCGTGCAGCAGCGGTTTCCGGATTTCAGGTTCAGGCTGATCGGCGAGCCCAATGGCTTTGGCGATCATGTCCGCTTTTCCTGGGGACTGGGACCCGATGGCGGCGACAGCCCGATCAAGGGAACCGATTTCGCAGTGCTCCGCGATGGACGCATCCGCAGCATCATCGGGTTCCTCGATCAGGTGCCGGCGGCTTGACGGACATGTAGGGTGGGCAAAGCGAAGCGTGCCCACCATCCATTTCGCGAATGAGAGATGGTGGGCACGGCGCAGACGCGCCTTTGCCCACTCTACGGCTCCGAAATATTCCAGGAACCTTTTTATCCTCCCCGCATCCAATCCCAATACCCTGTTATTGGTGGACATCATGCGTCAGGTCCCTGTCCCGAATATCGCGCCGCTCGACACCGGCGACATCGAGCTGGTGCGGCGTGCGCTGGCCCGCGAGGAGGCGGCGGTGCGCGCGATCATGCAGGCGAACAACCGCCGGCTCTACCGGCTCGCCCGCGGCATCCTGCGCAACGATGGCGAGGCCGAGGATGTGGTGCAGGAAGCCTACGTCCGCGCCTTCACACATCTGGAAAGCTTTCGCGGCGATTCCAGCCTGTCGACCTGGCTGTCGCGGATCGCCATGAATGAGGCGCTCGGCCGGCTGCGCCGCCAGCGGCCCGCCGTCGAGATCGATTCATTGCCGCAGGGCGCGCTTGAAGCCCAGATCATTCCGTTTCCTCTTGCCGCCGCCAACGATCCGGAAAAATCAATGGCCCAGCGTGAAATCCAAGCCGTCGTCGAACATGCCATCGATGAATTGCCGGAAGCGTTCCGTCTCGTCTTCATCACCCGCGTGATCGAGGGCATGAATGTGGAAGAGACTGCCGAGATCCTCTCGCTCAAGCCCGAGACCGTGAAGAGCCGGCTGCACCGCGCCCGCACGATGCTGCGCGACATCGTCGAGAAGAAAATTGGTCCCGTGGTGATGGAAGCGTTCCCATTTGCCGGCAAGCGCTGCGAGCGGCTGACGGACACGGTGCTGAAGCGACTAGGATACGGTTAATTTTTCCGGGAACCTCTGCACTCCACGACCATCCAACTCCTGTGCATCAACAACGCGCGGCCTCAGCGCCGCGCCACAGGAGTGTCAGACATGTTCGTTCGATTGAGCGCGGCGATCGCCGCATTGAGCATCCTAAGCAGCGCTGCGCTGGCGCAAGGCGCAAAGCCCACCGATCCCCAGATCGCGCATATCGCCTACACCGCAGGGGTCATCGACATCGCTGCCGCCAAGCAGGCGATCGAAAAGGCCGGCAACAAGGACGTCAAGGCGTTCGCGCAGGACATGGTGCGCGACCATGAGGCCGTGAACAAGCAGGCGCTCGACCTCGTCAAGAAGCTGAACGTGACGCCGGAGGACAACGACACCAGCAAGGCGCTGTCGAAGCAGGCCACCGAGAAGCTTAATGAACTCGCCAGGCTGAAGGGCGCCGAATACGACAAGGCCTATGTCGCCAACGAGGTCGCCTACCACAAGGCCGTCAACGGCGCGCTGGAGACGCAGCTGATTCCGTCGGCCAGCAATGCCGAGTTGAAAAGCCTGCTGCAGACCGGCCTGAAGATTTTTCAGGGCCACCAGCAGCACGCCGAACAGGTCGCCGCCAAGCTGAAGTAGGGAGCCCGCCATGCGTCCGGGACGCTGTCTACTTGCCATGGCCGCCCTGCTGTTCGGCGCCATGGCCGTCCCGGCGCAGGCGGCGACGATCCAGATTACGACGACCGACCTGGTGTTCGCGCCGGCCGAAGTTTCGGCCAAGGTTGGCGATACCATCGAATGGATCAACACGGACGTGTTCGTCCACACCGCGACCGCCCGCAATGGCGACTTCGACGTCAACATACCGCCGAAGAGGACCGTGACGTCAGTGCTGAAGAAGGCCGGCGTCGTCGAGTATTACTGCCGGTACCATCCGAACATGAAGGCGGTGCTGACGATCGCGCCCTAACAGCGTCCGCTTTTGCGATGGGGGCGGCTCAGGCCGCCCGCACCGAGCTGAGGAACTTGCCGACCTCGCGCTTGAGCCGGTCGCTTTCGCCGGACAATGACTTTGCCGCGCCAAGCACCTGGGCCGAGGCGGACCCGGTCTCGCTGGCGCCACGCTGCACGTCGGCGATGTTGGAGGAAACCTGCTGCGTGCCGTGCGCGGCCTGCTGCACGTTGCGGGAAATTTCCTGGGTCGCCGCGCCCTGCTCCTCGACGGCGGCCGCGATGGTGGAGGCGATCTCCGACATCCGTCCGATGGTATCGCCGATCTCCTTGATGGCGCCGACCGATTCCTGCGTCGCGGCCTGGATGCCCGATATCTGCTGGCTGATCTCGCCCGTTGCTTTGGCCGTCTGTTCGGCCAGCGCCTTCACCTCGGACGCGACCACCGCAAAGCCGCGCCCGGCTTCGCCGGCCCGCGCCGCCTCGATGGTGGCGTTGAGCGCCAGCAGGTTGGTTTGGCCCGCAATGGTGTTGATCAGCTCCACCACGTCGCCGATCCGGGCGGCCGCCTTGGCGAGTTCGGCGACGCGGTCGTTGGTCTTCTGCGCCTGCTCCACCGCTTCACCGGCGATCCGCGCCGAGCCCTGGACCTGCCGGCTGATCTCGTTGACTGACGACGCCATCTCTTCGGTGGCGGATGCGACCGACTGCACATTGGTGGAGGCTTCCTCGGATGCCGCCGCAACCATGGTGGCAAGCTCCTCCGAACGCTCCGCGGTCGCCGTCAGCGTGCCGGCGGAGGCTTCCAACTCGGTCGAGGCCTGTGACACGACCTCGACAATCTGGCCGATCATCGCTTCGAAATCGCCAGTGATCCGGTCGACGCGCTGGCCGCGCCTGATCTTTGCGTCGGCCTCCACCGCGGCCGCCTCGTCGGCAGCCTTCTTGGCGATCAGGGCGTCCTTGAAAACCTGCAGCGAGCCGGCCATCGCGCCGATTTCATCAGCACGCTCGACGGTCGGGATCGTGACGTCGTGCCGGCCAGCGGCGAGATCGCCGACCGCGCCGGTCAAGGTCGCCAGCGGCGTGATCACGCGCCGGCGCAGCATCACGGTGACGCCGGCGAGCACGCCGAGCAGCGCCATAACGGCAAGGCCGGCCAGCGCCAGCATCGTCAAGGCCGCGTCGCGCGCGGCGCCCACACGTTCTCCCGCTTCCGCCAACGCGGCATCGCGCACGGCGAAGAAGGCCTGCACCGCCGGCACGATCGTGCTGGCGAGTTGATCGGAGCCGATGGTGTATTTGCCATCGTTGCGTCCGGCCGCCAATTCCTTTTCAAGCCATGGCGCGGCCTTTCCGAAATAGGCCTCGATCGCGTCGTTCATCGCTTTCGCAAGACGCGGCGGGCTGCCGATCTGATCCACGCCGGCCTCGATCCGTTCGCGGTCGAGATCGACGCGGCCCTGGGCGCGGTCCATGCTGGAAATTTCAGCCGCCGTCAGCGCACGGCGGGTGCTGATCGCAAGCGACACCGTAGCAGCCCGGCCGCCGGCCGAGATCCGCAGATCCTGCGACGTGCGGGCGACATTTAGCAGCGCCGTCAACGACGCGTCCGCCATCGCGACCTGATTTTCAAGGCGGTTCAACAGCGGTTCGAGAATCCCGACAACCCCGGCAATGCCCGGAAGGAAGCCCTTGATCGCGGCCTGATCGCGCGCGCTCATTGGCAAGGCCATCGCGCGATCGCTCGCTGCGCGAACCTCGGCCAGTTTGACCGCCGCCTGATTGAGGCCCTGGACGAGCGCCGCGCCATCGCTGAGCGCGCCGACGGCGGTTCGCGCCTTTGCGAACGCGGCATCTGCGGTCTGCACGGCCTTCGCCGCCACATCGAGCTGGGCCTGCGTCGCGGCGCCTTCCTGAAACAACGGACCGACATAGGGCGCGCGGTAGGCGGCAACCTGCTGGCCAACCGCAAGCACCGTGCCATAGGCCTCTACCGCCTGGATCGCTTCGGTCTTGCTGGCAAAGGTACGATATTGCGGGACGAGAACCCCGGCGCCAAGGATGACCGCCAGGACCGTCACCGAGAGCATCGATACCGCAAAGAGTCGACCGATCCGCATGTTGTGATTCCGCTGCATGAGGGAGCGGTCAACGTAGGCGGATCTGCGCTAAGGCAGCCTTAATGCAGGCTTTAATGCAGGGCGGTAGAACTACGGGGCTGCACGTGGCTCGGGGCCGTCACGACCGCAGCACCATCACCAGCCGCAGCGCGACCGCCGCCTGCCAGACCGGATAGAGCAACGAGGTCCGGTCGAGGCCGAGCGCATTGTCGAGCGCCAGCAGCGTACCGGCGAGCGTCCCCGTGATCAGCATCGGCCACCATGCGGCGGCATTGCGCGGCCCCGCCGGCAGCAGCGCGATTCCGAGCGCCATCAATGCCGTGCCGACGAGGCCGCCGGTCAATCCGGCGAGCAGATAGCGCATGACCGTGGCCGCGCCCGCGGTCTGTCCCTCGATAAAGATCGCCGCGTTCACCGCGCAGACAAAAGCGATCATGGTGATGATCGCGGCAAGCCCCGCCGCCCAAAGCGGATTGGCGCTGAAGCGCCGCACCAGAATGAAGACCAGCACGGCGAACGGCACCGCGATCAGCGAAATGCGAAGCTGGCCGGGCAAGCCAACGATCTGATCGATCAGCGTTGGCAACAGCGGCGTAAGGATGCCGGAGATGACGCCGCCGGTGGCGACCATCAGCAGATTGTTGCGGGAGGTGTCGGCGGAAGTGATCGCCTGGGTCAACGCGCACTCCTCTTTTGCGACACGCCTCATGCCTAACACGGCAGCGACGGAAATTGAAGACAACGCGCGAGGAGCGGGCCGGGCCGCAAATAAAAGCCGCGCCAACCCGAAGGCTGACGCGGCGATGGCCGTTCTGTTGCCAGGTGGACCAACCCCGAACAGGTTACGCCGCGAGGCGCACTTCGTTCAATGCAACGTTATCGTTTGCATTTAGGTTTTTGACCCGATAACGGCGGTATCATGCCGAGCACAATTCAGAGCTTCTTTGCGACCATCGATCCTGGTTCGCCCCCGCCCTAGCAGCCCTGGGATTCGGCCTTTCGGCAGAATCGATCTCACCGAGATGAGACCTTTAAGCTCAAGCTGCTAAGGTGGAGGCGCCGGGTACTGCCCCCGGGTCTGCCCGCAGTCCACTCTAAGGTTCAGCGCCATCGTCTTGCGACGAAGCGACCCTACGCGCGATCGAAAGCGAAAGATAGGCTTCCGTTGCCCGTAGTCGACGAGTCGAGCTGGCGACAGGCCTAAAGCATCACAATCCACCCTTCGGCAAGAAGAAGCAGAGCTCGTCGCCGGTCCTCCTGTTTATGAACAGCACGGGCAAATGATCTGGCGTGTCTTCAGACTTGATGATGTCGGGTGGGATGACTTTCCATTGGCCGTCTTTGAGGTATTGCCACTGGTCCGAATGGTCGTCTGCGACGCGAAAGCGTGTTTTGAATACATCGCCGTTGTCGCAACACGATTTCCAGGGAACACCGAGCCGGCGTTGGGCGGCAGGGTTCATTTCCTGTCTGTTGAACCACTCGTGGTGCGGCATCGACGCATCGTGAGCGTCAGCACGAAAGGACGCCAGAAGGAGAATACCGAACATCGTTAGTACGCGACCGAAAGCTTTCATGGCAGCCTCCATTGTGGACTGTCATCAATTCGCGAATCACACGAACTCCCGGCAATTAAGGAGGCCAGATTCCAAAAAAGAATGGGAGCCCATTTTCTGAGCGGCCAGCTTTTTCAGACAAGACTGTTGCTTTCCTGTTCGCGCGGAACGAAGTCGGAGGTCCTGCCACTGCAGCGAAGAAGCTTTCGGCGTTCTTCGTCAGCGCATCGATTTACCGTCGAGCGAGCTCTCAACCGTAGAAACACGGGGGGCTGAAATGCGGACTGCACTCATCGTCGCAATCACGCTTACATTGCGATTGGTGCACAGGCGCAAACGAGGGCCGACCGGTCCCCATCGGGCGGATCCGTGCAGGCCGCCGGCAAAGTGCGCGTTGAAACGCAGGCACAGTGTGAGGCGCGGCAACAGCAGTTACGCGACCCCGTCTTCGGCATCCGCATTCAGGCGGGTGATGCGGCGCGGTTCTGCAACAGACAACGGTCGAGGCGATGAAACCGATGCAGGGATAGGGATGCACCATGGAGTGGAGCGGGCGAAGGAAATCGAACCCTCGTATGCAGCTTGGGAACCTGCCGTTCTACCATGGAACCACGCGCGCACGCCTGTCGTCGCCGCACCAAAAGGATCGTGCGCCATGGGAACGTCATTGTCGACGGCGACTTATTCCGCATGCGGAACGCTCTGATCTTGCTGGTAACGGTTGTGCTCGCGGTCGCAGCGATGCTCAGTGGTGCGGATAGGGCGGCGGCGGAGCAGAATGCGCCGTCTGCAATCGCTCGGGTGATGGTGCCTGGTCCGGAGTATGACCTGATCCGCGCACTGGAAGGCGACTGGAGTGTGCAGCAGCGAGTATGGCCTGGGCCGGGGGCAGAGCCTATTGCCTTGACTCCCATGGTTGCGGAGCGACGGCTGATCGGCGAGGCCTTTCTTCAGGAGATCATGAAACCGGCGCCAGGCAGCGAGCAGGAGCCATTCGCCCGCCATGCCTACCTGTCATTCAACAATGTCGATCGGCGCTATGAGTATGTGAGTCTCGATACGCGCTATCCCAGGACGATGTATGAAACGAGCTTCGACGCCGAGCGCGCGCATCGCGACCGCATCATTGAGGTATTCATCGAAGCGTTTACCCACCCTGGTTGGGGAACGGAGTTCGTCGGACAGGCCATGAAACAACGGCGCGAGATCATCGTCGAGGGCGATCGTCGCAACGTCGTACGTCAATTCTGGACGCCGCCAGGCGGCAGCGAGTTCCTCGCCATCGAGTATGTTTATGTCAAGCGGCAGTGAGCGCACAGCCGTGACCCTAGCCGGCCGTTCCGTCGATCCCGGACCACGGCCCACGCCGTCGCGAAACCAGCTGCCCCACGCGGCGAACAGTATTGGAGCGGGCGAAGGGAATCGAACCCTCGTATGCAGCTTGGGAAAACGAATCTACTCCACCCAACCGAATGATTCACGATCTGTTAACCTATTGATTTTGCAAGAATTCCTGTCAGAATAGGACTTCCTGAAAGGCTCGATTGCGGCAGGGTCTTTTTAGCTGTTTTTGTACGCACGTTGTACGGACGGGAAGATGTCCTCAAAGACGATTTACGAACGAGAATCCCGGGCCTTGACAGACAATGACGTTCAAAGCGCGATTTCCTACAGCAACAGTAAGTGGATCATTGGCAAGATCTCTGAATGGCGAGACACGAAAACGGTTGGTTTGACGCTGCGTATCACGCCCGGCAAAGTCGTTTGGTACGTTCGCCGCCGCGAGATTACGCTACGGCTCGGGTTGGCATCAGACATCGATCTAGACGCAGCTAGATATTTTAGCGAACAGACCCATTTGGCGGCAAAGCGCAAGCGCAATCTGCGAGAGTTCGTAGAGACGCTTGTGCACTTGGAGACCAGCCACAAGTACAAGGATCCGTGGGGTAGTGCCCAGATTGCGGATCAGTTCGCGGACGAGACCTCTCTCCTAGCCTACCGAAAGCGCATCGGTGACACCGGCGCCACATGGACGTGGAAAGCACTCACTCAAAAATTCCTTGCGTATCAGTTACCGAGGCTAAAGCCAAAATACCGCAAGCAGTATGAGCACTACCTCACACTCAAGGAATTCTCGTGCATCAACGACAAACTTGTTGGCGAGATAAGGCTTAGAGATCTTGAGCGATTAAGAGATGAAATACATCTCAATCATGCTGCATCGGCAGTACACCGAGCACTAACCCAGTCAAAGCGAATGTTGACATGGGCTTGGAAGTATCAAGCCACGGCTTCGGGCCTCGATGAAGTCCAGGCTGAATGGTGGACGAGGTGGTCGTTCGAGTACAAGACCAAGCAACGCACGCATGCCCCTACGATTGAAGAGATAGCGCGGGCCTTAGTAATTGCGGAGAAATTCCGGAATTTGGCCGATGGCGAGCACGAAACCTATCCCGGCACGATTGGAGCCCTTTGGGGAGTTGCACTGACGGCACAGAGAACGGGTGCTTTCCTCCAGTTGCGGCTAGATCGACTTTTCGAGGCTTCGAGAATCGACCGAAAACTGCGCGGGTGGAAGATTGCAAACTGGACGTCGGAGGAGATGAAAGGCGGCCGAGATGGTGGTCGACCTCATTCACTTCCGATCCCTCCAGCAGCGCTGAAGGTAATGGCAACGTTTCATAGGGAAGCCGGTGGAAAGTCCTCTTGGATGTTTCCCGGGCGAGACGTGCGCAATCGAGTCACTCCTGCCGCACTTAACCTCTTGATGTATCGGCTCCAAGGCCGCGTTTACGATCACACGGTTCGACAAAAGCCGGCGCGAAAGGGAAAGCCAGGGCCAAAGCCGAAGCCGAGAAAGATGCGACCTGACCTTTTCAAGGAGTACGGTATCCGACCGTTCACACTGCATGACGTTAGAAGAACCGTGACAACGTTTCTTGACGACAGAAGATTGGGCGGCGCGGCAACAGCTATCCTGGGACACAAGACAGCACACTCCAGCATCGACGAACGCGAACAGCTCGCGTCGGTGACCGAACAACACTACAACCGCTCGCAGAAAATCGATCTCAAAGCTGAGGGTATGGCGATCTGGGTGAAAACACTTCTGGCGGCTTGCTATGCAGAACGACGGAAGCTCGAGGATTCACGAGCGCACCGACGGCGATTGGCCGCGTGACGCAGCAGTTTCACCACCACGCTGGCACTGCAAGCAAGCGATCAAGTTCAGGAGGGATCTCTATAGCGGAAGGCGGAGAGGGAGGGATTCTCTGCCAAGGTCCCATGGACCTCGAAAACCGCTGCAAAATCAGCGTTTCCAGACAGCCGCGGTGGGCTGTGTGTACCGCCAGTATGTACCGGAACCGATAGCCAGCTCAAGCGGGTTCGAGCAGGTGGTAAACGTTTTCTATCGTCCTGCCATCGGTCGCAAATCACACCGGGCCTGCTAGCGACACAGCCGCCGCATCAATGCAGCCGCGGCGGGATCACGGCGTGGTAAATTTCGCGCGGACCGCCAATTTCTGCTAACGGCGCTTTCTGAGACCGATATGTCGATCCAACCGAATGCCCCGCTTTGCACGAAGAGCTGCCCTCCGAGGGCAAGGGTCACACGTTCGAATCGTGTCGGGTGCGCCATTCTGTCATCATCTGCGAACCCGGAATCACTTCGTTCCGGATAGCTCGCATGGATACTTCCGACAGGGCCAGGTTTCCCCCATTGCTGGATGATCCAAAGAACTCTCGTCCCGCTCAAGCCCACGCATACGCATGGCGAAACGGTACCGTCCGGATGTGGCTATTGGAGTGATTGATATTGGGCGAGTCCCGAATTGAAGGTTGGGTAGCTCCAGACAAGCCACGTCCCATCAAAATCCGGTGGGGGCCGACAAAAAAGTCCGATGATCTTAGGGAATGATTTGGCGTGCCACAGGCAGCAACGCGGCCCGTTGAGCACTTCGCCCTGCGCATCGTCGAAGTCCAGCCGGCCCTTGAATTCCGAAGCCGACAGGTCCTAGGATTCAGCCGTGGTTGAGGAACTCGTCCAGCGTTTTGGCATCCGGCATGGCAAAGCCGGACTGGGGGACCCGGCTGACGCCCATCCCGCCCAGGCGGCGCAGTTTCACGGCCATCTCGGCTGCCTTGATCACGACTGTCACGCCGTTGACGACCGGTGCGCCATCGACATTGGCGCCACGTGCATTGCCAAACAGCATCATCGGGATTCCTCCCGTAGGCACGATGACGTCGGCCCCCGCGTCGAGAAGCTTGCGAGCCTCGCGGATGAACATCACCTCGAGTTCGGTCTTCCTGGCCGACGACGCGAAGGCTTCCATGTAGTCGCTCATGCTGGCGTCGATGGCGCGGATGCCTGCCACGCGTTGCTGCAGCCCGTAGCGCTGGACCTGGTCGGTGTGGATGGGGATGAAGGCCGGATTGATGGCCAGCAAGCCGAGCTTGCGTCCCAGGGTGCAGGCATGGAGCAGGGTGCTCTCACCCAGACCCAGCACGGGAATGTCGACCGAGGCGCGGGCTTCGTACAGCCCCACGTCCTGGAAGTGGTTCATGAAGAACACGTCGTAGCCTTCGCGCTCGGCCCGAATCGCCCCGCGGATGACTTCGCGCGAAAAGCGAAACTCGGAGAGTGCATGCACCGTCGTGACTGATGGCGTCGTGGTGTGGAATTCGATCTCGAAATCGGGATCGATGCAGGCCTGCATGTAGGGCAGCAGTTGCTCCAGATAGGCCTGATGTCCCGTCTTGTCGGTGGCTCCTTGCGCCCAGATGCGGAATTTCTTGCCGGTAGCGGTCATGATGGGTTCCTTTGCAACGAAGAGAAATGAGACAGGGCTCAGAGAACCTTGCCAGGATTGAGGATGCCCTTGGGGTCCAGCGCTTGTTTGATCGCGCGCATTGGCAGCGAGTTCGGCCGGGCTGCGGGTGTGGCCCAGGACCTTGCGTTTGAGGATGCCGATGCCGTGCTCGGCCGAGACGGCGCCACGATAGCGGCGCACCAGATCGTACACGATCTCTTCGATGGCGCGGGTTTCTGCCGCTGCACCATCTGCGAGGTGTGCGATTACGTGCAGGTTGCCGTCGCCAAGATGGCCAAAAACCAGTGCCGTGCACTGGGGCCAGCGCTGGCGCAGCAGGGTCTCGCATTCGAGAGCGGCCCGGCCGATGTCGCTAATCGCGAAACTCACGTCGAACGCCGCCATGCCGGGCAACAGGATCGGAAACTCGGCGGTGGCATCGCGCACCGCCCACAATGCACGCGCATCCGAGGTGGAGCGCGCGACCGTCGCATCCTCGAGCACGCCCTCTACCAGCATGCGGCCGAGGAATTCGTCGAACTCGGCGGGGTGGCCCGTCGCGTCGACGCCGGCGGTCTCCATCAGCACGTTCATGGCGTGGCGCCCGGACAGTGGCGCACGAAGCCCCTTGACCTTATCCAGCATGAAATCCAGGTAGCTGGGCCACATCACCTCGAACGCCAACACGCCGCCGGGCAGTTCCGCCTTCGCGCGCTGCAGCAGGATGGTCGCGGCGTCGTAGCTTGGCAGGCCGCACCACGCGGTCGAAACAGATTTCGGTTGTGGATGCAGTTTCAGGACGACGCGGGTGACGATCCCCAGCGTTCCCTCAGCTCCGGCCAGCAGGTGACGCATGTCGTAGCCCGTGTTGTTCTTGACCATCTTGTGCAGACCGCCAACCACGCTGCCGTCGGCCAGTACCGCTTCGATGCTCAGCAACTGGTCGCGCATGGTTCCGTAGCGGATGACGCGGTTGCCGCCCGCGTTGGTGGACAGGCTGCCGCCGATGGTACAGGTGCCTCTTGCCCCGAGGTCGAGTGCGAACAGAAAACCCGCCGCCTCGGCCGCTTCCTGCACGGCGTGGAGTGTGCATCCGGCCTGCGCCGTGAGGTTGCCGGACACTGCATCGATCTCCTCGATCGCGTTCATCCGCTCGAGGCTCACGGCCACCTCGCTGGAGCCGCAGCAGGCACCGCCGGCCAGGCCGGTCAGCCCCCCCTGGGGAACGACCGGCTGCCCGAACTCATTGCAGATGTGTAGCATCCGCGCGAGTTGTTCGGTGTTGCGGGGCCGCAGCAGCGCCAGCGGCACGCTGTACGGAACACCACTCCAGTCGCCATAGCGGCGATCGGGAATGCCAAGGCCGGTGGCCACGAGGTCGTTGCCGAGCGCCTGTACCAGGGCATCGATTGCTTTTGCAGAACTCATGATTTGGGAAAAGGCCTTTCTGGACCGGAGTGAACGACGGTTACGCCTGGACGGTCTGCATGGCCTGCCGCCGGTCGCACGTCCGATGTCATTGGCGACGGCAGCGCCCGTGCCGATGAAGACGACGTCGAGGTCCTCGACTGCGCAGGCATTCTGCGCGCACCCATGGCAGTCTCGATCTTCGTCCCCCACTGCCACGCGAGGCCTGCCGCGGAGGGCTCGGGACATGTACGAAGCGATTGACAACAATATATTGTTATGTGAAATGTAAAGTCAACGCGGTTTTGAAATCCAATAAAATTCCGGAAAAATCGTGAAATGGAAACGGGATTCTGCTGATTTCTTCGTCGTACCCCTCAAAACAGTATACAGTGGTGAACGCCATGAGCGGCAAGACATCAAAGGTCATGGAAGCTTCCGTACCGGATGCGTCGGGGCGCCTGAGCCTGAGTTCCATCGCCCATGACGCGCTGCGCGCGCGCCTGCGCGCCGGTCTGGTGACTCCGGAGGACCGGCTGGTCGACATGGAAATCGCCACGCAACTGGGCATGTCCCGCATGCCCGTGCGCGAGGCGCTCCTGCAGCTGGTGGCCGAAGGCTGTCTGGTCAGCACCGCGCGGGGCTATCGCATCCCGACCCTGAATCGCGATGACGTCATGGAAGTGTTCGAATTACGCAAGCTGCTCGAGCCCAGGGCCGCCGCACTCGCCGCCCGCGACATCTCACGCGAGGGAATCGCGCAGCTGGGAGCGGCGCTTGGGGAAGCCAAGACCGCCCAAGCGACAGTCGATTTTTCGCGCTTGTTCCGCGCGAACGCCGATTTCCGCGAGACGTGGCTCGGCGCCGTGCGCAACAGCCGCCTGGCGGCGGTGATCACGCGGTGCGCCGACCAGGTGCTGACCGTGCGCATGAGTACTTTGCGCGACCCCGCCATTCAGGTGATCGTCGTTGCGGGGCTGCAGGAACTGCACGCGGCATTTGCGAGGCACGATTCCGTCGCGGCCCACGATAGCATGGTCCGGTTCGTGTTTGCGGCCGAGCGCGGCTACGCCGCGCTCGCCAATGCGAGTGTCGAATGATGTCCTCGACTCGACCGCCAAGCGCGTAAACGTTTTGCTTTCGCTCTGGATCTCTCGTTCATTTTTTTCCACTTCCCAGGGGTACGCATGATGACAGGTCACTTGCATTTTCCCGCCGACCCGCATGAGATCGATGTGCAGTCGGCACTCAAGGACCCGGCGCGGCGGCGCATGATCCTGGGCTCGCTGGCTGCCGGCGTTGGCGCGCTCATTCCCTGGGAGCTGGCGCGCGCGCAGGTCAACGACAAGTCCACGCTTTCGATCGCCTATCCGGTCGACGTCCCGACCTGGGACCCGAACGCCTTGTCCATCCCCACCATCCAAAACCTGTACCAGTCGGTTTTCGACTCGCCCTTGCGCTATTCGCCGCAGTTGAAGTTGCAGCCGCGCCAGGTGACGGAGTGGAAGTGGGTCGACGACAAGGCGACCCGCCTGGAGATCACCCTGCGCGACGACATCGTCTTCCACGACGGAACGCAGGCGACCATGGAAGACGTCAAGTTCAGCCTGGCGGATCGCGCCAAGGCCGACAAGAAGCTGCTCGTCGGCGGCATGCTCAATACAGTCAGCGACATCGAGGTGGTCTCGCCGACCAAGGGCGTCATCGCCTTCAACCGCTCCACGCCGGCTGCTCCCATCTATTTGGCGTTTCTGGCCGCCTACATCGTGCCCAAGGCTTACATGGAGCGCGTCGGCGCGGAGGGCTTCAATGCCAGGCCGATCGGCGCCGGCCCCTACCGCATGATCGAGCACCTGCGCGGCTCGCGCATCGTGCTTGAAGCGTTCGACAAATATTGGGGCGGCTCGCCTTCGATCCGGCAGATCGTCTTCCAAATCGTCCCCGAAGCTTCGGCCCGGGTCGCGTTGGTCGAGTCCGGGCGGGCCGGGCTGGCGACCCGCCTGCCCGTGCGCGAGCTGCAGCGGCTGGCACAGAAGACCGGCATCGAGACCAAGGTCTATCCGTTCTCCGAGGTCTACATGATCCGGATTCCCAGCTACGTGAAGCCCATGGACGACGACCATGTGCGGTCGGCCATGCACCTGGCCATCGACAAGGCGGCCCTGTCCAAAGCCTTCTACGGCGGCGTGGCCAAGCCGCTATCGGTGATGACACCCGAAGGCACGCCGTCCTATGTGGCAGATTTCAACTATCCGTTCGACAGGAACAAGGCCATCGCCGAACTGAATGCCGCCGGTTTCGGGCCGGGCAATCCGGTGTCATTCACGCTGCTGTCCACCAACGGCGTATTTCCCAATGACTACGACATGGCCCGTGCGATCGCGGGGATGTGGAAGGCGGTTGGCATCAACGCCACGATCGAAGAGACGACGCCGGCGAAGCTCGTCGAGGCGGCCCAGAACGGCAAGCTGACCGGCCCACTGCTCTACAGCTGGGCCAACAGCACTGGAGACCCGGAAAACTACGCCGGCCGCATCTTCGATCCGCGCCTGCGGTTCTCGACGTGGAAGGACATGTCGCTGTCGCCCCGCATTGATGCGCTCATGACGGAAGTCGACGAGGCCAAGCGCATGGCCGGCTACAAGCAGCTGAACGTCGAATCGTCACAGAAGTCCTGGGCCATTCCGCTGCTGCAGGCAGTTGAAACAGTGGCCTATTCGGCCAGCTTGGAGCCGACCTTGTTCGACAACGGCTACATCCTGCCGGCGGAGTTCAAGTATCGCTGATCACCTGCTGACATGACAACTTAACCCGCCCGGTCAATCGACATGTTCCAGGTCGTTTCTGCCATCATATTGCGCCGGCTGCTGCTGGCCATTCCGACCTTGTTGCTGCTGTCACTGGTGGTGTTCGTCGTGCTGCGCATGCTGCCTGTCGACCCGCTTGCGATGCTGCTGCCCGCATCCGCGACCCCCGCCGATGCAGCTGCGCTGCGGCAGCAGCTCGGTTTCGACAAGCCCATTCCCCAACAGTTTCTGATCTGGCTGTGGGAGGCGATGAACGGCAACCTGGGCAACTCGATCAACTTTCGGCAACCCGTCGTCCAGCTGATGCTTGCCGCCGTCCCCGCCACGCTGGAACTCACGCTGACGAGTTTGCTGCTCGCCCTGCTGATCAGCGTGCCCGGCGGCGTACTCGCCTTCGTGCTTTACCAGCGCAGGCGCGAAGCCACCGCCGACGTGATCGTGGCGCTGATGCAGTCGATCCCGTCCTTTCTCTGGAGCCTGCTGCTCATCCTGGCATTCGGCGTGTTGTGGCCAGTATTGCCGTTCAGCGGGCGGGTCGGAGACGGCGTCGCGCTGCCAGGCATCACAGGGATCGCGCTCATCGACCTTCTGCTGGTGGGCCGGTTCGACGCCTGGCTGAGCGCGGTGTCCCACCTTCTGCTGCCTGCGCTGGCACTGGCGCTGGGCTTTGCCCCGCTGGTGATCCGCGTGCTGCGCTCCAGTCTGATCGACGCCGCCAACGAGCCCTATGTTGAGGTCGCCCGGCTGCGCGGCTTGTCGGAGACGCGTATCCTGTGGCGCCACATGCTCAAGAACGCCTCGCTGCCCACCATCACGATGATCGGCGTGCAGTTCGGCTTCCTGTTCGGCGGGGCGCTGCTGGTGGAGATGATCTTCGGTTTCCCCGGCGTCGGGAACCTGATGGTCCAGGCGGTCAAGGGCAACGACTTGCCTTTGATCCAGGGGATCGCCCTGATTTTTTGTGTCCTGATGCTGGCAATCACGATCATCGTCGACGTGCTGTACGCCGTGTTGAACCCGCGACTGAGAACCCTATGACTGCAAGCGCCCTGACGATCTCGCCGGCCCCGCGCGAGGGACGATTTCCGGTGACACGCGCCGCACTTCGGCAGCTCGCTCGTCAACGCCGGGTGTGGGTGGGCGGTGGCATCCTGCTGGTGATCCTGCTGCTGGCAGTGTTCGCACCCTTGGTGGCGCCCCACGATCCGCTGGAACAGGACCTGCTGCACATGCTGACGCCTCCGATGTGGGCTGCGGGCGGCAGCGGAGAATTCCCGCTCGGGACCGATGGCCTCGGACGCTGCGTCTTGTCGCGGGCCATCTTCGGCGCGCGGGTGGCCTTGACCGTGGCCATCGAGGCGGCGCTTGGTTCGATGCTGCTGGGCAGCGCACTCGCCCTCCTGGGCGGCTATTTCGGCGGCCTCGTGGACCGCGCTATCAGCTACGTGGTCGACCTCTGGATGTCGTTTCCGCCGGTGGTGTTGTCGCTGATCTTGCTGGTCGGGCTGGGCACCGGTGTGGACAAGGTGATCCTCGCCGTCGTGCTGGTGGACTGGACGCGGTTCTGCCGCGTCATTCGCGCCGACGTTTTGGTGATCCGCCGCCGCGATTATGTCCTGGCCGCGCGGTTGATCGGCTTCAGCCACTTGCGCACAATGCTGCGCGAAGTCCTTCCGGCGGTCGTGCCACTGATGATCACGCTGTTCTCGATCGAGATGGGCGTCGCCATCATCGTGGAGGCCACGCTATCCTTCATCGGGCTGTCGGTCCCGCCTGAGATCACGACTTGGGGCCAGATGCTGGCCGACGCCCGCAACGACATGCAGAGCGCCGCCTGGGTCATGCTGACGCCGGTGCTGTGCATCATCGTCACCGTGCTGGGCTGCAACCTGTTAGGCGATGGCGTCCGCGTCGCACTCGATCCTCGCCTGCGGCTGCGGGGGGAGTGAACATGTTGTCGATCACCAACCTGACATTGACGGCTCGCCTCGGTGGCCAGCGCGTCGAGGTGCTGCGCGACGTCTCCCTGAAGCTGGAACGCGGCAAGGTGCTCGGCCTGGTGGGCGAGTCCGGAGCCGGCAAGAGTATGATCGGCCGGGTCATCGCCGGCCACATTCCGACGGGCTTCGAGGTCTCGAAGGGCCGCATCGTGTTCGAAGACACGGATCTGCTCGCGCTCAACCGCAAGGCCTGGCGGCGGCTGTTGGGACGGCGCATTGCGTTCGTTCCGCAAGAGCCGTTGACCGCGCTCAATCCGGTGGAGACCATCGGCCAGACCTTCGCCGAGCACCTGACCCATCTTGGGGTGCCCGCCGCCGAGAGACGACCCCTGATGTTGCGGCAGCTCGACTCTGTGCATTTGCCTAACCCGAATGAACTGATCCACCGCTACCCGCACGAACTTTCGGGCGGACAATGCCAGCGAGTCCTGATTGCCATGGCCTTTGCCGCCAATCCGGCACTGATCGTGGCCGACGAGCCTACGACAGCCCTGGACGTCGTCAGCCAGGCGACCGTGCTCAGGCTGCTGGCCGAGCAAAGACGTATCCATCAGACGGCGATGCTGCTTATCACGCACGACCTGCGGCTGGCCTCTCATGTGTGCGACGATATCGTCGTGCTGTATGCGGGCGAACAGGTGGAATACGGACAGGCCACGGAAGTGCTGCGCCGCTCGCGTCATCCCTATACATGGGCGCTGGATCGCGCCACGCCGAACGTCCATGGTCCGCAGCGTCAGCTGCCAGCGCTGGCTGGGCAGATGCCCGGTGTGTCCGCACTGGGCGGAATCAGCGGGTGCCGGTTTGCGGCGCGCTGCTCGCAAAGCCAGACGGCGTGCATGGCTCAGCCGCCGGCGCTTGCAGAGTGCGCCAGCCGCCATTGGGTGCGCTGCATCTATCCGCGCGAGGTCTCGGCCGGCGCGAGGACGGCGGCCGATGAAGGCAGCGCAACAACCGCCACCAGCGGGTGGAGCGCCCCGCGCGGTGATGCTGCTGCGCCGTCCCTGGTGGAGCTGCAGGATGCGACGCTGCGGTACACCGCGCGCCGCGGCGTGCTGGGTCAGCGCAAGGTGCACAATGTGGCCGTCAACCGGTTGTCGCTCAAGGTTCAGCCTGGCCAGTTCGTGGGGATCGTCGGGGAAAGCGGCAGCGGCAAGAGTTCAGTGGCGCGCCTGATCGTGGGAGCGGAGTCGCTGACGAGCGGCAGATTGCTGATCGACGGGCAGGAACGAGTCGGCGCCAAGGCCCTTCGGCTCACGCGTGAACACGTGCAGATGATCTTCCAGGACCCGCACTCCGCGCTGAACCCGCGCCGCTCGGTGTACCGGCTGCTGACGCAGGCCTACGAGTCCGACCACATGGCGTCGAAACGCCATCCACGGCAGGAGCGCGCGCACGAACTGTTGAACGA
The DNA here is from genome assembly GCF_036924595.1 of Bradyrhizobium algeriense. NCBI lineage: Bacteria > Pseudomonadati > Pseudomonadota > Alphaproteobacteria > Hyphomicrobiales > Nitrobacteraceae > Bradyrhizobium > Bradyrhizobium algeriense. Next base: position 7,955,447 of record NZ_JAZHRV010000001.1, on the reverse strand, counting down.
TGTCGGGCTGCCGCTGGACGCGCTGATGCGCTTCCCCAGTCAATTGTCCGGCGGACAGAAACAGCGCGTCAACATCGGCCGGGCTTTGTGTGTGATGCCGAGACTGGTGGTGGCCGACGAGATCGTGTCCGGCCTGGACGTGTCCGTGCAGGCACAGGTCCTCAACCTCTTGATCGAACTGGGGCGGCGACACGGCATTGCGCTGGTGCTGATTTCACACGACCTGTCGGTGGTGCGCTACCTGTGCTCGCGGGTGGTGGTGATGCAGCATGGAAACGTAGTGGAGCAGGGGAATACCGAAGAGGTCTTCGCGAATCCTCAGCATCCCTACACCCGGTTACTGCTGGCCTCGGTGCCGCCGGCGGACCCGTCGATCGCGTGGCCGCCCGAGATCGCCGTTGCCTGAGAGAGCACGGCCACGGCCGTGCTCGTCGGACGGAAGCGGCTTGATCGTCACGGCGTCGAACGTCTGATTTGCCGGCGAAATGGCATCCGAAACGCCAAAGGCGACCCTTCCGGGTCGCCTTTGCCAGTATCGCACGAATGGTTGCGGGGACCTGCAACCATCTCAAATTGCTGTTTCAGGCGCTGGCCTGACCCGATGAGCTTTGCCCTCCGAAGGCAAAGGTCACACGTTCGAATCGTGTCGGGTGCGCCAGTTCCTCCTTACTTTACAGCGCGATATGCGAGTCTTGACCAAGACTCCAGCTTTGTCGCATTCGAGCGAGTAAGCAATCTGGAGAAAATCGCCGCCCCGTGCAAATTGCGTGGCAACCTGATGTGTCGGTTGGAAGCTCGCTATTCTGAAAACAGCGATCGTTTCTACAAGCGGTCGGATTGGCGCTCTCAGTGCTGGTTGGTCCAGTCCAAAAGGAAGTTTGGACTAGTTCCAGTTTACGGGAGCTAGCGACATCTAACATCCACACCTCAACGACCGCCTTGCGCCAGAAGCGGTCATCCCGTCCATCTGCGTGTCGGCGAAGCTGCCGGGGTAGTCCGGTCTTCGTCGGCCAGTAATTAGACCGGCTGCTTGTCATCTCCGCCTAGGAAAGAATGGGTGGCGCAAGCCAGGACGGCAGATCCGAACCATGGCTGTACGTTCATTTTGGATCGGTCGTCCTGAGCCGCGGGTGGGGCTGTCTTGACGTGGGATATCCGGCCGTCTGGACTCAGACGAAAAAATAAGGAGACACCACGTGCCTCCCTCTCCTTCATGCGAACCCGTGACCGTGCTCGATCCCTGCGCGGAATTCGCGGCTATTTCTGAATGCAGGTATCCGCGGTCCCTCTGGCGCATTCGTCGAGGTCGGAAAATACCAGGTCATCCACTGATCCGGCAAAGCGCGGGGTGTGCACACATCACGCGAGGGCTTCATCCGGTCGCAAGACGGCGTGACCATCGTTTACCCTCTTCGAAGCGCGCGGTATCAATTCTAATATTATGGTGTACTCTGAATGCGTGCATGTCGATGGTCGGCCTGCATTGAGACAACTTTTGGGATGATGGAGGGCAACATGGCCAAGAAAGCGAAGAAGGCAAAGAAGACAGCCAAGAAGACGGCCAAGAAGAAAAAGAAGTAGTCGTTCGACGAAACCTCATAGCAATCGGATAGCGTCTGAGGTCCGTTGCGCCCTTCGCAGCACGGATCGGCGGCAGCCTTCGTCGCAGAATATCCGCGCAACGAACAGTCTGACCGGACCTTTATGCAGATGGCTGCTGCATAATGGTCCGGTTTTTCATTGAGGCTTGATCAAGGAGTCGTCGCCGGACTGCCTAGCGCACATGACAATTTAGGCCAACGTCCGCTTCGCGCCGCCAAAACCGGACGTTCTCTCAGAGTCGCTTGCCGGACCCATTGAGACATTGAACCCGATCAGCAGTTATGGGACGTTTTGGTAGAGAGACAGATTACCTTGCAAAAATTCGGCAGCAGCGACGACTGCAGTTCTTTCAACCGCGTATTACAACAGCGAACGCCGGAGTGCCATCATGTCCTTGCTGGAATCGGTTGTGTCACTTCGCCCGACCAAGAAGGTAATCACCACCGGCCTGGTTACTTTCTGTCTTCTCTGGGCTGACGCGCCGATGCCGAGCCGTGCCGATACATCACCGTCCCAGACCGCCGGCGTTCCGATCCCCGATGGCCAGATCGACAAGGCTATCGCCAGCCTCGACGCGATCGCCAGCGATGTCATGAAGAGAAGCGGCATCCCGGGCATGTCGGTCGCGGTGGTGCGGGATGGCAGGACGGTCTACGCGAGGGGTTTTGGTGTCCGGAAAATCGGGGAGAGCCAGTCTGTCGACGCAAACACCGTGTTTCAGATCGCGTCGCTTTCGAAATCGCTCGCGGCCAGCGTCGTCGCCCATCAGGTCGGCGCTGGCATCGTCAAGTGGGACACGCCCCTCGTCGCGCACTTGCCCTGGTTCAAGCTTGTTGATCCGTGGGTCACGCAGCATGTCACCGTTGCCGACATGTTCAGCCACCGCTCGGGTCTGCCGGCTCACGCCGGGGATGATCTGGAAGATCTCGGCTATGATCGACGAACCGTGCTGGAGCGGCTGCGCCTGCTGCCGCTTCACGGCTTCCGCGACATTTACGCCTATACAAATTTCGGCCTGACGGCGGCGGCGGAGTCGGTAGCTGCCGCATCGGGCAAGGACTGGGAAAGCCTTTCCGAAGATGTCCTTTACGAGCCGCTCGGCATGACGGCGACCAGCTCTCGCTTCGCCGACTTCGAAAAGCGGCCGAACCGCGCCTTGGGACATGTGAAGGTCGGCGACGGCTTCCGGCCGAAATACCAACGTTTGCCCGACCCGGAGTCGCCGGCGGGCGGCGTCAGTTCGTCGGCGAACGATCTCGCCCGATGGCTGGCGTTGGTGCTGCAGAACGGTAAATTCGAAGGTCGGCAGATCATTCCAGTCGATGCACTGCTTCCGGCCGTGACGGCCGAAATCATTTCGACCCGCTCCTCCGCGGTCGACGCAAGGCCAGGCTTTTACGGATATGGATTCGGCGTCGGAATCACACCGGCTGGCCGAACGATGATCAGTCATTCCGGCGCTTTCGCATTGGGTGCCGGGACCCATTACGCGATGATCCCGTCCACAGGCGTGGGGATCACTGTGCTGACCAACGCGGCACCAAGCGGCGCGGCGGAGGCGCTCGGTGCGTATTTTACGGATCTTGTCCAGTTCGGCATGGTCACGCGGGACTGGTTTGCCGCCTACGCTCCCATCATGGCTGGACTCATGGCGCCGACGGGCGATCTCGTCGGCAAGTCACCACCCGCCAGTCCGGCGCCGGCGGCAAAGCTTTCGTCCTACGTCGGTGTCTATGCCAACCCCTATTTTGGCAGTGCCGAGATCGCCGACGTGAGCGGCCATCTGGAGCTCAAGCTCGGCCTGTCGAACACGCCATACACGCTGACACACTGGGATGGCGATGTATTTTCGGTGAGCCCTTCCAGCGAGAACCAAACCGATGGTTCTTTGTCGTCGGTCACATTCCGACAGGCCGGCAAGGAGCTGAAGATCGAATATCTCGACGGCAACGGGCTCGGCCTGTTCCTGCGACGTTGACCACCGCCGCTTGATTCATGGCAAACCCGCCGGAATGCCGGCAGCCGGGGAGCGATGAGCTCAGGTGGTCTTAGGAGCCGTGAGCTAATCGCACTGCGCGCATTGCGTAATTTGTTAAACCGGATCAACGTGATTTGCTCCGTCCAGTCCCTCCCGTCGGCGCTTTGGCGCGTTTGAGACATGCCGACGGACCGTGAAATCGTCCGGTGATCGGAGAAGATCGGAAGCGATTTTCAGACAGTCGAAACGGCGCTTCTGACCCCAACTGACGATGGAGCCATTGCAACTCATGATGATGCACGGACAGGCAGCCTGCCCGCTGGGCTGATCGGATGGCGCACCTGGAAATATCGCGGCGGCATCACCGCATGCGCCGGCCTGCGTATTCTGGCAAATGTCCGTTTCGCGCCCAAACCGTTCTCCCGAAGCGCACACAAGGCAGGCGCCGCGGAAAGTGGATAAGCCGCGGCGCGGGCGGCCGTGACAGGACCGTATGGCATCGGTAGTCCTAGATCCCTGAGGTTCGCGTTGGTTGTTCATTCGTGCTAGGCGTGGACTGCTGCGCGGGCTGATCTACTGTTGCCGAAGCACGCGCCAGCTATGCGAGGGAGGCGAGAATGACGAGTACGCCCAGGCTCCGCTCTGGATGCACTCTCTCCGCACGTCTCCTGCTTGGAGTGGGCATATTGCTCGCTGGCGTCCTCCCGGATCGGGCGGAAGAGGCGCTGAGCTCGGGAGGCGAAGCGCTCTACCGCACGCGCTGCGCATCGTGCCACGAGGGCGGCGTGGCACGCGCGCCTGACACCAACGCGCTGCGGCAGTTCAGGCCTGAGCGGATGAGCTTTGCCCTGATGTTCGGAATGATGAGCCAGCAGGGACGCGACCTGAGCCAAGGCGAAATTCAGGACATCGTTCGTTATCTCGTCGGGGCACCGCCGCAGCAGCAGCAGCAGCCGCTGCCGGATTCCAAGTGCCGTGAGCAGGGCCCGATGCTTGCGGACGCTTCGTTGCCACGCTGGAACGGTTGGGGCGTCGACCTCGCTCAACGCCGGTTTCAACCCGCTGCCATGGCCCAGCTTTCGCCAGACAATGTTCCGCTCCTGAAGCTGAAATGGGCGTTCGGCTTTCCTGGCGATACCAAGGCCTATGCGCAGCCGACAGTTTGGGGCGGCCGAGTCTTCGTGGGCAGTGCGGGGGGCAAGGTCTATGCGCTGGATGCCAGACTTGGCTGCCAGCGCTGGGTGTTCGACGCCGGCTTCGGCGTACGCACCGCGATCACCATCGGCGAGGATGAGCGCGGCACGACCGCTTATTTCGGCGATCAACGCGGTGAAGCCTATGCGCTCGATGCCGAGAGCGGGAAGCTGTTGTGGAAGAGACGAGTCGATGCGCATGCGGGAGCCGTGATCACCGGCGCGCCGACATTGGCCAATAACGTGCTTTACGTGCCAGTCTCTTCGTTCGAAGAGGTATTGGCGATCGATCCACGCTACTCTTGCTGCACCTTCCGCGGTCTGATTGCCGCGCTCGATGCTCGGACCGGCGAAGTGCTGTGGCGCGGCTATGTCAGCCCGCCGGCGCAGCCCGTCCGCGTGAATGAGATCGGCGTGCAGCTCTTCGCGCCCTCTGGCGGCGCCATCTGGTCGTCGCCGACCATCGACCCCAGATCAAACCGGATTTACGCGACGACGGGCGACAGCTATCTGGACCCGGCCTCCACGACCTCCGACGCCTTTGTGGCCTTTGATCTGGCCACCGGACGGCTCGCATGGTCGCAGCAGATGACCGAGGGTGATGCATACAATATGGCGTGCAGCGGCCAGTATCGCTCTAACTGCCCCGGCACCAAGGGTCCCGATTTTGATTTCGGCTCCTCTCCGATACTGGTCGATTTACCTGACGGACGACGTGCGCTCATTGCCGGCCAGAAATCAGGCATGGTGCACGCGCTCGATCCGGATCGCGATGGCGCCATCCTCTGGCAGCGCCGGGTGGGACTCGGCAGCACGCTCGGCGGCGTGCAATGGGGCTCCGCTGCGGACGATGCGAACGTCTATGTCGCGGTGTCGGATGTCGGGATGAAGGCCGTGCCGCAGGCCACCGCCGGCGCGCAGAAATCTGTCTTTGGGGTTACCATGAAGCTCGATCCGAGCCAGGGCGGCGGGCTGTATGCGATGAACCAGACGACCGGCGAAATCGTCTGGCACACGGCACATCCGGGCTGCGGCGATCGGCCGGGATGCAGCCCTGCGCAGTCGGCTGCGGTGACCGCGATCCCTGGAGTGGTGTTCTCCGGCGGACTGGACGGCCACCTGCGGGCCTATGCCGCCAAGAGCGGCGAGATCGTCTGGGACGTCGACACCATGCAGGACTACGCAACCGTAAACGGTGTGTCGGCGCATGGTGGCGCGCTCGACGGGCCGGGGCCGGTGATCGCCGGCGGCATGCTCTACGTCAACTCCGGCTACACAAATTACGGCACCGCACCCGGCAATGTGCTGCTCGCCTTCTCCGTGGACGGACAGTAGGCGGGGATATTTCGCGCGATCAGCGCGGAATGGTATCCACGAGAAAGGTCCGCATTGCGCCAAAAGCTGTCGGTCGAGGAATGTCCGGGTTGGGTGTGCGCCGTGCAAAGGCGGCGCTTTCCAGTGGGTGCAAATCCCATCCGGCAACCGCTCCAATCGGAGCAGTCATGGAGGTAACGAAGTGGCTGAAGCCTTATTAGCGTGTCACAAATTGGCGGTTCTCAAGGCTTTTGCTGCCCGGATTCAGGCGCCGATCGACGATGTGCATAGCCACCCTTGCATTTGCCTCAGCCGGCTTGCTTCACCCGCATGTACCATTCGACGAGGCGGCGAACCTGACGCTCAGTATAGCCGCGTCCCACCATGCGCGCGACAAACTCGCCGTGCTTCTTTTCGGTATCGCCGTCCTTTTTCGAGCCAAACGAGATAACCGGAAGAAGGTCTTCGACCTGCGAAAATATCCGTTTTTCGATGACTTCTCGAATCTTCTGATAGCTGGTCCAGGACGGGTTTTTGCCGCTGTTCTGTGCCCTCGACCGCAGCGAGAACTTGACGACCTCGTTGCGGAAGTCCTTCGGGTTGGTGATGCCCGCAGGCTTCTCGATCTTGGTCAGTTCCTGGTTGAGAAGGTTGCGATTGAGCAGTTGGCCGGTATCGGGGTCCTTGAAGTCCTGATCTTCGATCCAGGCATCGGCATAATCCACGTAGCGATCGAACAGGTTTTGACCGTAATCCGAATAGGATTCCAGATAGGCTTTCTGGATCTCGTGGCCGATGAATTCCGCATAGCGCGGCACGAGTTCGGCCTTGATGAATTCGAGATAACGCTTTTCGACTTCCTCAGGAACCTGCTCACGGCGGATCGAATGCTCGAGCACATACATCAGATGGACGGGATCGGCGCCAAGTTCCGCGGTATCGTGATTGTAGGTCGCGGCTAGGACCTTGAATGCAAACCGCGTCGAGACGCCGGCCATGCCTTCGTCGACGCCGGCAGCATCCTTGTATTCCTGGACGCTGCGGGCCTTCGGATCGGATTCCTTGAGGCTTTCACCGTCATAGACCCGCATTTTCGCGAACAGGGTAGAGTTTTCGTGCTTGCGAAGACGTGACATCACCGAGAAGCGCGCGAGCGTTTCCAGGGTTGCCGGCGCACACGGCGCGGAAGCGAGTTCCGATCCCTGGATAAGCTTCTCATAGATCTTCTGCTCCTCGGTCACCCGCAAGCAGTACGGCACCTTGATCACGCAGATGCGATCGATGATGGCTTCGTTCTTTTTGTTGGCCTTGAAGCTTTGCCATTCGGCTTCGTTCGAATGCGCGAGAATGACACCGGTGAATGGAATGGCCCCGATATTCTCGGTACCGATGTAGTTGCCTTCCTGGGTCGCCGTTAACAGCGGGTGCAGCATCTTGATCGGCGCCTTGAACATCTCGACGAATTCGAGGACGCCCTGGTTGGAGCGATTCAAGCCGCCGGAATAGCTATAGGCATCAGGGTCGTTCTGGGCGAAGGTCTCCAGCCTGCGAATGTCGACCTTGCCGACCAGCGAGGAGATGTCCTGATTGTTCTCGTCGCCAGGCTCGGTTTTCGCGACCGCGATCTGCCGCAGGCGCGAGGGCTGGATTTTGGCGACCCGGAATCGTGAAATGTCGCCGCCGAATGTTTCCAGCCGTTTGTAGCACCACGGACTCATCGGTCCATGGAGGCGACGGCGCGGAATGCCGTACTTTTCTTCAATCATCGGCCCCAGCGATTCCGGATCGAACAAACTCAGGGGGCTCTCGAACACTGGACTGAGTTCGTCGCCGGCCTTCAGCACGTAGATGGGATGGACTTCCATCAACGATTTCAGCCGCTCCGCCAGCGACGATTTTCCACCGCCCACCGGCCCCAGCAGATAGAGAATCTGCTTGCGCTCTTCCAGACCTTGAGCTGCGTGCCGGAAGAAGCCGACGATGCGCTCGATGGTTTCTTCCATGCCATAGAATCCGGCGAAGGCCGGATAGGCGCGCATGGTCCTGTTCAAAAAGATACGGCCAAGGCGGGCGTCCTTGGCCGTGTCAATCATTTGAGGCTCACCGATCGCAGCTACCAGGCGCTCGGCCGCATTGGCATATCGCATCGGATCGCCTCGACACGATTCCAGATATTCCGCCATCGACATGTCGGTTTCGCTTCGAACCTCAAAGGACCGAGCGAAAGCATTGAACAGAGAATCGGCGTACATGATCCCTCTCCTCAAACTGCTGGAACGCGCGGCGAAGTCCGACGGCCGACCGAACAGATCGTCCGACTGCCGGAATCAGTTAGGATCGCGCGGCATCAACTAGTCAGCGACTTGCTGCTTCGCCGTGGACGCGCGAAAATCCCGAGGTGGTTATCTTATGGCCCGAGCAAATCTAATCGACGTAGGCCGCCCTAGCCGCGATCATTTTTGGCCTTCGGGCGCTTCGACCCGTTCTCCGCGCTGGGCTGCGTGTTGCGGACGGCCTCGGTCAGCATCTGGCGCAGCTCAGCCTTCGTCTCGGCGGCTCCCGCGTAAAGCTAGATTTTTGCCATTGGGTCACGGTGACTATGTGGGGATGCCCGAGGGAGAAGTAAATGCCACTGGGGCCGCAAAATCAGGGGCAGCCGACATCAACTATTTTGAGGATAATCCACGTCCGCTCCGGAGCGCTTAACGGACTCAACTGAGACATCGCGCTACGTCCGAAATGTGCCAACAAGCGACATAGGGGCCTTTGCCCCAGAGAATCCGATTTGCTCAGAACAGCCCTGGCGCCAGTTTCTCCTTTTCCCACGACAGCATGAAATCCAGCTGTGCGGCGATCCAATCAGCGGCCGCGGCTTGCCTGCCCCATTCGTGGATACGACTGGCATACTCCCCCATAAGCCAGATGTGACGGATGGGAACGAAAAGATGCACGGCTTCAAGATCCGCAGGCGGCACTTCGCGTATCGTGCGATAGCCTTCAATGAAGGCGTGCCAGAATGCGTGTTGCTTTCGCCCGAACGTAACACAACGCCAGAGAAATACCGCGACATCGTAAGCCAGATATCCCGGACCGCCATCGTCGAAATCGAAGAAGACCGCTTGGCCGGCCATGGGTCCCTGCAGCGCAACGACGGCGTTGTAACCGTGGCAATCACCGTGGCAGCGCGTCCAGGAAAGTCCGTCCCGTTCCGCGAACCCAGCTGACAATCGCCCAGTCAAATCGACCAACCCTGTGCGCACGGAATCGCTGAGATCCTCAAGCGCCAATATGGCGGATAAGGGTCTGTGCAGCAGATGGTCAATGTCGAGCCGGTAGCGGCCCTCGTCGCCTGAGGCGAAGCCGCCGGCGACATCATGAATCCGCGCCAGGGTCACCCCGTTTGCTCTTGCGTCGGCGGCGGAACTTCCTGCCTGAGACGGGCGTCCTTCTGCATAGCGGAACAGGACAGCGGGACGCTGACCTTCCGGAAAAAATGCCGACGTAAAAAGCGATCCGTCACGCATCGGAATGGCGGCAGCCACGGGAATGCCCTGGCTGTCCAGATGAGCGAGAAACGCGGTTTCCGAGGCAACGTCGGCGTCACCGCGCGCGCGTCGCGTTGAGATGCGAAAAATGAAACGCTCGCCGTTCTTGGTCCGAACCTCGAAGGTGTCGTTGAAGCCGCGGCGCAACAGCTTGCACGCAATCGAGCCGGGCAAGTCGTAGTGCATTGAGACAAAATCCGCCACCGCCTCTGCGCGCGGCGTTGAATAGAGAACCGGAAGAGATGATGAAGCCATCTGGATCGCTCCGTGCCGTGAATGTACTCGTCGAGTCCATCCTGCGATGGACCGGCGGCGCGTTATCGGCTCAGAACTCGGAAATAATCCTGATCAACATCGGGAAATCCTAGATGGAAGCCGGGCTTATACCATTCTGGTGTCGGCCTGTCGACGCTTGGAAGCGATCCGCCTAAGTGCTGCGTGACGTCGCATTTTTTGGGTCAATCGCGTCGATTTAACCCGACTTCCAGTCCACCCCGGTGAACGGACATTCTCATGACAGGCGGGCATGTCTCAAAGGTGCCAATAGGCGACATGCTTGCAAAGGCACGGATCCGGGCTAATGCGCAATGGTCGTTCGTTTGTGTCCGCAAGAGGCCGTCGGCGGTGAACCTATCGCGGGCGGCCCGCGACAAACAAGCCGCCATCGTCGCGACGGCGGCGCGTGCCGCGCCGATCGCGCGACGCCAATTGAGGTTTCCCATGCCGATCGTCCGAATCCTCCTGGTCCTTCTCGCGCTCGCTTCGCCGCTGTCGATGGCGGGAGGCGCTGTTGCGGGGCCGTTTGAGGATGCGCAGGCGGCGCATAGCAGACGCGACTACGCAACCGCGCTACGGCTCTGGCGTCCGCTGGCCGACCAAGGCAATGCCGAGGCGCAGTACGCACTCGGGTTCATGTACGACGGCGGCCAAGGTGTGCCGAAAAATTACGCTAGGGCTGCAAAGTGGTGGCGCCTCGCAGCCGATCAAGGCCATACCTTCGCCCAGTACAACTTGGGGACCTTGTACGACAACGGCAATGGGGTGCCTCAGAACAAAGCTGAAGCATTGAAGTGGTATCACCTTGCCGCCGAGCGCGGTAACGATGGTGCGCAGTTCAACGTCGGGGTCCTGCATTTCGCGGGCGTGGCCGTGTCCGAGAACCGGATCGAGGCTGCGAAGTGGTTTCGCCGCGCTGCAGACCAAGGTCATATTGGAGCGCAGGTATATCTTGGCCTCTGTTACGCTACGGGACTAGGCGTGCCGCAAGACAATATTCAAGCATACATGTGGCTCAGTTTGGCGGCTGCGCGAAGTGACCAAGATGCGATCAGCAATCGAAATCGCGTCGCGCAGCAGATGACCCCGGCACAGATCGCCGAAGCGCAGAAGCTGGCGGTTGAGTGGAAGTCGAAACCGGAACGGTAGTATTCCAGTGCGTCGCGGAAGCAATGTCTGCTGTGGATCAGCAGCGGACTCGTGCTTCACTTATTCGTAGAAAATGGGCTTTGCCCCCGGAGAAATGCGGATACTTCGGCCTCCCATCGAGCGTGCTGGGAGGGGCTGATCATGAATGACGCCAGACGACGAATGCCGTCTTCTGCCGAGTAGATTATCACCGTGTATTCCTGACTGAGTTGGTCAGGTGTTCGGGGAATGGCGACCGGGTGGGCAAAGTCTCGGTAGTCTGTTCGTAGCCCCATCCGGACATCGAAGACACGACCGTTTTCGGCGCTGCCTCTCTTTAAGTCGGTAATCTCGACTTTTGTCGCGAACACGTCGTTACCAGGTACCTCGCCGTGACGGCCAAGGAGCCAAATTGGCGGCTCTACAAAGCGAGCCTTAGCGACGATAACGTCCCTCGCGTTGGCAGGCAGGTTGTTCGGCACGGCGCCATCTGACGTCTCATCAAGAAAATATGCGATGGGCGCCTTGGCTTGCGCGTGCGCAAAGGGCGGTGCGCAGACTATCACGCCGCTCAAAGCAGCGAAGGCAAGACATAGCTCAAACAATTTCATTTATGCGCTGCATCGCATCAGGGATGTAGTGCTAGTCTACACCATTTTAGGATGGTCGAACAGATCAGGTCCGCTAAGGGTCAATCGCGTCGTTCTGGCTGTGCGCCGATGACTTCCGGTCTACCCCGATGAACAGACATTCTCAGTGTCCGCCGGCATGTCTCAAAGGTGCCAGAAGCGGAAGTAATTACAAATGCCTTCGATGCTTTCATTTAGTTTTAGGTAAATCCCGCCACAACTGTTGCATGAATCCGCTTCTCTACTTTGCTTTTGGAGCGCTTTGCGTTGCCGCTGCGGCGCTCATCATGGTCCTGCAATTTGGATTTCGCTTTTCTCCATCGCAGCGGCTTGCATTTAAAAAGATCACCAACGTCCTCCACGCAATCTGGGCGTTCTGCGCGATCAGCTTCGGAACGATAGTCGGCGTGGCATATGGATGGGACACGCACGGTTGGATTGGGGCCATTGCTGTTGGATTTATCGGATGTTTCGCCGGCGCAGTAGCCGCGGCTTCACCCGCGCTGATTCTTCAAATCTTTCGTTGACTTGTCCGGCCCTCACGGGACTGCTTGGAAGGCAACGCCCGACAGCTAGAGGCTTTGATGGGAACTCAATCGATCTAGTGCTCAAGGAAGAGGGATGCCTGTTTCAGCTAAGGTCCGAGTTTGGCGGTTACGAGCGCGAAGTTTCGCAGTCGGTGGAGCCCTATGTCTCGCCTTGATTTGCCTGCTGAAGATTTTCGATCCAACCAACTTCGCGAAGAACTTGATTGGTCCGCTTGTTCTAGTGTTCGTCTTTCTCTGGTTGTTCGGGCTATATTGTACCCACCGGTACTGGAAGGATTTTTGCGAAGATGAAATCCGGCGCGGCGGATCAAAGAAAACCGCGCGTGAAAAATGGCATTTACTGCACCGACCCCCGGATTAAGTATTGGCAGCTATGGGTCATTCCCGTCATTCTGACCGCCGGCGGATCACTTCCGGTCTACCCTAGGAAACAGACATTCTGGTCGTCCGTCGGCATGTCTCAAAGGGGCCAAACATTTTGAAATGAAGGCGGCCGCCAACTGAGGCCGCCTTACGGAAGTCCAAGTTCTTCGATCGCGCGCGCCGAAATTTGCGCTGGGTCTTTGAGGCCCGTCTGACCGATCTCGATTATTTTCTTGGCAATGAATTCGGCCAGAGGATCGTTGCGGTCTTTTACGGACAGAACGCTCAACGTGTGTTCGTAGGCATCGGCAAGCCGCTTTACCTCGTCGGGACCCAACGGAACGTTCTGCAATAGTCGGTAAATGGGCACTTTTGACCTCCTGCCGCACTGTAGCACGCTGGATCTAGTTCGAGGGGACACGAGACTAGCTAACTCGACTTAGCACTACTTTGGCAGATTGTTAGATTTGGGCGTTTTATTAGGATTCCCGAATCGATTTTTCAATGATTCATGGGTGGTCGGCTCTTGGAGGGCTGACCGATGGCGGAATGGGAAGACGAACTCGAACGTTGGCTGAAGCCGTTCCTGGATCGACTGGGTCATAAGACCCGGCAGCGGATGTGCCCCTTGTACGTTGCGGGATTGATCGGCCCTGGCGATCGCAAAAGCGTTCAGCCGATGGCAGAACGCCTTGCAACCGGCAACTACGATCAGTTGCACCATTTCATCGCCGATGGCGTCTGGGACGCGACGCCGCTAGAATCCGAACTGCTCAACCAGGCGGACCGGCTTGTCGGCGGCAAGGATGCGGTGCTTGTTATTGACGACACGGCAATGCCGAAGAAGGGCGACCGCTCGGTTGGTGTCGCGGCTCAATATGCGTCCTCTCTTGGCAAAACGGCAAATTGCCAAACGCTGGTGTCGCTGACACTTGCGCGCGGCGAAGTGCCCGTGATGGTCGCATTGCGTCTCTTTCTGCCCGAGAGCTGGACAGCCAATGTGTCTCGATTGAAGCATGCTCGCGTGCCGATCGAATACCGAACGGCACGATCCAAGCCGGAAATTGCTTTGGCCGAGGTTGATCGAGCGATGGCAGCCAACGTGCGCTTTGGATGTGTGCTGGCGGATGCAGGATACGGGCTCAGCGCACCGTTTCGACAAGGGCTAACCGAACGCGGGCTGGCCTGGGCCGTCGGCATTCCTCGGCACCTCAAGGTGTACCCGGTTGATGTACAGCTCATTTGGCCGATTACTAAAGTCCGCGGGAAACCACGAAAGCACCATGTGCCCGATATCTTATCGATTGCGGCAGAACAGATGCTGGCCAGCGCCAAATGGAAAACCGTGAGTTGGCGCAGCGGGACGAAGGGTCGGCTGAAAGCCCGATTTGCGGCTGTCCGTGTTCGCACCGCCGACGGCCCTCCGCAGCGGATATGGGATAAAGGTCAGCAGCATCTCCCGGGCGACGAAGCTTGGCTCATTGGTGAACAACGTGCTTCAGGGGAGAAGAAATACTATCTCGCCAACCTCCCTGCGGCGACGGATCTGCGCACACTGGCCGCTACCATCAAGGCACGATGGATTTGTGAGCAGGCGCATCAGCAGTTGAAGGAGGAGCTTGGACTTGATCACTTCGAAGGGCGATCATGGCAGGGCCTGCATCGCCACGCCCTGATGACAATGATTGCCTACGCCTTCCTGCAGCATCGTCGCCTCGCATACGCGGGGCGGAAAAAAAAGAATCAACGGGCCTCCGCCTCAGCCAACCATGCCCGCCGTACGTCACGCCATCGTCGACCTCATCCTTCGGCCGCCGTCAGAGCGATGTCCACATTGTCGGAAACGTATCCGTGACGAACTTCAAACGATTCTGCCAAAGTAGTGTTAGGCTCTGGGACTTAAATACGGGACAGGACCCGCAGCCGTATCGTCCTTGTTAGGGACATTCCCAGCCTACGACGCCGATCATCGCAAATGCGTGTTTCATGGCCGAATCCGCGGGCTAAGGCCCAGCGCCGCGGGGCAATGGGGACGCCGCGCTGGGCTTCCCGTCAGTGCTGGCATCGATCAAATAGATGGGCACCAACATCGCCGGAATGGTTCAACGCTAGTGCACTACACGAAGAAAATAATAGCTGACGCCACCGAGCACGATGATCGTGGGGACGGCCCAAAGGATGAATACGGGGGGCATGGTGTTCCTCCGTACGCATCCGGCGACGGCCCCGGGTAGGCCGTTTTTGGCGACAGGCTGACCGCGCTTAAGCGGCGTGAGCGACGCTCTGAGGCTGCCAATTCCAAGGCAGCAGTTGGTGAATGCGCTTGGCAGGGTGATCCGGCAGGCGCGCCAGCACGTCGGCGAGCCAAGCCTGGGGATCAATGTCGTTGAGCTTGGCGCTGGCAATGAGGGTGTAGATCGCCGCCGCACGCCGGCCACCCTCATCGGAGCCGGCGAAGGTCCAATTTCTTCTTCCCACAGCGACCGCCCGTAGCTCGCGTTCGGCGGCGTTGTTCGACATGCACAGGCGCCCATCGTCGAGGAAGCGGGTGAAGGCATCCCAGCGGCTGAGGCAGTAGTTGATCGCCTTGGTCGTGTCGTTGTTCCTGGAGAGCTTGGCGCGCTGCTCGCGCAGCCACGCCTCCAGCTCGACGATCAGGGGGCGGCTACGCTCCTGGCGCACGCGCAGGCGCTCCTGCGCAGCAAGACCGTTGATCTCGCGTTCAATGGCGAAGAGAACATCGATGCGCCTGACCGCCTCGGCCGCGATCGGCGCCTTGCTGAGCCGCGCGAGATCAAAGAACTTGCGCCTACCGTGCGCCCAGCATGCAGCCTCGATGATCGGGCCTCCCTTGCGATTGGCCTCGTAGAGCTTGCTGAAGCCGGCGTAGGCGTCGGCCTGCATCAGCCCTGCATAGCCCGCCAGATGCTGCTCCGGATGCGCACCGCCACGATCAGGCGAGTAGAAGAACACGGCCGCCGGCGGATCTGGGCCGGCAAACGGGCGGTCGTCGCGCACATAGGTCCAGAGCCGGCCGGTCCGGGTCTTGCCCTTGGCCAGGACCGGCACTGTGGTGTCGTCGGCGTGGATACGTTCGGCGGCAAAGACATGGCTTCGGATCGCATCGACCAGCGGCATCAGGGTTGCCGCCGCGGCGCCCACCCAGTCTGCGAGCGTCGAGACATCGAGGTCGAGGCCTTCGCGCCGGTAGACGTCGCTCTGACGATGGAGCGGCAGGTGCAGGCCGTACTTGGCGAACAGGACATGGGCGAGCAGTTTCGGCCCGGCACGCCCACGCGCAATCGGGTGCGAGGGAGCCGGAGGTTGGGTGATCGTTTCGCAGGCCCGGCAGACGAACTTCTCGCGTACGTGCTGGATCACTTTCCACTGGCGCGGAATGAGCTCCAGCGTCTCGGTTACGTCCTCGCCAATCTTGCGCAATCGGCTATCGCCGCAGCATGGACAGCTCGCAGGCACCGGATAGACAACGCGCTCCCGCGGCAAATGCTCTGGCAGCGGCCGGCGCGTCGGCTTGCGGCGTTCGAATGATGGCACCGTGATCTTGTCGGCTGCGACCATCTGCGCCGCGGTCTCGGCTTGCGCGGCGTTCTCCTCGAGATCGGCGAGCTGCAGCTCGAGCTGATCCAGCAATGCGCCGCGCTCCGAGGACTGGCCGAACTGCTCGTGCCGCAGCTTCTTGATCGTGAGTTTGAGCTTCTCGATCAGCAAGGTCCGCGCCTGGGCCTCCGCCTCCGCGGCCAAGCGTGCCGCTCGCTCGGCGCGCAGCATCGCCTTCAGCGTGGTCACATCGTCGGGGAGAGAATCATCGGCGCCCATCGCCGACCAGAGAATCACATCACGCCGGCGCTGTCCGAACTGCCGTCGTGTTATCGATTCAAATCCCAGCGATCAGCCAGCCGCCTGCGGTCGCCACGTGTGTTGCGGCATCCGCCAGTCAATGCCCTCAAGCAGGTAGCCAAGCTGGGCTGGGGTGATGGTCACCACGCCATCAGCCGACGACGGCCACAGGAAGCGGCCGCGCTCCAGCCGCTTGGCATAGAGCGACATGCCCAGCCCATCGTGCCAAAGGATCTTGATCAGCTTGCCGCTTTTGCCACGGAACACATAGAGGTCGCCGCCGTGCGGGTCCCGCTTGAAGGCTTCCTGCACCAATAAGGCCAGCGAGTTCATGCCGCGGCGCATGTCGGTGTGGCCGGTCGCAATCCACACCCGCACCGCCGGCGGAATCGGGATCATCGCTGCCGTCCATCAGCCAGCGCCGCGACCGCGGCCTTCAGCGTCGCCGCGTCGACCGCGCCCGTGATCCGCATCCGAACCCCGGCAGCAAACTCGATCTCGATCGACCCGTCGCTGCTGGCCGGCGCGACTGGACCAGGCCTTATGCCGGAGTCCGGGACCACCCTCGCTGGTACGAAGCCCATTTGTTGCCCGGGGGCATCCCTCGGCTCTGGATGGAACGACCGCCGCCATCGGAGCAGCAATGAGCGCGAAACACCATATCGCCGCGCTGTCGCCGCGACCTGGCGCGGCGCCTGCAAGCTCTCCAGGACGATCTTGAGCTTCTCATCCTCGGACCAGCGACGCCGCCGACCGGTGTCCACCACTTCAAGCCGCTCGACTTGGGCACTGCGCCTATCACTGTCCATAAGGACAGTTCTCAACAATGCGCCTCACTCGACAAGGCGGCCGTCACCGGATGCGTACGTTCCTCCTCTCAACAAACAAAGAACGGAGGGGAACGGTTGCGTTAACGCATGGTGCAGCGGAAAACCTTGAGCGCGCTGTCCCACTAGCGTTACCTAGGCACCTTCCGCATCAGCATCAAATCAGGCGAACGTAGGTGATGGCATGATCCTCGTCATATGCGGTGCGCGTTGGACCCGCAGGGGCGAGGTCAAGACTTGCGGATTGAGTTGCGGCTCTTTCATATGTCTCCCTGGTTTTTGGCGAAACGCGTCAGAGAAAGGATGGCTATTCCGAATCACGCAGGGAACTGCCGTGAATGTATGCCGCGAGCGCTGGCTGATCCTCATATTCAACATAAGTAGGAGACGGATTTCGGTGCTACGCGACCCTTGTGAAGAGAGCATCGTTTGCTGCGTCAGTACTTCCGCGCGGCAACGGCATCGATACTGCGATTTGCACTTACTCTCTTCCTTTACTCGCCGCGCGGCCCGCCGCGCTCACATTTATCCGTTCGTACAATGAGGACTTAACGTTGAGCCAACGCACAGTTGGAATGCCCGAGGCCGATGAATTGAAAGACATGACGAGGTTGTTAGCGAGCTTATGGGAAGCCGCGCAGCGGCTTCCTGAGGGATCAGAGCGGCAGGACGTGTTCAGACAGATTGGTAGCTTCCATAGGCGGGTGGCGGCATTAATTGCACGCGCTCTTTAAGCTCTCAGGTCGTGTCCGGCTCTGCGGTGGCCACCGCTCCAACTCGCGCCGGAAGATTGCGTTTTGGAAGTTGTTGATGCACGCCGACACGGCGCAGCTCGACGCCCTTTTCCCGAGTGAAGGTGTCTCGTAAGTGAGTTCAATATCGGTGCGCGTAGAGGATCAAACTATGTTGAGACCGCCGTTCCGCGACGCTCCAAATGGAGCAGACTGCGGATGCCTTACCGCTGGGTCCCGACGGTGACGGCTCCCGGCGGAATTTCTAACGGCCTTCTTGCAGCGCTGCCGGCGACGGACCTCGAGTTTCTGAGGCCCGAGCTAGAGGTGGTCGCGCTCGATCAGGACGCGGTCCTTTCGCGCGCGGGTGAGCCGATAGAGTATGTCTTCTTCCCTCATGGCGGGGCCATCTCGCTGATGATCGACATGGCGGACGGACAGACGGTTGCCACAGCCGCAGTCGGACGCGAGGGCGCAGTAGGCATGCTCTCGGTGCTCGGGCCGTCACCGTCGGCCGCTACCGCGGTCGTACATGCGGCAGGCACCGCCGCGCGGATCTCTGCGTCGCGATTTCACGCCGCTTTCAACCGCAGCCCTGCGATCCGGCACGCGGTCCAGAAATACACCAGAGCGATGCTGGTACAGTTCCAACTCGGCTCGGCCTGCAATGCGCTGCATCCGGTCGAAGCCCGCATGGCTCGCTGGCTGCTCCAGCTTCGCGACCGCATCGGCCACGACGTACTCCCGCTCACCCAGCAGGCGCTTTCGCAAATACTCGGTGTACGACGAACGACGGTGACGCTCTTGATGCGCAATCTGCGCGCGCGTGGGGCGATCAGGTCTGATCAACGAGGCCGAATCGAGATCGACCGATTGCGGCTCGCGGCGGCAGCGTGCGAATGCCACGATACCATGCGTCTCGAAGTCGAGGAGATCTTCTCGATCAATATGCCCGATCTCGCGCGGTGGCGCGTCTCAGGAGTTGAATCGGGCGATGCTATATGAGGGCGTTTCGGCCCGACGACCCCTATCCCGCTTGCTGAGGTAAGAGAGAGCGTTAGCGGTCAGCCAATGTCGGCTGCGGGTCAATCGCGTCATTTTGCTCGCCGGCCGACTACTTCCGGTCTCCCCCTGGAAACCGACATCGTCAGGGCCGGTCGCCATGTCTCAAAGGTGCCAAGAGCAGACTTCGACAGACCACCAACGGAAGCGAGCCCAAAGCGTCGCCTGATCAGTCGCGCAGTTTGTCAAGAACCCACGTTCGATTGAAGAACGGCTCGGCCCATACAGACGGAAATAGGCGAACCGGGATTTGCCCGGGATCATGGGCACCAAATCGCGCAAGGTTGGCCGCGGCGTCGCGGCCAGCGCTACAGGTCAACGCTAACTGATCCGCAGGGCTTGAAGGTTTGGAGCGAGCGCCCGTGCAAGCACCCCTCATGTTTCTGGGCGTAGGCAAGCACGCCCATGATAATCAAGGCCACCACGACCAATCCGGCTACTAGGTTCTGCACCATGGCTGTCACTCCAGGTGAATTCATGAACAAGGCGACCGGCGCGAATCGTGGGGATCAACGCCGGGGCGGCGCTCGCTCTCGAGCCGACCATGGGGCTGCGGTTGAAATGATCAGCGAGAGGTTGCGCAGCCAAAGAGAGCACAATTGTCGGCCTGATGGCAGTGCAAACTTGTTGCCGCGCTGCGCAAATTCGATGCGCGATCAGAAGCCGCGTCTTCGAAAATTCGCCTGTTTGGCGCCATTGCCGCGTTGCTGGCGCTTTCGGGGCGAGCGGCCGAAATGAACCTTGATGATCTGCTGCTCGTGCGCCTGCCGGCGCCGCCCGAAGGACGCCGTGCCCCGCTCCAGGTGATGGACGGCAACTACCAGAGGCTAAGCGGCGTTTGTCCGTGGTGGAACGCCATGGTCGCCCGGCAATGACCTGAATTCGATTCCCGCGAAAACCAACAACGGCCGATGCCAGCAACAGATTGGTGGCGATGTCGACAACCACGACGGCGGCGAGCTCGGCAGCCCAGGTCGCAACAAGTCGTCTGCGCTGGCGTCACCGCACCTTTGAGCTCGATCAGGTTCGCCAGGTCCCGGTCGTCGGCGAAATGCTGCCGGCAAACGTCCGCGGGCCGCCGCTTTTCCTTGTGGGCGATCAGGTGACACGCGGCGAGCCGCGCCACCAGGCCGCCAGGCGGCCGCGGGCGTGCGCGAGGCTCGGCCAGCCGGCGCACCTGGGTGTCGAGCCGCGACACGACGGCGTGCACGTCTTTGAACTCGCGACGGACCAGGCCAAAAGATGCGGTGATGTTTTCAAGATCGGTCGACATGGCAATTCCCTCGGCGCAACGCCGGGTTTGAAGTTGTTGGCATGCCTTTGCTCGGGGTGCGGTCCGGTGATCAGCCGGCGCATTATCGCGAGCGTTCGGAGTGTACGCCGACGCGGAGTGGACGCAAGGTCCGCTGGACCTGTTCAATTAGCGTAGGTTCACCCGCACAATGACTGCGCAAATAATACCATCACCCCTTAATCACATTAGCGCTCGGGAACCGCGTTGGTTGGTGCTCGGGAACCGCGCGGCGCAGCGATCATTAAAGGTGAAAAAACCCGTCGCACCGAGCCACGACCGCCAGTTCTGACAGCCGCCCAGAATGGTGAAACGGCATGCCGCTTTCCGACCAACATCGCCACGCCGTGCTGCTAGCCGGCCGCACCCAGGATGTCAGCGTTATCACCACCATTGTCGCAGAGGTGCTGCTGGCAAGCCCAGGAACGAACCTGTTCGAAATCGAACAAGCGTTTCGGGATAATGCTTCGGCGGCCTATTTGGTCGCCACGACCGAGGGGTTCGTGGTCGTGCTCGGTGCGATGGCAATGCTGGTGGCGGTTAGCAAGGAGGGCATGACGGTCGAGCAAAACCGGGCGGCGCTGGCGACGTGCCGACCATGGCCGGCACGACCCGCCGGATCTGCGAATTGATCCAGGTGCAACGCGATAAAGGCCGTTATGCGCTGGTGTTTTTTCGGATCAATCAAATCGCCGCGACACGTGAACTCGTTCACAGCCACTTGCGCTCTTCCCGGTACATAACGTGGCCGCGGAGGGCACACGCTATGACCCAACCTGCAAAGCGCATACCCAGATGGCTGACGATCGACCTGCTGGTGATCGTCATATCCCTGGCGATTATCGGGATCGGGATAGGGATCGGGATTGCTCCCTAGCACGAACCTCAACCGGATCGGTTCTGGCAGCTACCCAGTACTACCCAAATTGGTACATCCAGACTGCCGGCTTTCCGAACGGTTCGGTTCTCATAACATCGCAAACCAGAGGAGGTCTCTTGTGTGCGCGCTCCGGCGAGAAACCCTTGGCTCCCCCCTGCACCAGCGCCAAGGGCATTTAATCTCGTCGGGGCGCGCAAGCAAGAATTGCCTGGCGCAAAGCTCCTCGGGACGCTGTGGATGTGACTTGCAAGCGGAACGGCGGTGACCATGCGTGGTCGTTTTTACGGATTAGTCGGGTGTTTAATATATCAAGCACCAAACGCGGCTGCCCGAGTTGCATCGGCTGCGAACAGTCCGCTGCCAAACGCGACGGGCGGCCAAAAAAGGCCTCGACGGACGCGGGGCTTTCCGATGTGGGCATTTCTTACGATCAATTCTCGCGCTGGCAGAAACTCGCGGCCATACCCGAGGAAATTTTCGAGCGCCAGATGCAAGACAAAACTCACGTGCCGACCATGGCCGGCCTGATGCGCGCCGTTGCCGAGCCGTGGTATCCCGGCGATCAGCGCGATCGCAATTGACGCGCCAGCCTAGCGACGGCGGACGGGACTTCCGGTTCACCCCGAACAACGGACATGAACATGTCAGCCGAATTGGCCTGCTAAGTGCCATGAGCTGACTCATGCAGCGCGGCACAGGACATGCACGCACTACGATCGTCACGAGTGCAAGCCAAGGCCAACGCCCTATCAAGCGCGAATCGAGATCATGTCGCCTGCCCGACGACTGCTCCAATTGGGCAGCCATGCTGTCTTGTAACGAGCCCGAGCCGGCAGGAACGATAGCGGGTGCAGAACGACGAGACCTTTTGGCGCGGAAAAGCGCGGCCACCATGGGCAACGCGTTCAATTCAGTGGCAGCCCCGATCGCCCGGCGCATCGCCTTGGTGGCTGCTTTCGTGGCGCATTGCACAAACGGAAGCGGGACAGCTGGCGCGGCCGATGCGCCCGCGCCAGCACCGGAAAAGCTGCAGCTCATTGCCGAGTTCTTCAACAACGAGGTTGCAACAGGAAAGCTGCCGGGCGCCGTTATCCTGATCCAGCAGCATGGCCGCCCCGTCTACCTGAAGTGCTTTGGCGTGCGCGACGTCACAACCAAGCTCCCCATGACGCCGGACACGATCTTTGCCCTTCATTCCATGACCAAGCCGATCACGAGTCTGGCGGCGATGATGCTGATCGATGCCGGCAAACTTGCACTGGACGATCCCGTCTCAAAATACATCCCGGCCTTTGCCAATATGCAGGTGGGGTTGGAAAAGACGGATGTACGGGGCGAACCAACGCTGAAGCTCGTCCCGGCCGTGCGGCAAGTGACCATCATGGACCTGCTCCGGCATACTTCGGGCATCAGTTATGAATATATCGGCGGCAAGTGGGTGCTGAAGGTCTATTCGCAAGCGCATCTGTTCGACGGGAAATTCGACAACAAGGAGTTTGCCGAGCGCATCGCGAAACTACCGCTGGCACGGCAGCCTGGCACACTCTGGCGCTACGGTCATTCCACCGATGTGCTCGGCCGCGTAATCGAGATTGTCTCGGGCAAGACGCTCTATCACTTCATGAAGCAGCACACCTTGGATCCGCTGGGCATGAACCACACCAAATTCGTGCTCGACGCGACCCAGGAACTCACGCTGATGGCGGAGCCATTGCCAAGCGACAGGGTACTCGTCGATGCGGAGCGCGAGCGCCGTGCGCATCCGGAGTGGGAATCCGGCGGCGGTGGACTGGTCTCGACCATCATCGATTATGCGCGCTTTGCGCAGATGATCCTCAATGGCGGCGAGCTTGACGGCACGCGTTATATCAGCCCTGCGGCATTCGAGGACATGACGACGGACCATGTCGGGCCGGATTCTGGCGTCGGGCGCGACTACTTCTATTTTCCCGGCGACGGCTTCGGGTTCGGCTACGGCCTCGCCGTGCGTACCGATCCGGGGGAGGCAAAACCACCGCCGCCGGGTTCAATCGGCGAACTGAAATGGGACAGTGGCAGCGGCACCTATTTCGGCGTCGATCCCAAGCTCGACATTATCTACATCCTGATGGCGCAGACGCAGAACGAGCGCGCCCGCACCAGGGTTGCGTTCAAGAAACTGGTCTATGACGCCTTCGCCGCAGGCAATTGAAGCGACTGAAGTGCGCGCTCCGCCTGTCCAGGCGACGCTTGTTCTTTCTACTCACTATAGACGAGACTACGGCCTCGCCGAACCTCCGCTTTACCGCTGACAGCCGCCGCGACGAGGACGGCGAAGATGGTCAGGGTTGGGTCATTCGCGTCATTTTGGTCGTCGGCCGACTACTTCCGGTCTTCCCCTGGAAACGGACATCGTCAGGGCCGGTCGCCATGTTTCAAAGGTGCCATGAACAGACAGCGCCACTGTCTTGAATTTAATGCTGACCTGATCACACTTCGCCGGTCAATGGCCGAGCCCGGCAAAGGCGGTGCGCAGGAGACAGCGCGCCTTCTTCAACCGCAAGCAGGATACCCCCCACAGAGCGGGTAGTTAGGCTCTTCTACTTCCTACGGGCCATGAACCAAGGGTCGGCGGATGGCGGAAACCTGCCGATCTTCGAACTCATAAGTAGCGATCCGGGAGGAATTCTGCGTCGTCCAGGTGCAGGGCGCTCCGAACAGGGAGGACTTACCATGAACCATTCGTGCGGTCATAGCGTGCTCACCGCCATCGGTACTGGCTTAGCTGCCATTTGGGTTGCCATGCACGCCAAACTCATGAAGACGCGTTTCGGCCTTCTCTATTCACTTGTTGCGGCTGTTGTCGTCCTTGCTCTGCCCTCCATCTCAGCCCAGGTCTCCGCGGGCGAGGAGGCATTCATCGTCCTGCCCGGCGAAGCATCCCGCTACAGCGGACAGCAAGGCCGAGAGGGAGATTTCACCGAACTATTGGCGACGGCTGATAGAACTGGAGGTGTGCTCGGCTTCTTTCGTCAAACCATCGCACCCAAGAGCGGTCCCCCTACGCACCTGCACGAAATGGAAGCTGAGTTTTGTTACGTTGTGAGCGGTCAGTTCAACTTCAAACTGGGCGAACGCATTGTGAGCGCGCCCGCCGGGGCCTTTGTCTTCATTCCTCGCATTACTCCGCACACGTTCCAGAACATCGGGACGGAGCCCGGTGTATTGCTGTTCGGTGTAACGCCCGGTGGTTTCGAAAAGATGTTCGCGGAGCGGCAAGGTGTGGATGCCGATACGAACCAGAAGCTGATGGCAAAGCACCACATGCAAGTCGTGGGGCCGCCTCTTCAAGGCGCAAGATGAGTTTCTGCCGAGCTAGTAGAGCAGGATGGTAAGTAGTGGACTTCCGCTAAGGGTCATTCGCGTCGGTTTGGCCGAACCACGCCGACTTCCGGTCTACCCCGGTGAACGGACATTCTCAGGATAGGCGGGCATGTCTCAAAGGTGCCAATGGGCGACATCGTGTGTCTAATTTCTCTTTCCACTGACCTTACAGCGCGGCCAACCGAACCGAACGAGCTTACCATCCAACTGCACGATGCCAGCCTGCCTATACGCCTCACGAAGCGAGCCGAAATGGTTGATGACGCAGTCCGCCGAGGGTAGAGCCGGGTCCGCATTAATCAAACGTGCGGAAATCACCCCCGTTTTCTTCGCCAGGTTTTGTAAGCCGATCAAAATGCCATCCGAACGATAATGAAGTCCGATGCGTTGATCAGAATGGCGGCGCTGCCGTCCTATCGTCTTCTTGCCGTCTCGCTTTCGCTTACGAGCAGCCGAAACACGTTGTGAGTGAGTGAGCACAGGTAACCCCGCGAATCTCCTAGCTCCATCGAGAGAGCCAAATCGTCTAAGGTAATAGTCGGCACTCGGTGCGGCTTCGTTTTGATTGATCAAGTTCCCAGTTGTGTAACCGTACTCCTTGTGCAACTTACGCAACGCTCGCGCCAATTTCTCGTTCGACCATCGAACCCCCTGATAAATTTCGTCGCACCCCGCTGCCCTCCGTCGTTTCCACGCACGCTTCTGCGTCTCACCATGCGAAACGACAGGCAGGCCTGCTTGGTGAATTGCATTAGACAACGTACCGAATCGCTTCCTGACGAATGCTGCAGACGGCAAGTCAGCGCTCTCGTCGATGAGGTGATTCGAAACAAATCCGTGAAGGGAATGGATTTTCCTCAGCCCGGCGAAGAGCGCTTTGTTGCCCCAGAACTTTCCGTTCAGGCCGAACAGTCTCTTAACCTTCGGCACGAAGCCGACCACTGCATAGGCAGCGTCTAGCGACCCGAAGTGATTAACTACCGTCTCGTAACACGGTCCGCTCTCGGCTTCACCGATCACAATCTGAGTGAGACGTCCCTTTTCGGAAAGCAAGGTGCGTAGTGAAGCCGCTATCGATTCCTTATCCCATCGAACCTGGGATTGAGCGAGGCGCTCCTGAGCCCTTCTAAACTGGCTGGCGGATACCACAGGCTCGAAAGCTGGAAACCTCGCCCATAGTTCCTCAGGATTCCTCTTCGTAGGGCTCTGCAACTCTGATGTTGTCACGTTATATGTCATTTGCCCGATGCAAAGCTCGCAAGAAAGGATATGCCGGACAGCTTGATGCCCCAGCGCTTTACCTCCGTAGCCTGGTATTCCTTTCTTGGAGAGACGCCTTGTAATCTCAGCAATGGATAAACGATATTGTACATACAATTTGAAAATTCGCCTTATCACCGCGAGTTCTTCCGGCGGTCCCGGAACGATGACAACCTTGTCCGAACTCAGCGCTTTCCTCTCTCCAGAGCCTAGGATTTGTCGAGGATTGCGCGAGGCATCTACAAGAAGCCTGCGGAAACCGTATGTGAGGCTCCCACCTTGGCGGAATCCCAACAGAGCCTGCTGGTGATGAGCACGGCGCACCTTTGCCGAAAGTTCACGGCTGTATTCACCAGCCATCACGCGTTTCAAATGCTTGACGATGGTTGTAGCTGGTACGACATCATTGCCGAAGGGCTCGGCGCAATAAATTACTGGAACACCTGCTTGCCGGCACAGAAACTCATAGTGTCCCCCTTGGTCAGGGTTCTGAAAGCGCCCCCATCGGCTGACATCAAGCACCAAAATAACATCGAAAGAACGTTGGGTAGAAAGAGCGTCGGAGAGCAGTTGCTTCAATGCCGCTCGCCCATTTAGAGAAAGACCGCTCTTTCCAGCATCTCTGTAGGATGCGACGATATTGTAACCGTGACGCTGAGCATACTCCGCGATGGCGTTCTGCTGGTTTTCAGTGGAATAGCGTTGCACATCGGAAGACATGCGCAAATACTGCGCAGCTCGTACCAATTCTCTGTTTTCAGGCGTGTACATCATGTGCGGACACGCGCATGCAACTGCCAAACACCGCAATCTTTGGTAGAATGCGCTTGATTCGGGTTGAATGTCCAGCGAGTTTAGGCGACCGCTTTAATTCAAAGGCCGCATTCGGCAACGCAGGGGCCTGAGTCAGCCAGCTCGTTGCAGTCAATCCAGCAACCCTCTCTGCCGAGTATCAAGATGTCGCCGGGAGGGCTTGCTCACCTACAGTTATACTATTTTCGCGATTTTAGTATGACGCGGCTATCGTCATTAGCGCGCGGCCTGCGCTTCGTCCGCACTGGGTCCAGGCTGTGTGAAAAGTCAAAAGTTCGAAGTGCGACGAGAATGATATTCTTGATTTCGATTTCAAAATTGAATGCGCTTGCGATGTGGGCACATGAAAAGCCCTTGAACGAGTAACTTGTTCTATCGCGATTGATCGCCTTTGCGTTTTCACACGGCCTGGGTCAAAGTCGGAAGTTGGCTCGCCTGAACGGCATATCCGTTCTACCCCTCAACAGCAGACCTCATCGGATCGCTCCGGCACGTCCGGTTCGTGCCACTAACGGAAGTGCGGAAACTCACGTATGATGGATGCCACGCGGTGAGGTCAAAGGGGGGGACAATGATCAA
This sequence comes from Bradyrhizobium algeriense, assembly GCF_036924595.1. Taxonomy (NCBI): domain Bacteria; kingdom Pseudomonadati; phylum Pseudomonadota; class Alphaproteobacteria; order Hyphomicrobiales; family Nitrobacteraceae; genus Bradyrhizobium; species Bradyrhizobium algeriense. The sequence goes on along the minus strand of NZ_JAZHRV010000001.1, from coordinate 7,928,207 downwards.
TCGACTCTCATTCCTAGTGGCTCTGGTTGCATCGACGGCCATCGGTGCGAGCGCCGCATCGGCCCATCATCCAGGTATCGGCGGCATCGGCGGTGCTGGCGGCATTTTCACGATTGGCGCCGGCACCCTCGATCAGGGGCAGTTCGCCTTCTCCGCGTTCGTTGATTATCTCCGGCTGAAACAACTGAGCGATCCGACTCTGCTCGCCAATATCGGTAAAGACGTCCATGGCCTGCAAACGGTTGAGAGTCGAGCGCTTGCGTTTGCCTATGGCATCACCAATGACCTAACGATCTCGGCGCGCCTACCATGGGTGCGACGTACCGGCATCCTAGAAGGCGTGCAGGAAGATCCGGCCGATCCCGCAACGGTACGTGATCGCGGCAATACATCTGGCTTTGGCGATGTGACCGTGCTTGGCCAATATCGCTTCTTGAACAATCAGGTGAGCGGAACGCAAGCGGCGGTGCTGTTCGGCGTCAAGGCACCAACCGGTGCGACCAACCTGGTTGACCCGTTCGGCGAGCTATTCGAGGCCGAATTTCAACCTGGATCTGGCTCTTGGGATGGGCTGTTTGGCGCCGCTTTCAGTCAGCGATTGACTCCGGCCCTGAGCTTTCACGCTAACGTACTCGCGATTGCGACCGGGACCGGGACGCAAGACACCAATCTGGGCAACCGATTTCTCTACAATGGCGCGCTGGCCTACCGGCTGTTCGGCGAAACCGCGAGCGAGCCGCATTCGCACGACCCGCGCAACGCCTATGCGCATGCCGGCCATGATCATTCGCGGATGGTGACCAAGGCTCCGATCGCGGCCACTCCGCACGGTCACATTGCCCTCGACGCTCTGCTCGAGGTCAATGGCGAGTGGCACGACAAGCAGCGAACCGCCGGCGTCATTGATCCGAATTCAGGGGGTAACACGATATTCATTTCGCCGGGTTTGCGCCTGACGGTTGAGAACTGGTCGAGCTACGTGCTGGTCGGCATCCCGGTCGTCAATGATTACAATGGAATTCAAGCGACCCCCACGTGGCGCGTCCTGGCCGGGGTCTCCGCCGTCTTCGGGCCCTGATCCACATAGGCCCCAAGAGACGCGCCACTTTGGCGCGCTGAACGCTGTGCCTGTAGGACAAATCCCCGCCAATCCTTGCCGATTGCGAGAAGAAGTATTTCTGCTCACTTTTGTCGCGATATCCCTTAGTCTATCGTGGCACGTTTTGACCGCTCGAGCTAAAACGACTTTCCATTCGAGTGCAGTAGTTCTTCATCGATTCGGTCCGTATGACGTCCTATGAAACAAATCATTCGCCTCCACCTGTGGCGCAACCGGCGGTCGATGGGGTGCTGGCAGCTTTTCAGGCTTGCCCGCTTGTGGGTATAGGCGACCATCATGGCTTGGCACAGGAATCGGTCTACGTGGACTTGGTAAGCGATCCAAGGTTTGCGAGAGACGTTCGCAATGTCGTTGTTGAGTTTGGCGGCGCCGCCAGCCAGCACATCGTTGACCGTTATGTGGCGGGGGAATCAGTCCGCTACGAAGAACTTCGAAAGGTGTGGAGCGAAGTTGTCGGCTGGGTACCGACCGTTCTAGACCTCGGCTTGATCAGGTTCTACGCGGCAGTGCGGGCAGCAAATTTGCATTTGCCTCCAGAGCAACGCATCCGCGTTTGGCTCGGTGAGCCGGAGATTGACTGGACGAAAATCAAGTCCAGTGAAGAGCTTCGTGCGCTACTGGGCTCACGCGATACTCACGCCGCAAGAATAATTTCTGACAATATTCTGAGTAAAGACAAGAAGGCTCTTGTCATCTAAGGGACGGGACACTTCCTGCAGGGTCTTGACCAGCCATCTCTCCGAGATCTGATCGAAGAGGACTATCCGGGATCAATGTTTGTCGTCGTACCCTACACCGGTTTCGCAGATGAGGCTTCTATCGAGGCATTTGAAGGCCAGTTTGGCAATTGGCCGACACCGGCGTTAGTGTCACAGATCAAGGGAACGTCTCTCCACGACATACTGAAGCTTCTGGGCTTTCAGGTCATCGACGTCGGCAAAGCGCATGGAAGTCAGGAGCTACCGGACGCTCAGCGTGCCCGGCTTGCGCGGCTTGAAAGGGCTGTTGCAGAGTTCACTGCTGACGCGATGTTGTACTTGGGTCCCACCGCAAGCCTCACCATGTCACCAATCGATCCGCGCCTTTATGTTGACTTGGATTTCTTGGAGGAATTGAGCCGTCGCACGGAGCTTCTTGTTGGCCAATCCATTTCATTGATCGAGGCAATAAATATGGGCGCGCCGACGCCACGTCTCGCACGCCCATCCTGATCGGATCAGTGCCTGACAAGCCGCGTCGCGTCGGGACATATGCTGACGGTGGGCCAATTCAGGAGCGTGACGCGGTCTCCGTGGTGGTCCCGTTTTGGTCATTCGCATCGATTGGCCCGGCGCTGATCAGCACCATCGCGGTCGAGCCGGTCGAGGCAAGCGCTGACGGGTATTCGAGCTGCCGACTGACATGATCGATCCACACGGTGATGTCGGAGTTGGGTCAAAAGCGTCACTTTCACAGCGCGCCGCGAACTTCTGCTCTTCTCCGATCAGCGGACATCGCCGACCGGGTGCGTCAGGTCCGAAAAGGGCCAATAGGCGACACGAAGGCGCCGCTGCACCGTGGCCTACTGCCAGTCCCGCCCCATCAGGAAGGCATTGCCGCAGGCAGGATAAACTCAAACTCGTTCAGCAAAATAGTCTCCGGAAGGTTCATCCGGTTCGGCAGCCATGCATGAACGAGCGCCACCAGGCCCAAATCCGGAATGATCATCAATCGCTGACCACCCCAGCCCATCGCACCGGCCCATTCGACGACTCTTCCGCGGCAGAACGAGCGCCCGAGCCACCAATGATAACCGTACAGGAACATTCCCGGTCCGTTGTTGCGAGGCTTGATCGAGTCCGCGATCCAGGCCGACGGGACAATCTGCCGGTCATTCCAGACACCGCGGTTTATCACCAGCTGACCAAGCTTCGCCCAGTCGCGTGGGCGAGCCCGCAATGCACCGCTCGCCTGCGGCTGACCATCCGGCAATTGTCGATTCCATTCGACGTCCTCGATGCCCAGTGGCGCGAGCAATTCGTCTCTCGCCAGCACGTCAAGCGACTTGCCACTCGTCTTCCGCAAGACCGCGCCAATCAACTCGGTCGCTCCGCTATTGTAGTTGTACGTGTGCCCCGGCGGCGCAGCGGCCGGCCGTTCCAGGACGTAGCGATAAGCGTCCTTCGCGCCACGCATGTTGCCGAGGCTATCGAACGGCGGCTTAAACTCGGACCAATCAAGGCCGTCCGACATCGTCAGCAGATGGTACAGCGTGATCCCGCTCTTCTCTGGCGTGCGCACATCGGCATATTCCGGAAAGTAATCCAGAACCAGTGCATCCAGAGTTTTGATCCAGCCACGCTGCAGGGCGACGCCGACCAGGAGCGAGGTCACGCTCTTGGTCATCGAGTTGCCATTGTGCCTCGTCGTCGCGTTGAACACAGTATGCTTTGCTGGCTCAAGACCATTTTGATCCTGCCCGGCAGCGTACTGCTCGTAAACAAGCACACCGTCGCGCGCAACGATGATGGCGTGAACGTTGTCGAGCCGGCCATCGGCCACACGCCGACGCATATCCTGCAGTAGCGCGGGGTCGAACCCATGCCCTGCAGGACTTCCGACACGCCAACCGTCATGAAGATCCGCAGGACTGTCCGACACGCTCTCCGAAGTCATCGGGGCTCCTTTTGCTGAACCGTGCCCGGCAAGCAGCAATGCTCCGGAGCCGACAATGACGGCGCGTCGATCCACGCTGCTAACCACGTTGCAAACTCCGTAAATGAGAACGAGAGGTTGTCTCTTCGGCGGTAAGAAATCAAGTCCAACTACGCTGCCAAGCCAATTCTATTGCTCCGGGTCACAAGGCGACACGACCCAGGCCTCTTCCTGTGGAGCCAAAGGTCCGCTTCGGGTCAAACGCGTCATTTCGACTGTGCGCCGACTACTTTCGCGGTAGGGACGCGAGTTACCTCGCGCCCCCCGCACAGATCCGTACGGGCCCAATTCGGGCATACGGCTCCCACCTTGGGTGTCTAACGGCGAAGCGACTCTCCGGCCACGGATGAAGGATTCGCGGTTTCGGGAGCCAGTCGTCGGCCAACCGCTTGATCCGCTCCCAGGTCGTCCAGTCTTTCTGGCTCCGCTGCCGTAGCGTGCGCCGCCAGAGATTGGTGACGTGGAATAGGAACGCGGTCAGCGTCGAACTATTTGTCGGCACCGCGTGGTAGTTGAAGTAGCCGGTGACGACCTGCTGCAACCATCTTCCCTGCTGGGGAATCGGCTGATGCATGCACCGTCGCAGTTCCTGTTTGATGGCTTGCAACTTTGCCTGCATGCGATCCCGCCGGGACTTCCGTTTGATTTGGAATTTGCCCCGACGAGTTTTGCCGCAGATAAAGGTGAAGCCCAGGAAGGTGAAGGTCTCCGGTTTGCCGAGCCCGCGCCGCTTGCGGTTTTCCACCGCGAAGCGTCCAAACTCGATCAGCCGGGTCTTCTCCGAATGCAGCGACAGTGCAAACTCCTGTAACCGCTTACGCATCTCGTCGAGGAAGCGACGGGCGTCGGTCTCGTGCTCAAAGCCAACAATGAGGTCGTCGGCGTAGCGCACGATGATCATATTGCCCGCAGCCTCACGCCGTCGCCAGCGCTCGGCCCAGAGGTCGAAAGCGTAGTGCAAGTAGAGATTGGCCAGAAGCGGTGAGATCACCGAACCCTGCCCGGTCCCCTTGTCACTGACCGTCACGATCCCGTCTTCCAGGACGCCTGCCTTGAGCCATTTCTGGATCAGGCGGATGATGCGTCGGTCGCCGACGCGATGTTCCACAAACTTGATGAGCCACTCCTGGCTCACTGTGTCGAAGAACGAGCGGATGTCGGCGTCCAGTATCCAGTTCACCTTTGTGCTCGTGATCCCGACCATGAGCGCATCCATCGCATCGTGCGTGCTGCGTCCGGGTCGGAACCCATACGAGAACCCGAGGAAATCTTCCTCGTAGATCGCGCTCAGCACCGCAGCCGTAGCCCTCTGGACGATCTTGTCCTCAAGGGCGGCGACCGCGATCGGGCGTTGCCGACCATCCGGCTTGGGTATGTAAACCCGCCGCGACGGTAGTGCCCGATACGCTCCCCGATGGACGCGAGCATGCAGGTCCTCAAGATTGCGCTCAAGGTGCTGCTCGTAGTCCCGACATGTCAGCCCGTCCACTCCAGCTGCAGCATTCTCCTTGAGTTCAGAGAATGCCTCTGCGAGGTGATCAATACTGACGTGATGGAAGAGCGCGGTGAACTTCTCCTTCTTCCTTTGCCTTGCAGCTTGCCGTATGCGCGCCAGCGCCTGTGACACGGTTCCCCGGTACTGTGCCCGGCCCGTGCTTTGCTGACTCACATTCCCCTCGGCCCCCGCCCTTGGCTCCACCAACTCCGCAGCCGGTTGCCCGGCTTTGTTCGTCGGCTTCACAGCTACTATGGCGGGGTCAGACTTCTCATGATCGTACATCGTCGGCTACGGCTCCTCGCCTTCCCGACGCGGACCAGTGCAGCACGCATGCTGGCGCTGGCCGACCATGAGATCTCCCGGTTCCCGAGCAAGGAGCGTGCGCACATGCCAGTGTCTAAGACCACGCCGGGCCGTCTGGGCGCTCGCGTTATCGCGCCCATCCGTGTTGCCTTCCGTCACCGGAACGACGTCGGCACCCAGGATGAGGGTACTTTCGCGGCTCAATGGCTGGCCTATGCGCTCCCCTGTCAACGCTTCGCCAATACCCTCACGGGTATCTGCGCATGACTCGGGGTCGATGCGGTTCGCTACTCCTTCATCGTGATGGACTTGCACCATCTACTCCTTGCCGGTCTCCCGGCGCACTCCGGTCTACCCCGGTGAACGGACATCCTCAGGATAGGCGGGCATGTCTCAAAGGTGCCATAAGCGGAAGAACTGTTCAGTAGCACAGTGCAGCTTCCTGTCCGTGAGCAGACGCCTTAACATCAAGGCATCTAGCCTTGCTTGCACCGTGAAGATAGAGCAGTGGGCGTAGTGTCAGTCGCACCAGGCTTTGCATCCTTACTGTAGACCTGCGCCGGAAGGGGGTAGATAGGTAATGCCATACTTCGCGTAGATCTGCGCTGGTATCCGCTGCTCGACAACTCGTGACACCGCAGCATCCACGGCTGCAAGCAGCGCATCGTCCGCTCGGCGAAGCCCGACTGAAACACTCCAGCGCAGTGCCGGTTCTGGCTCGTATCCGTCGGGTATCCTTACTGCCGTGCTGGGGTGTTCGTGCCGATACCAGCCGACAACCACGGGGTTTGTGGCGCCGACTTCGATTTCGCCTGCCTCGATAGCGGCAATTATGTCTTCTTGAGAGGCGAAGACCGAAACGCGGAAGCCGTGTTTGGCCAACCACTCGTGCTCGACGGTGCCAGCCATGACGCCAATCTTCTGACCGTGCAAATCCTCAAGCCGACGAACCGAAGATCGAGATGAAATGGCGAGGACAACACCACTGTCTGCGTAAGGTCTCGAATAGCGAAGAGGTAGATGGGTTGTCAGCGGCCCGGTAAGTCCCTCCCGATCGTAGCTTGCGGCGGAGGCGACGACGTCCATCAAGACATCGCAATCCGAGTTCTTAATATCACCGGCGTTTCGAACCCAGGTCACACCGAGCTCAAATCCCATCTCGTGCGCCAATACTTCCGCGAGCTCGACTTTGAACCCGGCAAGACCACCTCTATCGGTGAGGTTCGAATAAGGGAGTGCGGATGGGTTGGCGCAGAGGCGTAGGATACCATTCTGCCGCACCTCTGCTAGTGATGCACCGTCCGCACGGTGTGTTGTGCCTTGGGCGATGAGCGTCGCGAGTATGGCGATAGCAGCACTGCCAGGGATCAGACCATGATGCATCAACGAGGCTCCAGATTCCAAAGTCGCGCGCCGAGGCAAGTAAATAGTAGCGGTGTCGTCAGGCGACAACCCGAGTACTGCCGCCTGCCGTCAACACGATCAGTTGCCCCATCTCCTCACATCTGAGGTTCGCATCTAGGCGCGATCGGAAGCGCGCTGCCTAGGTCGCCTTAGGGTCAAAAGCGGCGGTGGAAGGGAGCAATGATCGATGTCCGGTTTGCCGCTGACAATCGACGTCACAAGGGCTTAGGCGCGGTTCGGCTGTGGGCCAACAACGGACTCATGCAACGCAGCAAAAAGCGCTATTCGATCACCTCGTCAGCGCGCGATAGGAGCGCAGCGGGTACAGTAAGGCCCAACGCTTTTGCGGTCTTTCCATTTATGATCAATTCGAAGCGAGTTGGCTGCAGGACTGGCAAATCGCTCACCTGGGCACCTTTGAGGATGCGGCCCAAGTAGGTGCCACCTTGACGATATACCTCAGCGCGGCTTGCGGCGTAGCTCATCAAGCCACCAGCTGCAACGAATTCGCGATACGACAAAATCGCCGGGATTGCGTGACGAAAAGCAAGCGCGCCCAGTTGTTCGCTGCGACTAACGAGGAACGCATCGGCGCCGATCAACAGCGGCCCCTTTCGTGTTTTGGCAAGGTTTTCGAACGCCACATCGATGTCGTGTTCGGCCGCGATATCAGCGGCATGTATGTCTAACTGTAATCCAAGTGTGCGCGCAGCGTACTGCATGTCTACAACGGTCAACTCCGCAACTGGGCTATTGCGGTTGATGAACAGCGTGATGATGGCAGCGTCCGGCAACATCTCATGCAAAAGCTCCAGCCGTTTTGGGCCCAGAGTGACATTGAGCAAAGTCACTCCGGTGACATTTGCAGCCGGACGGTTGAGGTTTGAGACGAGCCCGGCCCGAATCGGGTCGTCTCCTCCCAGGAAAACAATCGGAATGACGGTGGTGGCCGCTTGCGCCGCACGCGCCGCAGTTGTCCCGTCGGCGGCAATTACAGCCAAACGATGCCGCAGCAGATCGACGACCAGCCCCGGAATTCGATCGTATTGACCCTCCGCCCAGCGATATTCGATCGTGACGTTTTGGCCCTCGGTGTAACCGATTTCCTCCAGGCCCCGACGGATTGCGGTCAGGCGGCCGGCATATGATTCGGCAGAGTCGGAGCTGAGAAGCCCGATTAGCGGCATCGCTGACTGTTGCGCGCCTGCCGCGAGCGGCCACGCCGCTGCACCGCCAAGCAGCGTGATGAACTGGCGCCGTCTAATGTCGAACATGGGGCTTCCTCCCCTCAGGCAGGCGCCGCCAATAACGAGCACTGCAGCCGACGGCCCGAGCGATCGGTCTGCCCGAACAACGATAGCACATCACGGCGCGACAGCAGACTGCTGCGATGCGGAATTTCGATCGGGCTGATGACCGCCTTGGGTCATTCGCGTTGGTTTGGCCGGACCACGGCGACTTCCGGTCTGCCCCGGTGAACGGACATTCTCAAGATAGGCGGGCATGTCTCAAAGGGGCCAAAACCGGACTCATGCGCCACAGCAAGAAAACGCTATTCGATCACCTCATCCACGCGCGTAAGCAGCGACGGAGGAATGGTGATGCCAAGCGTTTTGGCGGTCTTGAGATTCACGATTAGCTCAAACCGGGTCGGTTGCGCGACTGGCAGATCGGCCGGGCGTAAGCCCTTCAGTATCTTGTCCACGTATATGGCCACTTCCCGCCACTGGTCGGGATCAGAGGCGCCGTACGACATCAGACCGCCCGAAGAAGGAAACGAACCAACCATCGAGAACGAAGGCATCTGATGCTTCAGTGTGAGTTCGATGACATCCCTCCGTACCAAGGTTGGTTGAATAATAACTGCATCCACCTTGCTTTGGCTCATTCCCTCAAAATGACCCTCGGCATTCTCCGTTGGATGCATCATTACCCGATTGATCTCGATGCCAAGGGCCGGTGCTGCGAGCTCGATCTGACTGAGAAAGGGCTTGCTGAAGGGGTCCACCGTGTTCGCCAGAACTGCAACGCGGCGAGCGGCCGGCAACGTCTCACGAATGAGTTCGACGTTCTTAGCCATGACTTCTGCAGCGATAGCCGTATTTCCGGTGATGTTACCTTCAGGCCGTGCCAGGTTCTTCACAAGTCCGGTAGCAACCGCATCGCCGACTGCCGCCATGATGATGGGAATGCTGTTCGTGGCTTGCTTCGCCGCCATGGCAGATGGCGTTTGCCAAGCGACAATAACGTCGGCTTTGAGGCGAACCAATTCACTAGCCAAATCTCCAAGGGCTGCCGCATCGCCACCCGCGGATCGCAGCTCTAGGCGAAAACTCTGGCCTTCGATGTAGCCAATTTTTCCCAGCGCTTCTCGAAGAGCTTTCAAAAAGGGACCGGGATTAGGATTCCCCAAAACGAGTACGCCGATTGTCGGAACTTTGATTTGCTGCCCAAACGCAGCAAAGGGACATATTACGGCTCCGCCGAGGCTTAAGAGAAATTCACGCCGTTTCATCCTTGTCCCTGAGAGCAATGAAGCGCGGCTATTCATTTAATTGCCCGAAGCCCAACGTGGTTTCCGGTGCCTGTTTTAGCCGCTTAACAGCTACCTGTATATCCAATTGGACTGGGTCATTCGCGTCGGTTTGGCCGGACCACGGCGACTTCCGGTCTACCCCGGGTGAACGGACATTCTCAGGATGGGCGGGCATGTCTCAAAGGTGCCAACTCGGACTCATGCACCGCAGCAAACTACGCCCTCATTGGATCACGTCGTCGGCGCAGCTAACGCATGCGATGGGAGGTGGAGCGCTGTCAGTGTCTCAAAATTACGAAGCGTCCGGGCCGAGTTTGGCTCCGAGATGATTGCTGCCGCACTCGCCATGGGCAAGCACGTCGCCGCGCTGCCAAGGAATGAGATGAATTCCTTTCGTCGCATGCGCCCTCCCCCTCAGAGGACCACGCCTGTGGCATGGAGAGTTTGGCAGCTTGGTGGTTGGTCGCCAGGGATTATCGCTTTCGGTACCTCTCTGCTGGGCGAGCAACCTCGGTTCCCGTCACCGGCCTGCCGGCTCCCGATCCGCAGAATGAGACAAGCTGCAGCATTGCTGCTAGATTTGAGCAATGAGCATCTCCCTCCACCCGGACACGCCACGGGGTCGGACGCTAGCGGGATCGCCGGTAGCGAGCGCGGGGTTGGGAGCGGTTTCATCCGGCGCGAGGAACCGCAGCGGGCTCTTCATCAAGTACGTTGCGCTGTTTGTCGCCGTGGTTGGCGTCGCGCTGCTAGCCAACGGGAGTTTCGAGGTTTTCTTCTATTACCGCGAGCACAAGGCCTCGCTGATCCAGATTCAGCAGGAACAGGCGGTGGCTGCGGCGGCCAAGATCAGCCGGTTCATCAAGGAAATCGAGAGCCAGCTCGGATGGACCACCCAATTACCATGGTCGGCGGGTTCAATCGAACAGCGCCGCTTTGACGCGCTACGATTGCTGCGTCAGGTGCCGGCGATCACCGAACTCGCGCAGGTGGATTCTGCCGGCAAGGAGCGGCTGCGCGTCTCGCGCTTGGCCATGGACGTGATCGACAGCGGCCTTGACCTTTCAAAGGAGCCGAAATTCACCGAGGCCGTCGCCCACAAGGTCTACTACGGGCCGGTCTACTTCCGCAGGGAATCCGAGCCCTATATGACGTTGGCGGTGGCCGGCACCCGTAAGGACGCTGGCGTCAGCATCGCCGAGGTCAACTTGAAGCTGATCTGGGACGTGGTGTCCCAGATCAAGGTTGGCGAGCACGGCCGCGCTTATGTCGTCGACGCTGAGGGCCGGCTGATTGCGCATCCCGACATCAGCCTTGTGCTGCGCAACACCGACATGTCCAAGCTCGCGCAGGTGCAGGCGGCGCAAGCTGGGCAGGCGGGCGGCACAGCCGACGAGCTGCAGGGCGCGCGCAACATCCAGGGGCAAGAGGTGTTGACCGCATCCGCGCCGATCTTACCGCTCGGTTGGACCATGTTTGTCGAACTGCCGGTCGAGGAAGCCTATGCCCCGCTCTACACCGCCTTGCAGCGGCTAGCGTTCGTGCTGCTTGCGGCATCAGTGTTTGCAGTGCTTGCGGGAATCCTGCTGGCGCGACGCATGGTCGGCCCGATCCAGGCTCTGCGCGCGGGCGCCGCACGCATCGGCGCCGGCGATCTCGGCCAGCGCATCTCAATCAAGACCGGCGACGAACTGGAAAGCCTCGCTGACCAGTTCAACGAAATGGGCGCGCGGTTGCAGGAATCTTATGCCGACCTGGAAAACAAGGTCGAGCAGCGGACCGCAGAATTGCGGGAGTCCCTGCAGCAGCAGACGGCGACCGCGGAAGTGCTCAAGGTAATCAGCCGGTCGGCCTTTGACCTGCAGACGGTGCTCGATACGCTGGTCGAATCTGCCGTGCGGCTGTGCGAAGCCGATTCCGCGCTTATCTCCAACCTCGAGGGAGAAGCTTATCGGGTGGTAGCAACCTTTTCCTTTGCGCCCGAATACAACGCGCTCATTCGAGGTCGCGTTTTGCCCGTTGGGCGTGGGAGCATGACCGGACGGGTTGCATCTGAGGGACAGGTCGTCCACATCGCCGACATCGCTTCCGACGAGGAATACTCCATAACCGAGACGGTGACGCTGGAAAAAACTCACACCATGCTCGGCGTGCCTCTACTGCGCGAGGGGGTCGTGGTCGGTACGATCAATCTCGGACGCCAGCGGGTGCAACCCTTTACTGACAGGCAGATCGAGTTGGTTCGGACTTTCGCCGACCAGGCCGTGATCGCGATCGAGAATGTTCGATTGCTCGATGAGCTTCAGGCGCGAACGGAGGAGCTCGGGCGCTCGGTCCAGGAGCTGAAAGCGCTCGGCGACGTCACGCAGGCGGTGAACTCGACGCTTGATCTCGAAACCGTGCTTGCGACCATCGTCGCCAACGCGGTGCAGCTCTCGGGTACCGATGCCGGCGCTATCTACGTGTTCGATGAGGCGCACCAGCAGTTCCGGCTGAGCGCCACCTACGGAATGGACGAGGCGCTGATTGCAGCGATCCGCGACCAACGAATCGGCGCCGGTGAGAGGCTGATGCAGCAGGCCGCTTCGGTTCGCGGACCCCTGCAGGTCCCCGACCTGCGTCAGGAGCCCTCCTCGCCGACGCTGGAGCTCATCCTACGCGCCGGCTATCGATCGCTGCTGGCTGTGCCGTTGCTCAGCCGCGACACCATCGTCGGCGCCCTGGTGGTACGGCGGCGCGACACCGGTACGTTCGCGGCTGGCAAGATCGACCTCCTGCAGACCTTCGCGGCCCAATCCGTGCTGGCGATCCAGAACGCCAGGCTGTTCCATGAGATCGAGGACAAGAGCCGGCAGCTCGAGATTGCGAGCAAGCACAAATCGCAGTTCCTCGCCAACATGAGTCACGAGCTGCGCACGCCACTCAACGCCATCCTCGGCTACACCGAGCTGATCCTGGACAACATCTATGGTGACATGCCCGACAAGATGCGAGCGGTGCTCGAGCGCGTTCAGAGCAACGGCAAGCACCTTCTTGGTCTGATCAACGACGTCCTTGATCTGTCCAAGATCGAGGCGGGTCAGCTCACCCTGTCGCTGACCGACTACTCGCTTAGAGACGCCGTACACGCCGTGGTCGTCGCGGTCGAGTCGCTCGCGACCGAAAAGGATCTGGCGCTCAATGTTGAAGTCGCCCCGGATCTGCCCATTGGCCGCGGCGATGAGCGTCGCCTCGCGCAGGTGTTGCTCAACCTTGTCGGCAACGCCATCAAGTTTACGGACCGGGGCTCGGTGTCGATCAAGGCTTCGGCAGCGGATGGCACGTTTACGGTCGCCGTTCGTGATACCGGGCCCGGAATTTCGGCAGACCATCAAGTGACGATCTTCGAGGAATTTGCGCAGGCCGACACATCCTCGACCCGCAAGAAGGGCGGAACGGGGCTCGGCCTGTCGATCGCCAAGCGGATCATCGAACTGCACCACGGGCGGATTTGGGTGGAATCGGTCCTTGGCGAGGGCGCGACATTTTCCTTTATGATTCCGGTGCGAGTCGAGCAACAGGCGAGGCAACCATGACCAAGCGCATCCTGGTGATCGAAGATCAGGAGGACAACCGGCGAATCCTGCGGGATTTGCTTTCGAGCGTCGGATACGAGCTGATCGAAGCCGAAAATGGCGAGGACGGCGTTGCGGCAGCCGCCGCGGATCGGCCCGATCTCATCCTAATGGATATACAGCTGCCCCTTCTGGACGGCTACGAGGCGACACGCCGGATCAAGGCTCAATCGGCGCTCTCCGCAATCCCCATTATCGCGGTGACCTCCTACGCCCTGAGCGGAGACGAGGACAAGGCGCGGGCTGCGGGCTGCGAGGGCTATGTCACCAAGCCCTTTAGTCCGCGCGAGCTGCTCGCCAAGATCCGGGAATATCTGCCCTAACGAGCCGAGCTCCGATGCACCATCCTCCCCGCATTCTAATCGTCGACGACAGCGAGGCGAACCGCGACATTCTCAGCGCACGGCTTGCGCCACACGGCTATGAGCTCATGCAAGCGGCCGACGGAGAGGAAGCGCTCGCTGCCGCGAGAGAAAGGGCCCCGGATCTGATCCTGCTCGACGTCATGATGCCCAAGATCGACGGCATCGAGGTCTGCCGCCGGCTCAAGCAGGATGCCGAGCTGCCGTTCATGCCCATCATTCTGGTGACGGCCAGGGCCGATACCAGGGATGTGGTCACAGGGCTCGAGGCCGGGGCCGACGAATATCTGACCAAGCCGATCGATCAGTCCGCGCTGGTAGCGCGTGTGAAATCGGTCCTGCGCCTCAAGGAGCTTCATGACAAGGTGCAGGGGCAGGCGCACGAACTCGCCGACTGGAACCGCACGCTCGAGCAGCGCGTCACGGAGCAAGTCGCCGAGATCGAACGCATGGGCCGGCTCAAGAGCTTCCTGGCGCCGCAGATTGCCGAGATCGTTCTGTCCTCGGGCGAAGAGCTCTTGGACAGCCACCGCCGCGATGTGACCGTGTTGTTCTGTGATCTGCGGGGGTTCACGGCCTTTGCGGAGACGGCCGAGCCGGAGGAGGTAATAGCGGTTCTGCGCGAGTACCACGCGGACCTCGGTGGGCTCATCCACGAGTTCGAAGGCACGCTGCACCGCTTTGCCGGCGATGGCATCATGGTCTTGTTCAACGATCCGCTGCCATGTGTCGATCCTGCGCTGCGCGCCGTTCGGCTCGCCGTCGCGATGCGCGACCACGCTGCCGCGCTTGCGACCAACTGGCGCAAGTTGGGTCACGAACTCGGGTTCGGGGTCGGCATCGCCCACGGCTACGCCACGCTCGGCCGCATCGGTTGCGAGGGCCGGTTCGACTATTCGGCCACCGGCTCGGTCGTCAATCTCGCCGCGCGACTGTGCGCCGAGGCGAAAAACGGACAGATCCTGATCGACAGCAAGGTGTTCGCGGCGATCGAGGAGCTTGCAGAGACCGAGCCTGTCGGCGGGCTCGTGCTCAAGGGCTTTCACCGTCCGATCCAAGCCTTCAATGTGAATGTGTGCGCACTTCACCCGTAAACGAAATTCAAGACTTGGTCGACTGAATCTCCAGACCGGTCGCAATTGTGTCGCTACGCCGATCTGAATCCCCATAGCCCACGTCCGGCCACTTACATGCCTCTCCCGCGGTTCCTTGGAGGTTTGCGACGCCGACCCCCGTGTGTGCGGCACCACCATCATGGGGCCGGCATCCGAAAACCTTCACAAACCCGGAAGTGCCGATCTTATTCGATCACCTCGTCGGCGCGGACGAGTAACGAAGGCGGCACGGTGAGACCGAGCGCTTTGGCCGTCTTCATGTTGATCACCAGTTCGAATTTGGTCGGCTGCTCCACTGGCAGATCGGCAGGCTTGGTGCCTTTGAGAATCTTATCCACGTGGCCGGCTGCACGGCGGAAAAGATCGGCTATATCGGGCCCGTAGAACGACAATCCGCCGGCATTGGCGTAGTGTCGGAAAAAGTAGTTTGCCGGAAGATGATACTTCGCCGCGAGCGCGATAACTCGTGGAGCCTCGACAAAGGTGAGAGGATCGCCAAGGTCAACTATGCCATCGGCGTGCTGGGCGGCAGCCGAGGCAAAGACGATGTCCAGTTCCTCAGCCGTGCTCGCCTCTACTATCGGGAGAGCCACGCCTAGTTTGCGGGCCGTTTGGGGCAACTCCTCGGCTACTATCAACCTGTGAATTGGATTGCCCGGATTGACCAAGATCGCAATTTTCGAGGCGGTAGGAACCATTTCCCGCAGGGTTCCTATCATTTTGCTGGTGAACTGTCCCGGTACCACTGTCGCAAAACCCGTAATGTTGCCACCTGGTCGCGATAGGCTTTGCACGAGGCCGAGCCCCACGGGATTGCCCACAGCCACGAATACAATCGGAATGGTGGCAGTTGCCGATTTCAGGGCTGCGGCTGCCCGTGGTCCCGCGACGATGAGCACATCGGGACTGAGAGCAATCAGGTCGGCAACCGAAGCTGGCAGTCGATCCGGGGGGTGGGAAAAACGATACTCGATAATCAGGTTTCTTCCGTCTATCCAGCTGTGGCTTCGCAGTCCATCAAACAACGCAAGCTCGGTTTGATTGAGGGCCTGCCCGCTCCCATCACCTACAGCAAGAAAGCCAAGCCGACGGCGTGTCCCCTGCGCCCACGAACGCTGTGGCGAAACGAGCAGCGCCGCAGTCGCCGCTATGAACTCCCGCCGCTTCATTCGATCCTCGTCGCAGCATGAGGAGACGGGTGAGAGTATCAGATTTCGATGGTCGTCGCACTCAGTGCTGGCGTAGATGCTGCGTCGCAAACGCGGCGCGTAGCGCACAACTGCTATGGGTCAAAAGCGCCGTTTTGAGCGCGCGCCGATCACTTCCGATCGACCCCTATAAGCAGACAATTTTATAGCCAGTCAGCACTTCGCATTTGTGCCAACTGCGGACGTGCCGTCACACACGTCCGGGGCAGCTATGTGCCAACTTCGAACTCATGCACCGCAGCAAACTACGCCCTCATTCGATCACCTCGTCGGCGCGGGCGAGCAGCGATGGCGGCATGGTCAGCCCGAGCGCCTTGGCAGCGCTGAGATTGACAATAAACTCGAACTTGGTTGGCTGTTGAACTGGAAGATCCGCAGGCTTGGTGCCCTTCAGGATCTTGTCTACGTAGGTCGCAGCGCGCCGGGACAAATCCGATAGGCTCGCGCCATAAGCGATGAGGCCTCCAGCCTCCACAAATTCCCGAACGCCGTGGATGGCAGGCAAGCGATTTCTCGCTGCGAAGTCGACAATCTGTTTTCGATAACCAACGGTGAGTGGGTCTTCGACCGTAATCAGGCCCTCTGGACGTTGGACTTTGGCAGCCTCGAACGCTGTATCAAAATCATCGGGACTGCGCACCTCAAGCGATTGCAGCGTAATTCGCAATGTCCGGGCGGCACGGTCCGTCTCTCTGAACACATCCGCCGCATAGGGATTGGCAGCATTCCACAGGATGGCCGCTCTGGAGACGTCGGGCAGAAGCTCCTTGAGTAGCTCCAACCGCTTCCCGCCCAAATCCGGAGCCATTAGGCTCAAACCTGTGACATTCCCGCCTGGGTGCGCCAAACTCGGAACAAGCCCGCTCCCGAGTGGATCGCCAGCAGGCGCCGTGACAATGGGGATCGTCGAGGTGGCTTGCTTGGCGGCGAGTGACGCCAATGTTCCGTTTGCAACGATGACATCGACCTTGAGGTGCACCAACTCTGTGGCCATGCCGGGTAGCCGATCCGAATGACCTTGTGCGAATCGGTACTCGAAGGCAATATTCTTCCCTTCCATCCAGCCCAACTCACGGAGGGCTTCAACGAAAGCTCGTTCGAGTCCGACGCCACCCTGCGCAGCTGCGGCGCCCGCGTTGACATAACCAATACGGTATAACTTGCCCGCCGGCTGTGCTCCTGCATTGAGCGGCCAAGCAAGTGCCACGCCGCCAATGAATTTAACAAATTGCCGCCGCCGCATGGCTGTCTCCCGGATCAGGAGAACGTTAGTCCCAATTCAAATTATCGCACTGAACGGGGTTCGGGGATAGCGTCAGCCGCGGTCGGCGGGAGGTGGCTGATGTCTCAAACGGGTCATTCGCGTCATTTTGGTCGTCGGCCGACTACTTCCGGTCTTCCCCTGCAAACGGACATCGTCAGGGTCGGTCGCCATGTCTCAAAGGTGCCTGCCATAAGCAGACATTCACCGGCCTCATTCAATCACCTCGTCGGCGCGGGCGAGCAGCGACGGCGGGACGATCAGGCCGAGCGCTTTGGCAGTCTTCAGGTTGATCACTAGCTCGAATTTGGTCGGCTGCTCGACCGGCAGATCGGAAGGCTTGATACCTTTGAGGATCTTGTCGACGTAGCCGCCAGCACGGCGGAACAGATCGGGGATTTCGGGGCCGTAGATGACCAATGCGCCATCGGCCAATATCCGGAAGAGATGGATCGCAGGCAGATGATGTTCCGCGGCGAGCGCGACAACTCGCGGGGCCTGGCGAACGGTCAGAGCATCGCCAAAAACAACCATTGCATCGGCGCGCTGGGCGGCGGCCGAAGCAAAGGCGGTGTCGAGTTCCTCGGCCGTGGTCGCCTCAACCATCAGCAGAGCTATGCTTAGCTCCCGGGCTGTGCGGGGTACCTCATCGGCTAAAATCTGCCTCTGCATTGGGTTGTCCCGATTGACTAAGAGCGCAATTTTCGAGGCGCCAGGAACCAGTTCCCGCAGGATTTCTATTTGTTTTCCGATGAAATTTCCCGGCACCACCGTCGTAAGACCGGTCATGTTGCCGCCTGGACGCGACAGGCTTTGCACGAAACCGATCCCCACAGGATCGGCCACAGCCACGAACACGATCGGAATGGTAGTGGTTGCCGATTTCAGGGCTACGGCTGCTTGTGGCCCGGAGGCAACTACCAGATCAGGAGTTAGAGCCATCAACTCGGCAACCAGCGTTGGCACGCGATCCGGGGTTTCGGCATAACGATATTCGATGAGCAGGTTCTTGCCCTCGATCCAGCCCTTTTCGCGCAAGCCACTGCGCCACGCTTCGCGAGCTATCGGATCTAAGAAGCCGAAGACACCGATCCGGCGAGGCGTCCCTTGCGCCCACGAACGCCGTGGCGAAACGAGCAGCGCCGCAGCAGATGCTATAAACTCCCGCCGCTTCATTCAATCCTCATCGCAGCTTGAGGAGACGCGGGTGAGAGTATCAGATTTCGATGGTCGTCGCACTCAGTGCTGGCGTAGATGCTGCGTCGCAAACGCGGCGCGTAGCGCACAACTGCTATGGGTCAAAAGCGCCGTTTTGAGCGCGCGCCGATCACTTCCGATCGACCCCTATAAGCAGACAATTTTATAGCCAGTCAGCACTTCGCATTTGTGGACTCATGCGTTGCAGTAATCAGCCGCGTCATTCAATCACCTCGTCGGCGCGGCTGAGTAATGAAGGCGATACCGTGAGCCCGAGGACCTTGGCGGTTTTGAGATTGATAACAAGTTCGAATTTTACAGGTTGCTCGATAGGCAAATCCGCCGGCTTCTCCCCGTTTAAGACCTTTTGCACATAGCCCGCCAAACGTTTGGCCTCAAAAATCCGACTCGGCCCGTAGGACAGCAAAGCACCGCTGTCTGCGAATTCCCGCCACGACGCAATCACTGGAAGATGACGCTCTTGGCCGTGTTGTGCGATTTTAGCGGCAACAATGCCAGTAAGGCGTGACGAGATGACGAGCAGGCCATCGGCGCCACTTGCACCCACCCCCTGCAGCGATGCATCGAGATCGGCGATCTTGTTTATCGGGTGGGTCGTTAGCTCAAGGCCGAGCGATTCGGCTCCGCGCCGTGCAAAAGTCACTTCGTCATCGAAATGCTGCGGATTGAATATCACCGCAACCTTCCTGACGTTGGGCGCCACTTCCTTGAGCAGTTCCATCCGCTTCGCCGCCATTTCATCCGTAAGAAACGTGATCCCAGTGAAGTTCTTGCTTGGTCGAGCAAGAGACACGGCAATTCCCGACCGGATAGGGCTATCACTAACGCCACCGACGATGGGTATGCTACCTTTGCTTGCCTCAAACAGTGGCTTGATAACATCACCGCCAACAGCGAGCAGAAGGTTGGGCCTTTGCGCGACAAGTTCGGTGGCCAATTCCGCAAGTCGATCCGGCATACCGTTGGCATAGCGGAAGATGATTTCGATGTTGCGGCCATCGAGAAGTCCGGCCTGTGCGAGGGCGTCCTTCAACGACTGATCGACTGGTCCCAATTTTTTGGCGTCGCCAAATACTAACCACCCAATCCGGGGCAGCGATTTCTGCGCACGCACGGCAAGCGGCCAAGCTGCCACCATGCCGCCAAGAACCGCTATGAACTCGCGCCGCTGCATCCGGACACGCTCATTTAGTTCATCTCAAAATCTAATCTAACACCTTGCGAATGAGCGGCGAGCCAAAAATGGCAAGCAAACGGCATCAAACGGTATCAGGGCCTGATGTCTCAGATGGGTCAAAAGCGGCGGTCTCTGCGCGCATCAGGTTCGGTTCCGCTCCGAGAGCCGCCTTCTGCGGCGGTTCATGGGCAGTTCGGCTAGGGGGCCATGAACGGACATGGCAGAATTATTCGATCACCTCGTCGGCGCGGGCGAGCAGCGCCGGGGGCAGGGTCAGGGCGAATGCTTTTGCCGTCTTCAGGTTGATTAGGAGTTCAAATTTGGTCGCCTGATAAATCGGAATGTCACCCGGTTTGGCACCTTTCAGGATTTTGTGCACGTCATCAGCTAACCGCCTGAACAGCTCCGTGAGATCGAGCGCATAACCCATCAGCACGCCGGCTTCGACGTAATCGCGGTACGGACATATCGTCGGCAAGCGTTTTTTCGCGGCGAGCTCGGCGATGAGCTGGCGGTTGGCGTAAAGGTCGCCCTCTCCGCTCACCAGCAGCGCGTCCGGCCGTTGCTCTGCTATCGCATCGAAGACGCGCTCAATCTCAGAGGGTTTCCCCTCCTGCGGGAAGACAAAAGCCAGCGAAATTCCCAAACGCGCGGCGGCGCCCCGCAAGACTTGCTCCACAGACCCTTCCCATCCGCCGCGCATCCCCAGGAATACGGCCTTCTGCATCGAAGGAATGGCTTCTTTCAAGAACTCCAGCCGCTTGCCCCAGATCTCGATGCCGGCATCAAGCGTGATGCCGGTGAGGTTGCCGCCGGGCCGCTGCAGGTTGGTCACCAGCCCCGCCTGCAGCGGATCCAGCATGAAAGCAACAATCGGTATCGTACCGGTTGCCGCCTTGAACACGGTCACGACGGGATTCGTTCCGGTGACGATCACATCCGGGTTGCGGGTCACGATTTCACGGACCACTTCGGCATAACGGTCATGACGTCCCTCGGCCCAGTAGCGTTCGATGATCAGACTTTGTCCTTCCACGTAACCCAAACGGCGCAACTCGCCGAAAAAGGCGCGCCATGCGCTGCCCCCGCCCGTTTCAGTCAGGAGCGCCGGCGGGATTGCCGGATGGAACATCGCCAGCCGCGGCGGTCTCGCCGCTTGCTGCGCGCGCGCCGCCAGCGGCCACGCCACCGCCGCGCTGCCGAGCAGAGTAATGAACTCGCGTCGCCTCACTGCCATCGCCTCCCGCGCTGACCAAAACGATAGCACACCTCAGTACGGTGGGAGACTGCTGCGCTGCGGAATTCCGGCCCAGCTTAGGACCGGATTGGGTCAAAATGCTAAGAACTCAAGGTAAGCAAATCTAGTCCGCCATGCCTCACTGAGCGGACCTCAATGAGGCGGGTCGCCACTTCGCTGATGGGCCAACTGCGGACTCACGCGCTGCAACAAAAAGCGCCATCATTCGATCACCTCGTCGGCGCGGGCGAGGAGCGACATCGGGACGGTCAGACCGAGTGCCTTCGCTGTCTTGAGGTTGACGATCAGCTCGACTTTTGTGGACTGTTGGACCGGTAAATCGGCTGGCTTCGCACCTTTAAGAATGCGTCCGACATAGGCGCCAGACAAACGATAGGAGGCCGTGACACTGCCCCCGTAACTCATCAGCCCGCCGGCGGCTGCAAACGCGCGGTATTGAAAGATCGCTGGTATTGCGTAGCGGACTGTCAGTGCAGCCAGCGTTTCGCTTTGGCTGACGAAGAAACCGTCGGTACCTATCACAAGCCCACCTATTTGCATCCGCTTGAGAAGCGCGAACACATCTTCGAAATCGCGTTCGGCACTCGCATTCAGCACGCGGAGTTTTAGGCCGAGCGCGATAGCTGCCGTTTGCAGGTCCCTGGACTGGACCTCGGTTACGATTTTATTTGTCGGGTTGAGGAGCAGGCCCAGCGTGGTCGCCGCTGGAACGACCTCGTGGAGTATTTCCAACCGTTTCCGGCCAGTATCTAGGTTCAAAGTAACCACCCCAGTGGCATTGCCGCCGGGACGGTTGAGGCGTGCAACAAGCCCGGTTTGGACGGGATCGAGACTACCGTGAAAGACGACGGGTATAGTTGTCGTTGCAGCCGTCGCGGCTAGAGAAGCTGGGTTTCCGCCAATCGTCGCAATGACAGCCACGCGGCGGTTGACAAGATCGGCAGCCAATGCCGGAAGTCGATCGTATTGGTCATCCGCCCAGCGATACTCAATGGTTACATCTCGACCTTCGACTAAACCTGCCTCGCTCAAACCCTGCCGAAAGGCCGCGAGCTGCGCCGCGTATCCTTGCGCTTTTGTCGCTCCCAGCAGCCCGATTATCGGCATGGATGGCTGCTGTGCACGTGCGACCAGCGGGATAACTGCCATGCCACCGCCCAGGCTGAATATGAATTCTCGCCGTCGGATGCAGGTTGCCATGCGACCCTCCCGTGGGGTCATGTCCATGCAACTGACCGGACGATATCACGCTTCAGCGGTGGAGCGAACATGCTTTTGCGCTGCGAACGTCCTGGGCCGCCCATGTCTCAGTTGGGTCAGACTCGGAAGTTCAAATCTTCAAGACTGGTTTCCGGTTTACCTTTGACAGCCGACGTGGAGAGGACAATTGCTTTGTTCGGTTGAGGGCCAACAGGGGACATTGAGCCGTTCCCGACAATCCAGGCTGCTG
The DNA here is from genome assembly GCF_036924595.1 of Bradyrhizobium algeriense. Classification (NCBI taxonomy): domain Bacteria; kingdom Pseudomonadati; phylum Pseudomonadota; class Alphaproteobacteria; order Hyphomicrobiales; family Nitrobacteraceae; genus Bradyrhizobium; species Bradyrhizobium algeriense. The sequence continues at coordinate 7,905,989 of NZ_JAZHRV010000001.1, read as the reverse complement.
CTATAATTCCGGTCGGCCGGAAAGTCCCGGCAAGCGTGGGGTCGTCAATGCAGCCAGACACCCGATACGCCAAGAGCGGCGACGTTCACATCGCCTATCAAGTGTTCGGTGAGGGCCCGCTCAACGTTGTCTTCGCTCCGCCGGGCTTTACCAACGTCGAGCACTGGTGGGACGAACCGGAGGTCAGTCGTTGGCTGTTGCGCCTGGCGCGCTACGCCCGGGTGGTGATGTTCGACAAGCGCGGCACGGGCCTGTCGGATCGGGTCGCTGACTACCCGGGCCTCGACCAGCGCATGGACGACCTGCGTGCGGTTACGGACGCCACCGGCATGCAACAGGCGGCGCTTCTCGGCATTTCTGAAGGCGGCACGATGTCGGCGCTATTCGCCGCGACCTATCCCAGTCGCTGCCGCGCGCTGGTGCTCTGCAACGCCTATCCGGCATCGACATTTGCTCTGTCGACGCTGGAGCACTCTCTCGACTATATCGAGCGTGACTGGGGCAGCGGCGACAGCGTGGCAAGGTTTGCGCCCTCCCGCGTCAATGACTGCGCGTTCAAACGCTGGTGGGGCAAGAACGAGCGAGTGTCCAATAGCCCTGCTGGCGCCGCCGCGTACGCGCGCATGAACCGTCTGATTGACATCAGCGACATCGTCTCGACGATCCGGGTCCCGACTCTCGTCATCCACCGGACGGACGACAGGAACATCAGCGTCGAGGGCGGCCGGTTTCTCGCCACGCATATTCCAGGCGCTCGCTATCTCGAGTTCCCAGGGGTCGACCACATCCCCTTCGTCGGCGACAATGCCGACGACATCGCCGATGCGATCGAGGAGTTTCTGACCGGCTCGCTTGCGCCCGTCGCGGTCGACCGCGTGCTTGCCACGGTGCTCTTCACAGACATCGTCGGCTCGACCGAGAAAGCCGCCGCGCTCGGCGACCATCGCTGGCACGACCTCCTTGACACTCATCACACCGCGATACGGCGCACCCTCTCACGCTTCCGCGGCCACGAAATCAAGACGACCGGCGACGGCGTTCTTGCTACTTTCGACGGTCCGGCACGCGGCGTGCGCTGCGCTTGCGCCATCGCCGACGAAATCAGGCCGCTGGGCATTGAAGTCCGCGCCGGACTTCATACCGGCGAGTGCGAAGTGATCGGCGATGATATCGGCGGTATTGCCGTTCACATCGGAGCGCGTGTGGCGGCGCTCGCCGGCGCGAGTGAGGTGTTGGTGTCGGGCACGGTCAAGGACCTAGTGGCGGGTTCCGGCTTGCGTTTTGGTGATCGCGGCAATCATTCGCTCAAGGGTGTCCCCGGAGATTGGCGCATCTTTGCAGTCGAACGGTGAATGCGCCGTTCTAACCAATTCGGATTGACGCTGCTCTCTTCTCCCCGCGCAAATGTCTCTTGCGGGTCAATCGCGTCACTTTGGCCGTCGGCCGACTACTTCCGGTCTTCCCCTGTGAACAGACATCGTTGCCGTGCGTCGGTACGTCTCAAAAGTGCCAACAGCTGACAATGCAAGAGACCGTGCAACTGGATGCCCGCGATGCACGACGATAGGCGCCCAACCTTTTCGATCGCCGCCTCGTGCTTGACGCAGGAGCCGTCCTCCAGGAAGATTCGCCCAACGAAATCGTGCAACGCCTCGAACGCGGCGCGGCCGAGATCGTTGGCAACGAAGACCTCTCGGATGGCCCCGAGACAACGCGCGCCTTAGCTGCGCCGGCCATATCCAACCGCGAACAAGCGATTGCCTGCCATTACCACTTGCGGTTCATCGCAGTTCGCCTTTTCTCGGCACGCTGCTCGTCCAGCCTATTTTCAGTCGACCCTAATCGTGTAGTCGCTGAAATACATGTGGCTGTCGGCCTTGGACCACAGGCCGATGCGACCTGACACGGGCTGCGACAGCGTATCTTCAAGATAGAGCTTGCCGTCCAGATAGCCTTCGACCTTGGAGCCGCTGACCCGGACCTTGAGCTCATGCCATTGCTTGGTCGCGGTCGGCGTATTGCGTACCCATTTGACTGAGGAGCGCTTACCTTTTTCGAACTTCCACAGCACGAGGTTGTTTTCGAGGCAGTTGGCGCGAATGGTCAGGTAGTCGCCATTCGGCTTGAGATTGAACAGGATTCCAGCGCCCTGATCGATTCGGCCCGACAATCCCTCAAAGCGCATCGTAATCTCGCCGCCTGTGAAATTTTCGACGTTCGGCACGACGGCGTAGGGAAAGTAGGCGTAGGCCTGAACGCGGTCGAGAAACTCCGCGTAGCGTTCGCCATAGAGGGCGCGCGCTTTGTCGGCAATACCCGCCGATGACTGCCCTTCCTTCCATTGCCGCCCGTCAACTGTGAGCACCTTTTTTCCGCTGTCGTTCTCAATCCGCCAGATGCCCACGACCGGCACGAATGACTTTGGTTCGCCCCCGACGGTTTCGCCGGAAAAATCGATGGTCGTTGGCTGCGCGGCGAGTCCTGGCAGAGCCAGTGCCGCGAGACCGATTGCCGAAACAACACAAGCAATTATGTTTCTGTTATTCATGACGTGCCTCCTTCATACGCGAGAGAGTTGGAAGGTGGGCGGCGGATCCACCACCAGCAAAGAACAATCAGAAGCGGCAGTCCGCCGAAAAACCAGAAAAGCGCGGCATCAGTGCCGGCGACCAGCGGATAGCCGGGATATTCGCCGCCGGGTGTTGGCGCCGGCGACGAAACACCCGCGAGCGCGTAGAGCAGCGGCAAAATCTCGCGAGGACTGGTTGACCGGCTGATGTCGGATCGATTGCCATAAACGTATTCGACCTCGCCATAGGACTCGTCGCTGCTCCCGCCCGAGAAACCTTGCCGCCGGCCCGCGAGAGTGGCCGATACGTTTGGCATTGTGCGCTCCAGTTTTGCCAAGACGTTGCGTTGCAGGTCGGCATAGCGGGGGTCCTCGGGCGCGAGATGCACGGTCACGAGCAACGGGAGCCGGAGCGTCGCGAGCAGCTTCTGATCAGCTAACGGAAAGGAATTTCGCCTGTCCTCGGTGACGTCGAACGTCAGCCTCACCTGGGCCGCAGCACCGAGCATCAGCGCTACGATCAACACCCACGGCAGCGAGCGACGTAGTTTTTCGAGTGGTGGAACACCGGGCGGCAACCAAACCGTAGTCAACGCAATGAGACCAAAGATCACGAAAGCAGCTCCCAGCACGTGGCCACCCGAGAGCAGCCCCTGCTCGAACGGGCGCAACGTCTGGGTCAGCGACAGCTGCGCGATCCATGACAATGGTCCGGGGTTGCCGGCGACGGCGAAATCCAGGACCCATGACCCGATCGTGACGGCAAGCGCGATAATCGCCGCGGTAGACGCACTATCCGTGATCGACGCCGAGAACAGCGCGAGCGCGCCGACCAGCAGGCCATAGACCAGATGGCCAAATAGAAGGTTTGCCGTCTCCACCGCCGCCACATGCCCACCCAGGATGCGCCACAAGATAAGGGCGGAAAGCGCCGGGATACTCGCAAGACTCCATGCGCCAAACACGGCGGCGAGCTTGGCGGAGACGAGCGTCGATGGACGATATGGCAACTGCACAAGCAGGCGAAGCGCGCCGGTTTCCTTCTCCTGGCCAAGTGCGCGGATGGCGACGAACGGAAACAGTAACGTTACCGCTACATAGAACGAGCCGAGCGTAGGCACCAGAATGCCGTCCAGCGGAGATAGGCTGTTTGCCATGACTGGAGATTGCAGGGCCGCCGTGCTTGCTTCGCCGTAAAGCGAAACAGCTTGAAAAAAGCTGTAGCCAATCAGCGGGCACAGCAGCAGTAACATCGTCCACAGCGCCCGACCACTGGTGATTTCCCGCAGCTCCTTTGCGAGCAGCGGCCACAGCGGCGCGGCGCGCAAACCATATGTCTTAGGTGAGCGCAAGAAAAATGTCCTCCAGCGAGCCGGCAGGCAGCGACGCTCGTGTGCGCAATTCGTCCAGTGTGCCTGAAGCGCGAACCCGGCCACCGGCGAGCAGAATCAGGCGGTCACAGACACGCTCTGCATCGACCAGCTGATGAACGGCGAGAATGAATGTCCGGCCGTGAGCGGCTTGGTTGCGGAGCACGTCGACGATCTCGCGCGTTTGCCGCAGATCGAAGCCGTCGAATGGCTCATCCATCAGCAAGACAGAATGTGGCGTCAGCAGAGCCAGCGCCAGCAACAGTCGACGGTTGTACCCTTTCGACAGCGCATGCACGCGCTTGCGAAGAACGGGCCTCAGCCCCACTGACGTGACCGTGTCTGCAGTTTCTGCCTTCGATCGCCGGTAGACACCGGCAAAAAACGACACGACCTGGAAGGTCGCCTCGTCGCGATAGGGACGCACGCCATCCGGCAGATAAAAGAGTGCGTTGCGACGTTCCGATGCAGGCAGCGGCTCGCCATGCCATAAAACGTCTCCGGCTTCAGCGGGAAGAAGGCCGACGAGCGTTTCCAGCAGCGTGGTCTTGCCGGCACCATTCGGTCCGATAATGCCGACAACCTCACCCGCGCTCGCAGAAAAAGTTACGCCATCAATGGCACGCTCCTCGCCGTACCATTTCGTCAGATCGATGACGCGCAATGGCGGGACAGAGTTCTCGCCGGATGGCAACTCTGCGGAGAGCATGGAATGGCTCCTAGCGCCGCTCCTGGACTTTGCCGCTGCTATCGACGACGAGTGACACGTCCTTGCCGTCTTTCGTCGCCTTGACGGAAGTGCCTTCAGCGGTGGATTTGATGTCGCGGATTTGCGAATAACCTGCCGATTGCAGCTTGGCCACCAGCTCCTCTTGGGTCAGGGCATGAGCGGGCGAGAAGGCGCCAGCCATCATAAGACAGCAAAGGACTGCTTGAGAGAAGGCTCGTGCTGACATGGTCTCTACTCCTTCTTGATTGCGAAGAGAACTCCGTGGCGCGCGCGACCAGCATCCGAGCGACAGCAAAGCGGGCGCTTAGTTCAACGCGACCGCAGCCTTGTCGAGCGCCGCGCGCAAACCCTTCGCCAGCTTCACTGCATCGTCGTTGGCCCAGAAATGGCAGAAGAACAGCCTCGGCTGCTCGTCCAGCATGTGGCTGTGCAGCGCGGTTACCTCTATCCCATTACTCCGCAATGCCCTGATCACGGGGTTCACCTCGTCGGCCGTCAGGACGAAGTCACCGGTAGTCGCCGCCTTGCCAGCGCCTGTGGGCTGGAAACCGATGGCCTCGGCTACTCCCATGGGACCGACCGGAGCGAGCTGCATGCCGCCCTCGCTAATTGGATCGCGCCGCGGCACCGCGAACTGATAGACGCCGCCATTGTTCTGGCCCTTGGCGCCGATGATCTGGTCGAGCTGCGCCGTGTCGAGATCAATCGGTGGTGGCGCTCCGCCCGCAGGTGCGGTGAGCGGAGTTTTGCTGGCGGAAAGCGCATCGCGGATCACCGCTGCCATTTTGACGGGGTCGCCGTGACCTCCGACATGCATGTAGAAAGTCGCCGGGCTGGCGCGTAGCACATGATTGTGCACGGCCGTGATCTCCAGGCCGCCTTCGATCAGCTTGAGCATGACCGGATTGATTTCCGTTTCCAATAGGACGAGATCGCCCATCGCCATCGCGCCGCCATGGGCCGGCTTGAATGCGACCCAGCCGCCCAACGCAAGCGCCGGTTTGATCACAACGCTGTCAAGCGTGACCGAGAGATCGGTGCGCGGGAAGCCGTAACGATGCACATCGCCGCTCACCGCGGCTTTTCTGCCAAGGGTCTCATCGACCTTTTGCCAATCGATCTCCTGCGATCTCGCGGCCATGTTCAGGGACGCCGCAAGGATCGAAACCACAAACAAGAGCGCCAGACGCATGATCACTCTCCTTCTTCCGGCTGATTGCGCGTGAGGCCGTCCACTATCCCGGCACTCAGCCCCAGGAGTCCGAGCGCTATTGCGAAGCCTTCCCTCACCCGCGCAGCATCGCCGTAGTAGGCGGTGGTCGAGCCGACTCGGCTGCCGGCAGGGCGCTGTACCTCGGACTCGCCAGTGGGCGAGCCGCAGCTTCCAGATCGGGATGTCTGATTGTTCTGTTCGTCCATGCGCAACCCTCTCGACAAATCGAGTGTTTGCGCAGAGCTTGGACGATCAACGTCTAAAGGGGAGTCTGCATATCCCCGCCGAAATTATTACCGCGGATCGTATCTTGCAGGCAATTGGAAGCGAGTGCATCGGCAGGAACCCTCCGTCACAAGGGCGTGTGCGAAGAACTCATCGCGCCGAGGAACCCGCCAACCGTTCGGGATTGTCCAGACAAACGGGATCAGCAACAAATGTCTGGTAGGGGTCAAACTGAGAAATACTCGAAACGAGCAGATATTTTCCGCTCTCCCGCCGATAACAGACATCCTCGGCGACCGTTTGGCTAGGCTGAGTTCAGGCGGAAGGAAGTGTTTTCATTCCAGATCCAACATGACGAGCACCCTGCCCGCGCCTGAGCAGGCTGACAAGGTTTTACGATCTCCTTGGCGGTTGGAAACTGGATAGTTTTCTAGTCATTCGTTATCGACCACGAGATCCTGCGTATGAACGGCCGCTTTGCGCCAACACCGGACATTACCGAGGAGACGCATTCGCGTCCGGCCTCCGCGCAACGAAAATGGTGGAAATGCATTCCAGGACCGTCTCGCGCTTTTGATTGCGCAGCAGGTTTTGGTTGCGGACTATTCCCCAATCAGGTTTCGATTTCGAGGCGCGCAGCTCCAGAATCGTCATTTCGAGATTGAGCGCGTCACCCGGGCGTACCGGGTTCGTCAGCTTCAACTCATCCCAACCCAATCCCATCAGGACCTGGAAGTGCGGTTGAAGCTGACCCGAGAGCAGGATGTAGATCGCAAACGTATGCGACCCCGATGCCGTCAATCCGCCAAAGACCGATTGTGCCGCGAGTTCCTCGTCGATGTGGCGGGGTATCGGATCATATTGTTTGGCGAAACGGATAATCTCTTCCTTGGAGAGCGAATAGGGGCCCGCCGCGCTGCGGATTCCGATTTGCAGTTCTTCAAAATAAAGGTTGGTCATCGATGCCTCCGTCGATGAAGCGAGAGGCAATGCGACCTCCCGCTCGCCGGTTCAACGGGCGACATCGTAACGGCTAAAATTGGCCCCGGTTAGTGGCAATCGCTGGTTTGACCCCATGTCCGAGTTGGGTCTTGGTTGTGTAAAAACGTCCTAGCGGAAGCATAGACGCGTTCGCGAGCTTGGCGACGTGGCGGGGGCGCAGTCACACAGCCAGGGTCATGACCGGACATCCCCGCGATCAGACCTTTGGCGGTGCGGCTCACCGGGGAGACCTACCGGCTGTGCCATCCACAGGCCCGCAATTAGGTGTATAAGGAGGCTGGAGGTCAGCGCCATGGTTGCGTCGGGGCAGGACCGCATCGAACGTCGGCTTGCTGCCATACTGGCAGCCGATGTGGCTGGCTACAGCCGGCTGACCGGCGTGGACGAAGAGGGCACGCACGTCCAGCTTCAGGCCCATCTGCGCGCTCTTGTCGATCCTAAGGTTGCCGAACACCGTGGCCGGGTCGTCAAGAACACTGGGGACGGAATGCTCGCAGAGTTTAGCAGCGTGGTGGATGCAGTGCGCTGCGCGGTTGATGTCCAGTGCGGGATGGCCGAGCGCAATGCCGGGGTGCCGGACGAGAAGCGCATCGAGTTCCGCATGGGCATCAATGTCGGCGACATAATCATCGATCGAGGTGACATTTTCGGCGACGGCGTGAATGTGGCGGCACGTCTGGAGGGATTGGCGAAGCCAGGTGGCATTTGTATCTCCGATGACGCGCACCGGCAGGTTCGGGGCAAGTTCGATGTCACTTTCGAGGATGCAGGCGAACGGCAACTCAAGAACATCGCACGGCCAGTGCGGGTCTTCCGAGTCGCTCTCGATGATGCGCGGCCCGCCAAGCTCTCACAGCCGCGCAATGCGGCGCCGCCTGTACTTCGCGCCAGGTGGAGCACACGCGTCAGGGCGATCGGAGCCGCAGTTGTACTGATCGCCAGCGCTGTCGGCGCGGCACTGTACCTCCACCTCGGCCGCGCGCCCGTACAGTTGCCAGACCAGCTGGCAAAGCCCACTGAGCGCTTCTCCATCGTCGTCCTGCCCTTTGCCAACCTATCCGGCGATGCGAGCCAAGACTATCTGGCAGACGTCATCAGCGACGAACTGAGCACCGGGTTCTCGCGTTTTCGGAACAGCTTCGTCATCTCCCGGTCAACCGCTTTCACTTACAAGGGCAAGCCAGTCAATGTTCGGCAGATCGGCAAGGATCTCGGCGTGCGCTATGCGCTAGAAGGCAGCGTACAGCCGAGTGGTGACCGGCTGCGTGTGAATGCCCAACTCATAGATACCGAGAACGACGCGCATCTCTGGGCTGATCGGTTTGATGAGAACCGCTCCGACCTCTTGCAGATGCAAGATGCTATTGTAACGCGCATCGCGTTTGCGATCGGTATCAAATTGACTGAAGAGAGAGCCAAGCAGGCACAAACTCGCACGGCCAATCCCAATGCGGACGATCTTGCTTGGCGCTGCTCCGCTGCGGTTAATCGAGCGGTTTGGACGCCGGAACGCGATTCGGCCTTTCGCCTCTGTGAGCAAGCGTTGGAGATCGACCCTGAGAATGTTCGCGCGCTGTCCCATTTGACATTCAAGTTCACCCAGCGCGTTGCCTTTTTTGATGCACCCGATCGTCAAGCTGATCTTCGTCGTGCTGACGAACTTGCGTCCTTGGCGGTAAAGATCGACCCGGGTTATCACATAGCTCACGCCGCAAAAGGCGATGCTCTATTGTTGGCGGGGCGGCCTCGGGAGGCGATCGATTCATATGAGCGCGCCCTGATTTTAGCCCCAAACAGCATTCTGGTTGGATTGCCCTTGGCCTACACTAATATCGCTCAGCCGGAACAGGCCATCGCCTATGCCGACAGGGCGATGCGGATCAGCCCACACCACCCCGGGCTCGTCGGACCAATGTTTCATTTCGCCAAGGCGCGCGCCTTCGGTATGTTAGAGGACTACGAGCAGGCGCTTGTATCTATTGAGCGGGCTGAAGCTGCTGCTCCCGAGTTTCTGGTTTTGGGATTGGTGCGGTCTGTGCTGCTTGCCTTGGCAGGCAAGGAGGACGAGGCACGCGCATCAATGCAGCGCTACTTGGCGAACGACAATGCCCCTATTCGGACCATGTCTCAATGGCGTGCCCGATGGGCTCACGCATCGTGGCCGTCCTATAATCCGCGTATCCTTGCGCGTCTTGTTATATGGGGGAAGAAATTCGACGATGGCCTCCGAACAGCCGGACTGCCGGAGTGATCAAGCGGTTGCCCGCGCCGACGAGGTGATCGCAACAGCAGCTCGCTGCATGTCTCTTATGGGTCAATCGCGTCGATTGGCGATGTCAGAGTTACTTCCGCTTTTCCCCCGATAGCCGACCTTCGTCAGATGGATCGGCAAGTCCGAAAAGTGCCAATAGGCCGACTTGACGTAGCGGCAATGCACGGCCCGTAAAATTGACCCCAAATCAGGACAACCCTGCATTATTGGGTAATCAATTGGCAAACTTCGGCCATTAAAAACGCTTGCCCTTCGTAGCGCGACCTCGAAGTGTCGGTACTACGCGACACAACGAGCGCGCCAGTTCATGGGATCGGTCTTATCTTGAGGGAACGAACGAAAATCCGTCGCGTGACAATCATCGTCATTGCCTCGGCTTTGACTTTAGCTATTGGCTTCATTGTGTACCGAAATGTTGTTGGCTTTTGCAACTCGCAGGGAAGGTATCTCGACGATGCGGAAATGATCCGCCAAGCAATCCTTTACAGTCTACAAAAGCCTCCTCACGAACGCGTACCATCCCCAGATGTCATCCAATACCGCTCGGTCGCAGAGTTCATGGACCGAAACCGTGACTGTTGCATCATTCATCGCCATGACCGGGGTGAGTTTGAAAACGTCTTGGCAGATCGATGGGTACGCATATTCGGGTGGTACGTTCTCGTTGTAGATCTTTGGTATCAATACAAGGAAGCCGCACCGGATAACTTTTACGAAGCGTCCATCGCGATGAACTCGTGTGGACGGTTCGTGGAACGGCATGTTTCGCTGAACTCGCGTCCTAGGGTGCCAATAGAGAAGTAGATGACGATAGGTCCGCCTTGGGTCATTTTCGGAAGTTGGCCCTCGTGACAGGAGTGTCCGTGCGAGCTTCATGAGCAGACATCCTCGGGCCATCACAGCAGGTCCGAAAAGTGCCATAAGCGGTCATTCTGAAGTCGGCTAAACGACACGCCGGCGATGCGCGAGCGGAAGCCATCGAGTGCGGGAGGAGCTCCGAAGTCGTCGATCACTTGCTGCAGATAATAGCCGACCACGCCGAGCTTAAGCTTATTGTCGAAGAAGTGAGAAGCGTTGCGATCGTGCTCGTGGTCAAGCGTGGACGAGGCCCGCCTCGACCCGCTTCGCATCCACCAGCCGCTTCACTTCCTCCAGGTATGCGAACGCATCGGCGTGGGTCCTGATCAGCTTAACACGGGCACGTATGACGGCATGTTGTTCGGGGGGAGTGACCTCGAGGTGTTGGACGAGCGCGGAGTTGAGCGTTGAGGCTGCTACGCCCTCAAGATCCTTGGAGATGAGCGCGGTAGGATGGGGGGGAGCGTTTCTCGGTGCCGGTGCTGGGGCGCCAATTATGGCAGCGTTTGGCAGCCTCATCGGCGCGTCGGTTCGGGCCACGCTCCCGGCGAGGTGATCCACACCGCCAGTGATGCCATCTCGCCCCCCAAGCGACGGGAGCGCAAACACCCGGCGGAGAGTCGCGGGGATCGCGGTGTGATCATACACTCTATGGTCGATCAAGTTGCGAGGGATGAGCGGAGACACGACCACCGCCGGAACCCGCGGTCCTAGCTGATCGAAAGTAAAACCGCGTTCGCGTCCACGCTCTCCTGTTCCTTGGGCCGAGGGTGGAATGACATGGTCGTAGAAGCCACCATGTTCGTCCCAGGTGATGATCAGAAGACTTTTCTCCCACACGGGCGAGCTACGAACAGCCTCGTAAACCGCTTTGATGAGGCGCTCGCCTGCAGCAACGCTACCGCTGCCATGGGGGTGCTGCGAGTTGCCGCCCCGGAAACCGAATATGGCGTCGTAGTCCGGCTCAATGTGGACATAGCCAGCATCAAAAGATGGATCGTTTACATCTTCCGCAAAGTCTTCGAAATCCTTAATGTCATAGACCACGCTGACGCCATCGAGCCAGGCAGCTGTCGGAAAACTGTCCCCCCCATAGATGCGGTACTTCACGCCAGCCTGCTTGAGAAGTCCGAACACGGTCCCGCGTGGGAACTTTAATCCGCCGTCTGGGATCACCACCTGTGAAGGACGTTCGAAATCTCCCATATTGCAGTCGAAGTCACCGGACGTCTCGGCATACATAAACATTCTGTTGGGCTCGGTCGGCCCTGGCAGCGACGAGAACCAACGGTCGCAGACCACGAACTCCCGCGCCAGCGCGTTCAACACCGGCAACTGGTCCGGAGTGAAGCACTTCATCACGTTCCCGGCCCCCTCAGGGCCCACCCGTGGACCGTCGAATAGAGGCAAGAATTCTTCTTTTCGCTTCGCGTACGACGACGCGTAGCCGGAGCAGTTGATCGGGGGGTATTCACGGGCGATTGCGCTCGTCAGGTCGCCGTGGCGCCAGCCCCCAGAGTCCGACCACGACAGTTCATGGATGTGGTTGCCGCTTCCGCGATAGACCACATGCTGGGTGCCACCGAGCACGTATCCCGCTGGATCGCCTGCGGCATTTGGAGCGCCGGTTGCGCTGGTCAGGTCGCCGCGGCCCCAGCCCTGATCCCACCAGAGTTCATGGATGTGGTTGTCGCTCCCGCGATAGACCACATGCTGGGTGCCACCGAGCACGTATCCCGCTGGATCGCCTGCGGCATTTGGAGCGCCGGTTGCGCTGGTCAGGTCGCCGCGGCCCCAGCCCTGATCCCACCAGAGTTCATGGATGTGGTTGTCGCTCCCGCGATAGACCACATGCTGGGTGCCACCGAGCACGTATCCCGCTGGATCGCCTGCGGCATTTGGAGCGCCGGTTGCGCTGGTCAGGTCGCCGCGGCCCCAGCCCTGATCCCACCAGAGTTCATGGATGTGGTTGTCGCTCCCGCGATAGACCACATGCTGGGTGCCACCGAGCACGTATCCCGCTGGATCGCCTGCGGCATTTGGAGCGCCGGTTGCGCTGGTCAGGTCGCCGCGGCCCCAGCCCTCAGAGACCGACCACGACAGTTCATGGATGTGGTTGTCGCTCCCGCGATAGACCACATGCTGGGTGCCACCGAGCACGTATCCCGCTGGATCGCCTGCGGCATTTGGAGCGCCGGTTGCGCTGGTCAGGTCGCCGCGGCCCCAGCCCTCAGAGTCCGACCACCACAGTTCATGGATGTGGTTGTCGTTCCCGCGATAGACCACATGCTGGGTACCGCCGAGCACGTATCCCGCTGGATCGCCTGCGGCATTTGGAGCGCCGGTTGCGCTGGTCAGACCGCCGTGGCGCCAGCCCTCAGAGTCCGACCACCACAGTTCATGGATGTGGTTGTCGTTCCCGCGATAGACCACATGCTGGGTGTCATCGAGCACGTATCCCGCTGGATCGCCTACGGCATTTGGAGCACCCCAAATCGGGTACCTAACGCCTTCACCGCACAGCTGCTCGAGGACGTGGCCGAAGTCGTGACCTGGACCGGGATTTATGCGGTCGGCCGCGCCCCCGGTGACAGGGTACGCGCGGCCCTTGAAGCTGTTCGATTCGGTGCTATTCAGCCCGTTGATGGTTGCTGGTTGCCCAGTCTCGGCATCGGTCCCAGTGATGCCAGAGAACCCCAGCATGTGGTCGAAGGACCGATTTTCCATCATCAACACAAAGACGTGTTTGATAGGCGTGGGCATGGCTATGTCCCACTTGTAGGCTTCGGTAAACCCTAATCAGTATTATAACGCAAACACACCAGCTCGCCAAGCGGCTCGCACGCAAAGCTTCGTGAGCGGCAACGGCAGCGGGCTAGGTACTCCCTGCGGCTCTAGGCGCCTCTGCTGTGCGTTCTTCCAGCAGATCAAGCGCTAAGGCGATTGGATGGCCATTGCGACCTAGCTCGTCAACAATCTCGACTTGCCGCGCGATATGTCGGTCGATCAGTGCGACGTGGCGCTCTGCCTGAGCGAGATGTTCCCGGATGATGTGCAGGTCCATAGCGGGAACGCTATGCCTCGCGGATGATGGAACTGTTCAGCCACAAACCTCACCTGAAAGAATCCCGCTTGATGGAACGTCGGGCGAAGGTGGGCGTGCTTGTTGCGCACGCGCCTCAAGCTCTTCAGCGGACCGATGAGGCGCTATCGGAGGCCACATGACGGTACATGCACGGCCCATGCTCCACATACCTGTCGCCGTCACTCTGGGGTCCGCAAGTGTTGCACGACAGGTGATGTTGCGCGTCGGCAGATGTCTCATATGGGTCATGTGTGGACGACGCCCGCGTTGCAAGAAGAATCTGACGTTCGGCTTGCGGTCGGGTACAAGTCATGTGTCCGGCCTGTTTGCGCGGCACCATGACCGCTGGCCCTGATGTAGTCCGCGGATCGGGTCCCAATCATTCGCACGGGCTTTGACGCCCATGACCCAGAAGCGGGTTGTCCCAATCGACGGCTCGACCGTTTCGCATCACGCCATCATCACCCTCGCAATTCGGTTGTCTTGCTCCGCCGTCGCCTCAGGCTCCCATTGCCAAGCCTCTTCAGGCGGCTGCAGCAAGCTCCGGCGCTCGATAGTATCCTCCCTTGGCCATGATCGCCCAAGCGATGCGCGCCATCTTGTTGGCAACGGCAACGGCGACGAGCTTGGCCGGCTTCTTGGCCAGCAGCCTGATGATCCAGGGGTGCTTTTGCGGCTGCTGCCGGGCGTGTCGAACAACGGCTGTTGCACCGATGACGAGCAACCGTCGGAGATAGCGATCTCCCTGCTTGGAGATGCCGCCGAGCCGCTCCTTGCCCCCCGTCGAGTGCTGCCGCGGAACAAGTCCGATCCATGCTGCAAAATCCCGACCGGATTTGAAGTCACTCGGGTCTGTGACAGTGGAAGCGATGGCCGTGGCCCCGATCACGCCTATCCCGGGCACGGTCTCGAGGCGACAGCTCATATCATTGGCACGATGATGGGCGTGAATGGCGCGATCCAGGGTCCCGATCTGCAATTCCAGAGCAGCGAGTTGATCGACAAGGGCCTGCAATGCCTGTTTCATCGCAGATGGAAGAGCTTCGCGATTACTCTCGTCCGTGATGATCGCGGCAAGCTGCGCGAGACCTTCGCGTCCCGTCGCCGCAACGAGGCCGAACTCGGCAAGATGGGCTCGGAGCGCATTGATCAGCTGCGTGCGCTGACGGATTAAAAGATCCCGCGTTCGATGCAACATCAGCAAGGCTTGCTGATCGGCCGACTTGATCGGCACGAACCGCATCGATGGGCGTGTCACGGCCTCACAGATGGCGGCTGCGTCGGCAGCATCGTTTTTCGACCGTTTGACATAGCCCTTCACGTAGCTCGGCGGCATCAGGCGCACGGTGTGACCGAGCTTGGAGACTTCACGCGCCCAATGATGAGCGGTTCCGCAGGCTTCCATGCCGACCAGGCAAGGGGGAATCTTGCTAAAGAAGTCGATGACCTGCTTGCGCCGCAACTGACGAGTGATGACGACCTTGCCCGCACTATCCACGCCGTGCACTTGGAACACGTTCTTGGCGAGATCAACGCCGATGGTGCTAACCTGCATGTGGACGACCCCCCTCCGGTGATTCGTTGTTGAACAATCACCCTTTGGCACATTCGATGCCGGGAGCGGGCGTCGTCCACCACATCATTCGCGTCGGTTTTGCCGCGTACCGATGACTTCTGGTCTACCCCTATAAACAGACATCGTTATTGTACGCCGGGATGTCTCACATGCGCCATTACGTGCTGTCAGTCGGGCCAGAAAAAGCCCGGCCGTTAAGCCAGGCTCTCCCGTTGGCGTGTTTATTTCACTGCGTCTTCTTGCGCGGGTCGTCAGCCGGGTTGATGTAGTCGATGCCTGCTGGCCCGAGATACTGAATTTGGATGATCGCCTCCTCGTTCCCTGTCCAAGCGTAATGTGGGTGGTTCGCCGGGTGCGTATACAACGAACCCGCCTTCAACATCTCGCTTTTCTTTTCTAACTTTTCACCCTCGCCGGTCCCGAAGGTACCGCTGATCACGGTGGCAACCTCGACAAAGGGATGAGTGTGTGGCGGAATTTGATAGTTAGGTGGAAACTTAACGCGTTGGACGACCATCTCAGCTTTTGCCGGATCGCCCAGAATGGTCGTGAATTGCGCACCCTTCGGTAGGGTCGGGCTGTCCTTCCAAGTCAGCGCATCGGGCTTCACCACGATCCCCATCATGGCACCTTGCGCCAATGCCGAACTCGCCAACGCGATCAAGCCGACCAAGATAAGAAGCTTTTTCATGGAAGTCCTCCCTGGCATGGTTGACTAAAAGCCCTGCGCGCCGCGATCGACACGCGTTCCAACGACGCGCCAAAGGTTCGTAACATTAGGGCAGTCAATGAGCGGCGGCCATATAAAATTGAGCGTGCGAGTGACCTCGAGCGCCCAGCCGCCTATGTCGGGCCCGGTTCCCAAACCATTTGGGGGAGCGCCCTTGCGGGCCTTAGTGGATTGTAGGGCATCGCCTCGGCGCTCGATTGACGGAAGGCGCAGAGGACCGCTTAGGGTCAATTGCGTCGTTTGACCTCTGCCTGCCATTTCCGGCCTACCTCGAACAACGGACATCAACAGACCGGTCTCGTTGGTCCGGTTCGTGCCACGAACGGATATCCGGCACGCTTTCCAATCGCTCGAAAACGCGGTCATATGGCGTCCGAGGACACTTGGCGTTTGGGGGCGAGGGTGTCCGCTTGCACGGGGGAGAATGCGCATGAAGGAACTCGCTGGAAAGACTGTGTTCGTGACCGGTGCAGCGTCAGGCATTGGACTGGGGATCGCGACCGCCTTCGCCCAAGCGGGAGCGAAAGTCATGCTTTGCGACATTGAAGAAGCGGCTCTGTCCGCAGCGCTCAAGCAACTGAGGCTCACCAACGTCGATGTCGACGGCGTGAAGGCGGACGTTTCACTCAAAGCCGAACTCGTGGCGGCCGCCGAAGCCACGACTGCCCGCTACGGCAAGGTGCATATCCTCGTCAACAACGCGGGCGTCGGCGGCGGTGGGCCTTATGGCACCTGGACCGAGGCGTCGTGGGACTGGACCTTGGGCGTCAACCTGATGGCGACCATTTGGGGGATCGAGATTTTCGGGCCGTTGATCGAGCAGCATGGCGAGGGTGGACACATCGTCTCCACAGCCTCGATCGCTGGCCTCATTTCGGGGCAGAGCAATGCATACAACGTTTCCAAGTATGGTGTTGTCGCGCTGTCAGAGGGCCTGCGGCGTGAACTCGCGCCCCGCGGGATTGGCGTATCGGTGCTGTGTCCAGGGTTCATCCGCACTCAAATCATGAACTCAAGACGCAATCTCCCTATGCGCTTCGAGGGGGAGGTCCGTGCCTTGCCGACTTCGGGCCCACTTGCCGAGCAGATCAATATGATCCGGGAACGCGTCTCTCAGGGCATAGATCCGATCTATGCCGGTGAACTCGTCCGCGAAGGCGTCGAAAAGGACTGGCCATATATCTTCACCGATCTCGAATTTGAGCCGATGATCGAAGCGCGCTTCGCCGCAATCAAGCAAGGCTTTGACAACATCCGCGGGCGCAACCCGAAACGTTGAGCGCGCCGCCCTTCCACCAGCCTTAGCGGCTAAAACGAATATTCGGATAGGGCTGAAACCGGCTTCAAAACCGTTGCGCAGTGGACGGCCAATGTCTCAGTTGGGTCAGACTCGGAAGTCGGCCTCTGCAGGAAGCAGGTCCGCTCTTCCGCAAAAAGAGGACATCCAATGTGCTTCAAGGCAGTCGGAATTCGGGCTGGCAATGACGATCAGCCGGGCTTCGACTTCTATGCGCTTAGTTCGTCGAGTAAGGCTCCCGCATTTTTCAAGTCGGGTGTATCGAAGCCCTCGGTGAACCAGCCATAGACCTGCGCGAGGAGACCGCGTGCTTCATCGCGCTTGTCCTGGTCGCACCAGAGCCGGGCGAGGCTTATGGCGGAGCGGAGTTCCCAAAGCTTCGCCTCCTGCTGCCGCGCGATCGCGATGGCATGGCGAAAGTTGGCCTCCGCCTCGGCCTCGGCGTTTTGGCGGGTGGTCCGCAGCAGTTGGCCTCGACGGCATCGCAGTTCCGCCTCGAACCATCGCACGCCCGATTTCTCGGTCAGAGACAACGCCTCAATTAGTCGGCCGAGCCCGTCTTCGGGCGCTCCCGTCTTCACGTGCGCCGTGGCAAGCTGCGCGAGGTAGAACGGAAGTGTCCACGCCGCGCCGGATGCTTGGAATCTCTCGATCCCGAGCCGCAGCAGATCGGTCCCGGCGTCGGATTCCCCGGCCTCGACCATGGTCCAGCCGCGATACGCGGTTCCCATCGCGAGAAAGAAGGCAAAGCCCTGCTCGGTAGTAAGCGCGATGAGCTCATCCGCGAGCAGGCGCACAGTCCGTGGATCGTCGAGCACGAAATACAGCCGGCAGGCGACGCTTAACGCGAATGCGAGGCTGATGGGGTGCGACAGCTCGCGCGCCTCTGCCAGGGCTTCCCTGCTCTGCGCCCGGGCCTGATCGAAGAAACCTAGAAGCCCAAGCGTCAGCGATAGGAAGGAGAGCGTCGCCACGCGGGCATTCTCGGCGAACAGAAGCGTCAGAGATCGATGCTGCGTGGGGTCGTAAAGTGCGAGCCCCTGCTCGAGATGTGCGCGCGCCAAACGCAACTCTCCGCGATGCAGCCAGCTATCGCCGACCGCCCGATGACCGGCGACTAAGGCGGCCCTGTCGTTTTGTCGTCCGGCCAACTCGAGCAGTTCTTCGGCGGCGCGATGCGATAGTTTCGTCTCGGCGCGCACGTGGTGATGAACGAATTCGCCCCACAACGTCTTGAGCAGATTTGGCGTGTCGTTCAGCAACTCGCAGAGACGACGCGCCCGCGCGTAGGACTTTCCGGTCTCTTCGGCCGCATGGCCCTTCGCGGCGATCAGCGCGCCGCCGATTGCGAGCTGAAGCTGGAGTTCGGTGCGCTGGCTCTCGGCGGTGTCCGGTAGATGGGACAACAGATCGAGCGCCTTTCGCATTTGTCTGATCGCTTCTGCCGTGGCTGAGCGCGCTTTGGAACGTTCGCCGGCCTCCTGCCAATAGGAAACCGCCTTCTCGATCAGACCGGCATTTCCAAAATGATGCGCGAGGATCTCGGGTTGCGCTTCGGCCGTTGTCGCGAGCTTCTCCTCCAGCGCGCCAGCGATTCGGGCGTGCAGCTCACGACGCTGGCCGCGCAGCAGCGTGCCGTATGCCGCGTCCTGCACCAACGCGTGTTTAAAGAGGAAACTGGCCTCGGGTGGTTCGCCGCGCCGAAACACCAACCCGGTATCTATCAGGCGGTCTAACGCTGATCGCAGCTCGTTCTCGCTCCGCCGCGCGGCGGCGGCGAGCAGATCGTAGGAGAACTCCCGGCCGATGGCCGCGCCGACTTGTGCGACCTCCTTGGCGACCTTGCCGATATGGTCGAGCCTCGCCATCAGCGAAGCGTGCAAGGTGGGCGGGACCGCGAGCCCCGGGAGCGGCGCAGTGGAGATGGCGCGCTCGACCCCGGCAGCACCCGCTTCGAGCACAGCCTTGGTCAGTTCCTCGACGAACAGCGGCACCCCGTCCGTTCGCTCGGCGATCTCAGTGACGAGCTCGGGCGGCAGTCCCCGGTCGCCAGTCATGCTCCGGATCAGCGCGGCGCCCGCCGTATGATCAAGACGGTTCAGAACCAACGTGCTGACATGCGATTTTCCGGTCCATCCGGACTGAAACTCGGGACGGAAAGTGATCAGTGACAGCACCGGCAGTGCCGTCTCCCGATCGATGGTCCGGTCCAGCAATTCGCGCGAGCTCGGATCGATCCATTGCGCGTCCTCGAAGACCATCATGATTGGATGTCGCCGGGCCAGACCCCCAAGCTGCCGAAACAGGGCATCGAAGGTCTTCTCTTTCTTTCGCTGTGGCGTAAGGGCAATCGGCGGAAATCGCTTGCCGGTCGGGATCGATAGCAGCTCGGCGAGGATTGCGATGTCCTCGTCGGGCGGCAATGCCGGGGATAGCACCGCTTGCAGCTTGTCGAGCCTGTGCTCCGGCGTGTCGTCACGCTCGAAATCGACGGTGCGCTGCAGCTGAGCAATGAAGGGATACAGCGCGCTGTCCTGATGATGCGGCGAGCAGAAATAACGCAAGCGGGTGTGTGGCTCGCCCGCAATGCGCTCCTGGAGAGCCGCGACGAGGCGCGATTTGCCAATCCCCGGCTCCCCCACCAGCAACACTACCTGGCCAGTGCCCGTCCTGGCACGCTGCCAATGCTGCACCAGCAGTTCGAGCTCCTCCTCGCGCCCAACCAACGGCGTGAGCGCTGCCGCGTGGAATGCCTCGAAGCGGCTTTCCGCCTTTCCCTCGCGCAGCACCCGCCAGGCGCGCACCGGCGCTGCGAAGCCCTTCAGCGGCACCACGCCGAGATCCTCGTAATCAAAGAGCCCGCCGATGAGCCGCCGCGTGTCCTCGGCGATTACCACGCCGTCGGGCTCGGCGAGCGCTTGCAGTCGGGCGGCCAGGTTCGGCGTTTCGCCGAGCACGGCCTGCGGCTCGGCGGCCTCACTGCCGATGAGGTCCCCCACGATAACGAGACCAGTCGCGAGCCCGAGGCGAACTCGCAGCTCAATATCCGGTGGGGCGCCCGGCGCGTGCCGGGCTGCGGCAATCTCAAGCGCGGCGCGCACCGCGCTCTCGGGATCGTCCTCGCGCGCTGATGGATGACCGAACAGGATCAACATACCATCGCCGATGTAGCGGCTGATGGTGCCACCGTACTTGCGAACGATGGCCGCCACGCCATCGCGGTATTCGGCGATGACCTCCCGGAGATCTTCCGGGTCGAGCTTTGTCGCAAGCGCCGTCGAACCGACGAGATCGCAGAACATCACCGTGAGTTGGCGGCGCTCGGCGGAAGAGCCTGGCGCGGATGAGAAAGTAGGGGGCTCCGTGGCCCGCACCACGGTGGACGTCGACACTCGGGCCGCTGCCGATACTCGCGCAGCTCCCGTCGGCATGAGCGCTGCGCCGCAGTCGCCACAGTACTTTTTACCCAACGGGTTGTCGGCTCCGCACGCATGGCAGCGCAACAATAGCGGAGCACCGCAGTCGCCGCAGACCTTGTTATCCGCTGGGTTGACTCTGCCGCAGCTCGGGCAATCCATGTCGCACCCGATCCAATTGCTGATCTACATGAGCTCTCATCGGTTTTCCCTCTAAGAGTGAACCTTCAGAGCGCGACATTGCTCCTTGGCTCCAGCAATTCCGGGCTAATGCAATTGGGAAGCTTCCTGGCTGTGGCATTTGCCATTTCGAACGCAGCTGCGCCTCGTGCGATGAACCGTTTGTTCATGGCAAGCTCCCTAGAAAACAGGGATATTCGCACCACGACTTCCAGCATTAATCTTAGTCCAATCCGCTCGCAACACATGTGCGCCGTTTCACATCTATCGGTTTGTCCGCTCCTGGCAGCCTTAGGCTTCAACTTGCACCGGCTCCAACCGAGCATCGTGCCGTTCAAGTGAGCACATGGAACAGCGCGCGGTATGGTCAAGGCATGAACGTCCAGAGGACCGGACGCCGATAAACGGGCGGCCGGCAGACAAACGGGACATCTCAGACAGTCAGTAATTCAATTGACGTCGGCCATGAATGATAAGACATGGCGAGCCAAATCCCTTGCGTGCAGGCGGGAGAGGCCAGCGCGCATCGATGTCCAATCTACCGCTGACAGTCGACGTGACAATGGTCTAAGCGCTCAGGGCCTAGAGCGGAAATCAATTGGCGGGTGTGCTTAGACCAATTCGTCGCCGGTGATCCCCCGGGGATAAAAATCAGCAGAAGAAAAGCCCGGCTTTTTTTGGGCTGGGCTCTCGTTAAGTGTTGGTGCACCCGGTTCTAGGGGGCATCGAGGTTCTTATTTGATTTCCCACGTCGTGTTATGCGGGATGTCCATCGCGAAATAGCCGCCGGGGCCAGCTGGCGCAGGCATGCTTATGCAGGCAAATGGCTCACTCCCGGTGATCCCCTTATACTTCCCGGTACCGCCAGTGATGATATGGGTGCCACAATCCATTTTCGGCTGCGACTTATCGAGGTCGCGGGTATCGAAGGTCAAGAAGATCTTGTCACCGTCGCTGTCGGCCAGCACGCAGGCGCCGTCAATGTATTTCTTGTCGCCGGACGAAACGTTCAGCGCTGCGCAATGAGCCGACATCTTGTCCAGCGTCTTCTCTCCCTTCATGTTTTGGGTCGTCCCGACCGCCTCCAGCGCGGTGGCCGTACCGAGACCAGCGATGTCAATGCTCATCAACGGCTTAAAAATGAAGTGTGTCACGTAGGGCGTAGTCCCTTTCTTTTCAATCGGCTGCCCCGTGACAACCGCGGGGGCAAACGCTACGAGTACCCCTGCGAACAGCGTTGGTTTCGCAAGTGTCATCGCTGCGGCGGGATGCCGCGCTTATGCTGAAGTTGATGGGCCTCATTGATTCCTCCTTGGATCAAGCGCCGGCTCACGCCTATGCCGCGAGCTGCCGCGGAGTTGGAGACGACGTGCTTGCACGTAGGACGCGTATCATTGTCGTTGCTGCTATCGAATTTCCCGCAGGCGCTGAACGCCAACGCGATCCGCTCTAACGACGCTTCGCCGCAGACGGACGAAGTATGTGGGAGATTGTGGCTCCGATCGCCGGTTCATGACGTTCTCTCGTAGAACCGGAGTCAGACAGGGCTGATGAACGGTTTACACACCTGCAAGAAGGCATAACCCGCACGATCCGAGCGAGCGGCATGATAGCATCAAGTGCGACCGACGTCAGCCATCATGTCGTCTGGAAAGTGCAGCGTGTATCGTCAGTTGCCTTGACCTATCTCCATGCGGAATCTGACGGCAACGCTTGAAATTACGGTTGAGACAGGTGCGATCTCAGTCTTGCGTCCGCGGGCATTAGTTGCCGCGGGTGGTCTGTCCGCCTCGGGGTCACAAGCGGAGATCGAAGGATCGCTGATGCGAAGTCCGGACTGCCCTCAATACCGGACCAGCCGCAGCCGACGAAGTTGGTCAGCTTCGGGTCCAGGCTGTGTGAAAACCCCGTCGATGCTATGATTCTCTTGCTGAATCGACGGGGGAAGTGATGCGGGGTTTCGTTCAAGGGGCGGATCGCCAGCAGACGACGCTGTTGCCGGAATGCCTCGATGATTGGGTCGACGAGAGCAATTCTATTCGCGCGGTCGATGTGTTCGTGGATGCGTTGGAACTGCGCGACCTCGGGTTCGATGGCGTTGATCCTGCGGCGACCGGCCGGCCGGCGTACCATCCTTCGCCGATGCTCAAGCTCTACATTTACGGCTATCTCAACCGGGTGCAATCGAGCCGGCGGCTGGAGCGCGAGGCTCGCCGCAATCTCGAGGTGATGTGGCTGACCGGACGGCTCGCGCCGGATCACAAAACCATCGCCGACTTCCGCAAGGACAATGGCGCAGCGATCAAGAAGGTTTGCGCGCAATTCGTCGAGTTGTGCCGCAAGATGGGCCTGCTGACGAAGGCCAGCGTTGCCATCGACGGCAGCAAGTTCAAGGCCGTGAACAGTCGCGACAACAACTTCACGCAAGGCAAGATCCAGCGCCGCCAGAAGCAGATCGAAGAGAGCGTGGCGCGCTACATGAGTCAACTGGATACCGCCGACCGTCAGACTGCCGCAGGAGAAGAGCCGTCGGAAACGGTGCTGCTGACCAAGACGCGGCTTAGGGAAAAGCTGGCGAAGCTCGAAGAAGAAGTGAAACGGCTGGCCGCGATTGAAAAGGCATTGCTCGCCTCGCCCGACAAGCAGATATCGCTGACCGATCCCGATTGCCGCTCGATGGCAACGAGTGGGCGCGGCTCCGGCATGGTCGCCTACAACGTACAAAGTGCGGTCGACACCACGAACCATCTGATTGTCGCGCACGAGGTCACCAACGTCGGCACCGATAGATCGCAACTGGCGGCGATGGCGCAGGCAGCGAAAGCCGCGCTGCGCAGCGATCATTTGGACGTCGTTGCGGATCGGGGCTACTTTAAAGGTGAGGAACTTCTGGCATGCGAACAGGCCGGGGTCGCGGTCACGCTACCCAAGCCGCAAACCTCGGGAGCCAAGTCGGCAGGCCGCTTTGGGAAACCTGATTTTGTCTATTTGGCCAAGGACGATGTCTATCGCTGCCCGGCCGGCGAGAAGCTGGCGCACCACTTCACCGCTGATGAAGATGGCCAGAAAATGCGGATTTACTTGACGAAGGCGTGCCGCACATGCCCGTTCAAGGATCAGTGCACAACGTCCAACGAGCGCCGCATCAAACGCTGGGAACACGAACACGTCGTCGAGGCCGCGCAGATGCGGCTCGATCAGAACCCGCAAGCCATGCGTGTGCGCCGCGAAACCGTCGAGCATCCGTTCGCCACACTGAAGATGCGGATGGGGGCGACACACTTTCTAATGAAGCGGTTGCCCAATGTCGCGACCGAAATGGCGCTGAACGTACTCGCCTACAACCTCACGCGCGTAATGAACATCGTCGGCATCAAGCCGCTCCTGGCGGCAATCCGGGCGTGAAGAACTCGTGCTGTTATACGCATCGTGTGACCGTTCAGGCCGCTCAGCGTATCCCGAGGTTGCGCCCGGGTTGACTCCAGACCCGATACAGCAAAATACGCTCAGACCGTCGTGTCGACGCGGATCGTCCCCGGTTGCGTGCAGTTTTTTGGGGGCGGAAAAACGTTTTCACACAGCCTGGGCCATTTCCGGACTCTGAGATCGTCAAAATAAGACGTCTCGTGCTAGAGGAAGTCCGCATTGCGCCGCGCGGACGAACCCGCGTGCCGCAGCAACTGTGATCGAATGTCAAGCCAATGAAACGCACCACGCTTCTTGTCGCTTTTATGGTGCTCGCCACCGCGGCATTTGCGCACCAGGATCGTATCCTTTCCGTCCACGCGGATGGCGTCATCCCGGAGCTTCCGTCGGCCTATCAGACAACGCGCCTACACGTTGCCTTCTCCGAAGCCGATGCGGGGACCTTGCAGCAACTGAACTTCCTGTCCTCTGGAGGGGAAACCCGCGTTCAACCATGCTTACTAAGGCTGGTTTCGAGTGGCTCCTTTCGCAGCCTTTTTATCACAGGCTCCTGGTATCATGACGAGTCGATAGTGCCGCATTATATCGGAGTTCAGTTCCGCGACTCGCCATCTCCAGAGGGCTTGCCGGCGCACCTGGGCGTCCGCTTTCTCTTCAGCCTTCGCGACGCCAAGCTTCTCGAAGTCGAGCGGGTTGTTCTAATCCCAGGCCAGAACACCGTTCGCCTTCAGAACATCCGCCTGTCCAATGGCTGCCCCGAGTAAGAGCGCCAGCAAGTTTCCACGCGTCGGTGGCCAATGAAGACGGAAGGCGCCTGACTTCCGCGTTGGGTCAAACTGAGAACTCGACCCGCTGTCGCGGCATGTCCGTTCTGCCGCCAGGAGCGGACATGCCGTGACCGGCCGCTTTGCGCCACAAGCGGCCGATCAGAGACGGCCGCTTGGGTGAGATCAAAGGTCAAGACGGCTTTGAAGCTATGGTCTTCGGCTCGCCATAGAGCGACGCGGAGGGCGAGATGGTGGAGGAACTGTCATGCCTACGCCGCCATCGGCGTCCGGGGAATATCGCGGAAGTTCGAATGATCGAATCGCTGATTTACGGCAGTTCGAGGCGGAGGAGCCGCCTCGATCGTGTCACTGACAAGCAGCATCTGCAGGGAGAACACGTATGACGAATTCCGAGGATAAACCGCCTCCCGCAGTCGGGGCCTATTGGATCAAGGAGGAAGATTATCCAGCGTTGCTGCAACTTTTCGACGATGGCGACAAGATGCCACCGAACTGGAAAGAATGGCTGAAGATGGCCGAGGAAATGGAGCAGGGGCTCAAGGCCTATGGACACGTCGTGCTGCGTGTTTACATCGACCCCGCCACATTCCCGGACTGGTGCGCCGCCCATGGCACAAGCCCGGGCAGCACCGGACGCAGAAAGTTCGTCGCGGCGGCGGTAACCGAGAGTTATGGCCGACAGGCCTGACCAGCACCGTCTTGGCGGGACGCCGGCCCATCGCCAGCCCAGACCGTCATCCAGGGGACCTGCTCTCAGGCCAGTACCCGAATCCGGTCGGCACGGAATTAAACTAGATGCATTCTGCATCCATCGAACTATTGTTCGTCATCGAACAACGCGAGGCGGAGGAAATTTCATGATAAGGAAGGCAAACCCTCTGGTGATCCTGGGATTTGGCCTGTGCCTCGCCAGCCCAACGCACGCGCAGCAGGCGGACTCGAGTTCGCCCGACCTGGTTCTGATCAACGGAAACGTCCTGACCATGGATGATCGGTCATCCGTCGTGGAGGCGCTGGCCGTTCTGGACGGCAAGATACTCGCAACAGGAAGCAACGCGTCGGTCAAATCCATCATCAGCACACGGACACGTGTGTTGGATCTGGCCGGCAAGACTGTCGTTCCCGGGCTGATCGATACTCACGCGCATTTCAAGGCTGCCGGTCTCTCGGAGTACGTCGTGAGCATGAGCAAGGCGAAGACGGTCGTCGAGGCTCTCGATGCGATCAAGACATTCGCTGCCAAGAAGAACCCGGGCGAATGGATCGTGGGCGGCGCATGGCATCCGCCGTCGCAGCTCGCTGAGAAGCGCTATCTCACCAAACAGGAAATCGATGGCGTCGCTCCGAACAATCCCGTCTACCTGCGGACCGTTGGTCACTTTTCGATGGCGAACGGCCTGGCACTGCAGAAGGCGGGAGTCGACAAGAGCACGCCGAATCCAAGCGGCGGATCTTTCGAAAAGGACGCATCCGGGGAGTTAACCGGCGTTCTCGTCGAGACTGCGATCGATCGGGTCGAGAAGGCCGTGCCGCCGTGGAGTGAGGAAGACGAGGTCCGGCAGTTCAAGATCGCCGAGGGAGTCCTGAACAGCTTCGGGATTACGAGCGTGGTCGAGGGAGCGACGGAAGCTCGGGACATCCGGACACTTCAGAAGATCGCTGTTTCTGGAGAAGCCACTCTCCGCGCGGGTCTGATGTTCCGGCCGGAGCCGCCGGCGGACATGGCTGCGTGGGAAACGGTAATGTCCGGTAACGGCGCGTCGTCCGGATTTGGTGACGACTGGCTGAAGTTTGCCGGCATCAAGATCTTCTACGATGGCGGCATGACTCTGAAGACCGCGCTGACCCGCGATGTCTATCCCGATTCGCATGACGACTACCGCGGCATCGCGCAGCAGACGCCCGAGCGATTGAAGCAACTCGTGTCGATCTGCAACCGATACAATTGGCGCGTAGGCGTACACGTCGTGGGAGACCTCGGTATCGACCATGTACTCGACGCGTTCGAGGCTGCGGACAGGGAAAAGTCGATCCGCGACCGGCGCTTCATCCTCATCCATGCAAGCTTGATCCGGCCCGAACAGATGGAGCGCGCCCACAGGCTAGGAGCCCGCGTCGATTTTCAGAACGTATTCATGTGGGACAAGGCGGCGACCGTAGAGCGCTTCCTCGGGCGAGCGACTGCGGACCGTGCCGTGCCCACAAAGACCTTGATCGAGAGGATGGGCATCAACAGTCTCGGAGCTGGAACCGATTTTCCAGTCAATCCCATCAACCCGCTCCTCAACATGTACATCATGGTGACGCGGAAGGACCCCAACGGCAACGTTTACGGCGCTTCCGAAGCCATCAGCCGCGAGCAGGCTCTTCGCCTCTATACGAGTGCTGCTGCACGTTACACGTTCGAAGAAGGGCGGAAGGGTACGCTTGAGCCAGGAAAGTTGGCCGACCTAGTGGTTCTCTCGGCGGATTACGTGGCCGTGCCGGAGGATCAGATCAAGGACATCAAGGCCGACGTAACGATAGTTGGCGGCAAAATCGTATTTCAGCGCTGAGCCGCGGCGCCGGTAAGCGAGACCATAACGATCGAAGGCATTGGTACCTGGGCGAACGACCGCTTCGCGCCACGAGCGGCCGTTCGCTTATCGCGCATCAGCCGAAGACTGCTCGTGACTTGGCGCGGCGCCCGCGGCTTGGGTGCCACCGTCAATCGTGCGCGACCAAGACCGAAAAAAGCATTTCCCTACTCAAGGCCTCGAATTTCGTGCCGGAATGATGCGCATTTCACCAAGAAGCCACTTTGGAAATCCTTCTAGAACGTTAGTTGAACCTTCATGGATTTCGATCGGTCGCTGGCGAGTTCGAACGCGTCGATCGCCGATGCGAACGGCAGCGATGCTGATATCAGCGGTTTCACGTCGATCAGGCCCTCGCCCATCAAGCGCAGCGCCAGTTCGAATTCCGGATCAAAGCGAAACGTGCCGCGCAACTGCAATTCCTTGGCAACGATCGTGTTCACCGGAAGGGTCATTTCGCCGCCGAGCCCGAGTTGTACGATGATTCCGCCTGGACGCATAAGATCGAGTGCGGCGCGCAGTGCCGCCTGATTGCCGGAGGCCTCGAACAGGATGTCGAACACCCCCTTGCCGGTACGATAGGTATCGAGCGCGGAGGCTTCCGTCGTACTGTTGACGGTACGGCTCGCTCCGAGTTTGCGCGCAACAGCGAGGGGTGCGTCGGCGATATCGGTGACAACGACCTCCGCAGCACTGCCGTAGCGCGCCACAACGACCATCAGCGCGCCGATCGGACCGCAGCCCGTCACCAGGACGCGCTTTCCAAGCAGCCGGCCCGCCTGCTTTCCGGCGTGCAAGCAAACCGCGAGCGGCTCGGCCATCGCGGCTTCGCCGAGGGAAAGGGAATCGGCGATCGGCAAAGCCTGCGACGCGTCGACCGTCACGTTCTCGCGAAAGCCTCCCTGGACGTGCGGCATGCGCATTGCACTGCCCATGAAGCGCATGTCCAGGCATTGGTTGCGCATCCCCTCGCGGCAATGGAGGCAGACGCCGCAGGGCTGGCTCGGATTTACGGCTACCCGCATGCCGGGCTTGAGGTGCGATACATCGCCGCCGACCGCGGCGATCACGCCAGATATTTCGTGTCCGAGCGCCATCGGCTGCTGGATCCGGACCGTGCCGAAGCCGCCATGGTGGTAGTAATGCAGGTCCGAGCCGCAAATGCCGCCGGCGGCAATTTTGACGCGCACCTGGTTGGCACCGGGGGCCGGATCGGGAAAGCACTCGATCCGCAGGTCTTTCGGAGCGTGGATGACGACGGCTCGCATGAACATGTTCTCCCTGATCCTGCAGTCGCGCCTACATCGCAGCCAGCATCCCGCCGTCGACATAGATGATCTGGCCGTTGACGTAGTCGGACGCGGTTGAGGCGAGGAACACCGCGGCGCCTACGAGTTCATCGGGCCGTCCCCAGCGCTTCGAAGGAATGCGGGACATCAGCCAGGCGCTGAATTCGGGATTCTTGACCAGGGCCTCGTTCATATCGGTCAGCATGTAACCGGGTCCGATGGCGTTGGCCTGGACGCCGTTCGCCGCCCATTCGACCGCCATCGAACGCGTGAGGTTCTTGATGCCGCCCTTCGCCGCCGTATATGGCCCGACAGTCGGCCGTGCCAGTTCGCTCGCCAGCGATCCGATGTTGATGATCTTACCGCGCTTGCGCGGGATCATCCGTTTCGCCGCTTCGCGCCCGACGACAAAAGCGCTGGTGAGATTGGTCTCGATCACTTTGCGCCACTCGGCTGAAGAGAATTCGATCAGCGGCTTGCGTACCTGAATGCCGGCATTGTTGACCAGGATATCAATCTCGGTTCCAGCAGCGTCGAAGTGCGTAAAGGCCTCGATGATTCCGGCTTCATCGGTCACGTCGAAGGTCGAACCC
Source organism: Bradyrhizobium algeriense (assembly GCF_036924595.1). Lineage (NCBI taxonomy): Bacteria > Pseudomonadati > Pseudomonadota > Alphaproteobacteria > Hyphomicrobiales > Nitrobacteraceae > Bradyrhizobium > Bradyrhizobium algeriense. The sequence continues at coordinate 7,876,794 of NZ_JAZHRV010000001.1, read as the reverse complement.
TCGACCGCGTACCCGACGGCGCGGATTTCGGCCACAGCGGCTTCGACGCGAGCCGGATCGACGCCGTTGACGATCAATCGCGCGCCCGCTCTTGCGAGCCCCTCGGCGATGGCGCGGCCAAGTCCGCGTGATGAGCCGGTCACCAAGGCCGTGCGGCCGGACAAATCGAACAACGCATGGGACATTGCGAACCTTCAGACGTTGGAGCGGCGCACGGTCAAATCCGGACGGTGGTAGACCGCGGGTAGCAAGTCGATGCAGAGGCCCTCCCCCTCCATCGGATAGACGTATCCGTCCATGATCACGGGCATATTGGTGACGAGCTCATTGTACCAGCCCTTGTAGAAGGCGCGCACGGATTCCTGGATCAGCGTATTCGGCTGGCTGAACGACATGTGCACAGCGGCGGCAAAACCGACCGGGCCGATACAGTCATGTGGCGCAAAGGGACGGTGGTAGGTTTCGGCCATCGCGGCGATCTTGCGCCCCTCGGTGAGGCCGCCAGTCCAGCACAGATCGGCCATCACGACATGCATCGCGTCGCGATCGAGCATGTCCTTGTAGGGATAGCGCGAGCCGAGCGTCTCACTGGCGCAGACCCAGACGTCGGTCGAGCGCGCGTATTCGGCGAGCGCCTGCGGCGAATTCATACGGATCGGGTCCTCGTACCAGGTCGGCTTGTAGGGCTCGAGCGCCTTTGCGATCTTCATAGCGGTGGGCAGATTCCACAGCGAGTGGAACTCGACCATGATCTCCATCTTGTCGCCGACGGCCTTGCGGATCTTCTCGAACGGCTGGATGGCCTTCTTCATCTGTTCCGCGCTGATGAACAGGCCCTGGTTCTCCTGCGCCGCCGGATCGAACGGCCAGATCTTCATCGCACTGATGCCACTCTCCAGCAGACTTTCGGCCACCGCGTCGGCGCGATTCATGAAGCCGTCGAGGTCTTCATAGGGACCATCCGACACGCCGAGGTTCCAGTTGGACACCGGCTTGATGTTGGTAGAGCGGACGTATTTGTAGCCGGCACAGGTGTTGTAGATGCGCTGCTTGTCCCGGCACAGGCCGCCGAGCATCTGATGCACTGGTTGGTGACAGACCTTTCCGAACAGATCCCACAGCGCGATGTCGATGGCAGAGGCCGCGCGATATTCGACCCCGGTCGAGGACTGGGCCATCGGCAGGTTGAGCATGTCGCGATGAATCGCCTCGATATGAAGCGGATTGCGGCCGAGCAGCCGTCCCGCAAACGTATCGTGGATCTGCGCCTCGACCGCGCCGGCGCCGTAGAAGGTTTCGCCGAGGCCGATAACGCCGACGTCTGTATGGACCCGGACCCAAAGCACGTTGGCGAATTCTTCGGTGCGCAGAGTCTCGATCGAAATGATCCTCAAGGCGGGCATCCTCCCATCAGGCTGGGTCCTCGCGCGACGGCCAATCGAGGCAGAGGACTCTCTTGTTCATTGCAGCAAAGCGACTCGCAGCTTCCACCGCGAGGCAATCGAGCGTACCTCCAATTGTAATATTTCACAACATGTTTTAAGGTTATGCTTATAGTAGAGGATCGGCAGGAATGCGGACAAAGGAGCCGGGGATGGCAAAGCGCAAAGGCACTCTTGAATTGGTGCGCCCCGACGCAAGCGACGCGCCGAACAGACGAAATCGCATCAACTTCTTCGAACTCGCCTATCAGCGCATTGAGGACCTGCTGGTCAACTGTGAGCTAAAGCCTGGGCGGTCGCTCACCGTTCAGGAACTGCAGACCATTACCGGTTTCGGCCGCACGCCGGTGCACAACGCCGTCAATCGGTTCGCTGCCGACACGCTGATCGTAATACGGCCCCGCCACGGCCTGCAGATCGCGCCGATCGACTTGGCCCGCGAACGCATGCTGCTCGGCCTCCGACGCGACATCGAGCGCACCGTCGTCAAGCTTGCCGCCGAGCGCGCCAGCCTTTCCCACCGCAACCAGATGCTCCACATTGAGCGTGTTTTGAAAGAGAAGCGCGACACTCTGAGCCTCGCTGAATTCAACGCTCTTGATCGCCGCATCGACGCGCTCATTTTGGCGGCGGCCGGAGAACCATTCCTCGAGCACACGCTGCGACCGCTTCACACCCTCTATCGCAGGATCGGCTTCATCCACCACCACTACATGCCTGGCCAGTCCGACCTTGGCGGCACGGTCGACCACCATCTCGCGGTTCTCAACCTCACTGCCAACCGACATGCCGAACGCGCCGTTGCGGCCATCGACGCCTTGGTAGCGTTCGTCGATACGATGTTCGATGCGATGGAAACAGGCATCGACCCCAGTCTGCTCGATTGCAGCATCGAACCGCTCGTCTGAGCGGGTTGCCTTCCCCATCGGTACCGCGCTGCCTAGGGAAGGCGATCACTGTATTGACTTCTGTAATATATCACAATATTCTAGTAAATAACGACGCTGCATGAACGATGGCGTCCGGATTAAAAAGACACCCGACGTCATGAGATTGATCGGGGTGCGGCCAACGGGAGGAATGCATGACGTCCAACAAGCGCGTTTCGATGATTGTTGCGGCCGGAATGGCGTTCGCGCCTCTCCTCGGTTCGACTGCCGCCATCGCACAGTCGAAGGAAACGATCACTTTCGCCGGCGCCACCTTTGCTGAAGCCGGCCGCGGCGAGAAGCTCAAGGCCTGGGTCGAGAAATTCAACAAGAGCCAGGACAAGATCGAGGTCCAGCCACTCGCGATCCCGTTCTCCACGCTCGCCAACACGGTCTTCACCCAGATGGGCGGTGGTGGCGGTCCGGATCTCGTGCGCTTCGATCAGATCGATTTCTATGCGGCCGTGCCTGCTAATCGGCTTCTGCCGCTCGACGACGCGATCAAGGACACCGATTACAACTTCACCGCGCCGGACAAGTATCTGAAAGTGGGCGGAAAGCGCTACGGCGTCGCGTTCGAGATCAGCAACTACGTGCTGATCTATAACAAGTCGCTGGTCCCTGGCGGCAAACCGCCTGCCACTTTCGAGGAATTTCTGGCCAGCGCGAAGGCGGCCACAGTGGACGGCAAATTTGGCTTCGCGTTCCGCGCGACGATGGCCGAGCGCGCGGGCTTTTGGCAGGACGTATGCAATTTTGTGTTCGGCTTCGGCGGGCGTTGGAGCGACGACGCCGGCAACCCGACGGTCAACAGCGACAAGGTGGTCGAAGGCATCGCCGCCTATAAGAAGGTGTACGACCTCGGCGCGATACCGAAGGGCGCCGATGCAGCGACCTATCGCCGGATGTTCTGGGAAGGCAAATTGGCCATGGAGGTCGATAACGGCGGCGTCGCCGCCATCTTCAATCAGCAGGCCCCCGACCTGCCGCTCGCAGCCGCCCCCTCGCCGTTCCCGACGAGAGCGCAGGGCCTGATCCTGGCGCCGCTGACGATCAACGCCAACACAAAGCACAAGGATGCGGCGATCGCCTTCATGAAATGGGTGCTTCGTCCGGAAAATCAGCGAGAACTTCAGGACATCATCGGCGCCAGCAGCGTCGCCACCATTGTCGAGCGTTCTGCTGACGACATCGCCAAGAAGCCGTGGCTCAAGGTCTTTGATGACCAGACGCCGAACGCGGTCCCGCAACTGGTCATCGGCCTTGAGACCAAGACGCCGGACATCCAGCAGATTGTGCTCGAGCAGGTCTTGAAGGTTCTGCAGGGTGGGATGGACCCGAAGAAGGCGATGGACGACGCCCAGCGCATGGTGACGGCGCGCGTGGTCAAGAAGTGATCGCATCGTATCGATTACACGGCGCAGCTTGGCCGCAACCAGCTTACCAATTCAAGCGGTGAGAAAAGACGTCGATAAGGCTCTTGCGGTGAGAGACGCGCCCGGCTTCCGAACCGTGCCCTCCTTGCAGGAACAGCGAAAGCGGAGTGCCCATGGCCGACGAACGCTTGCACGGGAGCGCCTGGACTCCGTACCTCTTCATGGCGCCGGCGGCAGGCTATCTGCTGTTCTTTCAGGGTTATCCGCTGATCGAGGAACTCTATCTGAGTTTCACGTCAACTTCGCTGCTTTCGCCGCGCGATCACACCTGGGTTGGACTCGACAACTACCGGGACTTATTCGCGACGAGCGATTTCCATCACGTACTCTGGATTACTGCGCTCTATACCGCGGCTTGCGTGGTGCTGTCGATCGGCCTCGGCCTGACCGCCGCCTTGCTGCTGGATGAATCATTCCCGGGGCGAGCAATAGCGCGCACCCTGGTAACGATCCCCTGGGCCGCGCCGCCGGTCGCCGTCGCTCTCGTCTACATCTGGATGTACAATGCGCAGTACGGCATCTTCAGCCGCACGCTGCGGGCGCTCGGAATAGCTTCAGGCACCGAAAACTGGCTCGACGACCCCTCCCTGGCTCTGCCCGCGATCCTGCTCACGACCGTCTGGCAAATCTTTCCCTTTGCCTCCGTCGTCATTCTGGCAGCGCTCCAGGGCGTGTCGAAGGAACAACGGGAAGCGGCAGTCATCGATGGCGCCGATCGATTGAGCGTATTTGCCGCGGTGGTGTGGCCGACGATCCGGCCGACAGTCGCGCTGCTGGCGTTGTTCATCACCATCTGGTCGCTGCGCCGGTTCGATTTGATCTGGCTGATGACCCAAGGCGGTCCGATCGGCGCCACCAATACGCTGGTGATCGAACTTTATCGCCAGGCTTTTGTCTATCGCGATCTCGGGCGTGCCGCCGCGGTCGGCATGATCGGCCTCGGTACGGCATTAGCAATGACGCTGGTCTATTTCCGCTACACACAGCGGGCTGAGCGCGCCCAGGGGAACGACTGATGGGAGTGCTTTCCTTGCGACAGGGCTTGCACCTCGCCGCCATCCTGGGGCTTCTCGGCGCCGCGGCCTTCCCGCCGTACTGGATGTTCGTCACATCGCTGACGCCATCGGCCGCACTCTTCGCCGATCGCGCGCGTCTTCTGCCGACGCTTTCCGAGGCGGCGGCCTATCGCGAGGTTTTCCGTACCATTCCTGTGGCGACCTGGCTCGTCAACAGCGCTATCGTCGCGACGGGGACGACGGTGCTGAGCATCGCTCTCGCGATTCTACCAGCCTATGCGTTGTCGCGCTTCCGCTTCCGCGGTAAGGGCATTTTCGGGTTCGCTCTCTTTGCAACGCAGATGCTGCCTGAAGCGATGCTCGTGGTGCCGCTCTACGGCATCTTCGCCCAGATGTCGCTGCTGGACAGCCTCATCGGCCTTATCCTGGCGAACACTGCGTTCACGGTTCCCGTCATTACCTGGATCCTCAAGGGCGCCATCGACGGCATACCGATTGAGGTCGAAGAGGCGGCGCGGATTGACGGGTGTTCGCGGATCGACATCGTTCTCGCCGTGGTGGTGCCGTTGGTCGCGCCGACGCTTGCCGCCGCGGCGGTGATCGCCTTTTTTCACGGGTGGAACGAATATGTCTTCGCCCAGACACTGGTCAGCAGCGAGGCCTTGCGAACGGCCTCGGTCGGGCTCGCGGGATTTGTCGGCGAACTCTCTACGCCGGTGCATTCGGTCATGGCGGTGAGCGTGATCTACACGCTGCCGGCCGTGATTTTTTATCTTTTCGTGCAGCGCTATGTCGTCTCCGGCATGACTGCGGGCAGCGTCAAGGGCTGAGGCCGTTACATTCAACAGAGGCGTTACTGATGGCCGCAATCGAACTCGTTCACATTACCAAGTCGTTCGGAACCAAGACGGTGATCCAGGACATTTCACTCGACGTGCAGGACGGCGAGTTCCTCGTGCTGCTTGGCCCCTCCGGCTGCGGCAAGTCGACCCTGCTGCGAATGTTGGCCGGGCTGGAGACGATCTCAGGCGGCGAAATTCGCCTGGGCGGTCGCCGCGTCGATCAATTGCCGCCGAGCGACCGCGACATGGCCTTTGTTTTCCAGTCCTACGCGCTCTATCCCCATATGACGGTCCGTCGCAACATCACGTTCCCACTGATCATGCGGCGCTTCCGCTGGTGGTTTCACATTCCGCTCATAGGAGGCCTCGGCAAGCGCCAGGTCGAAAAATTGCCTGAGGTTAGCGAGCGCGTCGACCGCACTGCGAAGATCCTCGGTCTGACGAGCATGCTCGATAGTCATCCGCGCACGCTTTCGGGCGGGCAACGCCAGCGCGTTGCCCTGGGCCGTGCCATGGTGCGCGAGCCGGAAGTGTTTCTCATGGACGAACCGTTGTCCAATCTCGACGCCAAGCTGCGCACCACCATGCGGGCTGAGATCACCAAGCTGCATCGGGAGGTCGGCGGGACCTTCGTCTATGTCACCCACGACCAGGTCGAGGCAATGACGATGGGTACCCGCATCGCACTGATGCGCGATGGCGTCGTTCAGCAGTACGGAACTCCGCGGGAGTTCTATCAGAACCCGACCAATACCTATGTGGCTAGATTCATTGGCACACCGCCGATGAATCTGATCCATGCGACCGCAGGTAACGGTGCCCTGCGGGTAGGACAAACCCTGTTGGCGGCTCCGTCGCATCTCGCCGCAACCGCGTCGGGATCCGATCGGCCCGTGCTTCTGGGGCTGCGCCCCAACGCCGTCATGCCCGTCGAACAGGGCGGACCGGAAACCCTGGCAGGCCGCGTCACGCTGGTCGAACATGTCGGGGCGGATACGATCCTCGGAGTCCGGCTTGATGGCGCGGTAACGGCGCATGATGACGAAGGGGCTCCAAGCAGTGATGTCATGGTGACGGTGCCCGGCTATTCACTGCTCGCGCTCGGCGACGCCGTCGGGCTGCGCGTCACGCTCGCTGATGCAGTGTTGTTTTCGCCGGAGACCGGCCAGCGCCTGTGATCGCCACCCCGCACTTCTGGCCAGAAGCTCCGAAAGGAGGCCGACGCAATTTTCGGCTCGGCGATGCTGCGCTGACGCCTTCTGTCAACCGTCCCTTACTTCATCGTCCGGCTCGCTCACCTCAGATAAATTACTCGTGCATCGCCTTCAATTTGTTGACCTGCTCGGCCCAGGCTGGATGGCCGCTTTGCGCCAGCAGCGGCCGCTCACGAGCGCTACATCTCCGCCGCTTAACTTTGAGCGATCGTAACGTACCAGCGTCCTCATTCGGGAAACTGGGCCATCCGCAATCCTTCGGCGACATGCTCGGCATCGGCCGGCTTTGCAAACTGATGCAGATGGAGCCATTTTTTGATGGTGAAGGCAGGATCCCGCCGTAGCACAACCGCCGCCGCTTCCTGGGCCTCCCCATCATATCCGAGCTTGGCCGCGGTCGCGGCAAGCCAAACGAAGGTTGGTCGAAAAGTCGGCGAACGACGAGCCGCAGTCCTGAGATTTGCAATCGCGTCGGTGTATCGGCCGATCAAGTAATAGGCGTTTCCCAAGAAAGTCAGGCAGGTCGGTGCATGGAAGGGGTCGAACCGGATGATCCGTTTCAGGTGGTCCATTGCTTCTTCGGTGCGGCCCCAACGGGTGAGCGCGAGTGCGAACCGATAGTCCGCAAGATTCGGATTGAGTTCGAAGGCGCACTCGAATTCTGCGCGGCTTTCGGCGGGCCTGTGGAGCCACTGCAATATTGCCGCAAGCGCCAGACGGGCGTCAGCCAGATGGGGATCTAGTTCAACCGCTCTCTGCGCCAGTGAGAGGCCTTGCTCGAGTGTTGCCGGCTGCTGATACTCCCGGGCGAGCGCTTCATGCGGCCACGGCTCGAACCAGGCAGCAGCATAGGACCGGGCGAGACCTCGACAGACTCCCTTTCAACAGGCTTGCTGCCGGCAAGCCTAGATAGGCACGAGGCAAGCAGAATGGTAACTCGCATGCGGCTCAGACCAACAATCCAAAACCGGGACAAAAACCGGGACACCACACCGAATGCATTCGTCGCCTGAGCCTTCAAGCCATTGATAATGCAGATCCAAACTAAAACTCCATGCAGCACCTTATCCCAGTGGCCGGTATCGTCCGCTCCTGATCGCATTCAAATCGCAGTTCCTTTCCACAGCGGATCACTATGGCGAGCTTGGCGAACACGGTCGACAATTCGCAGCATTCCTAACCTACGCTGCTTTGGACCCCGTCAAAGGTTATACGTCGGCTGACTTTGGGACCGCCATTGGGGCAGTACCGCAAGAGGGTCTGCACGAAGTCGCGCGAGCACTCTCGCAAGCCCTCAAAGGCGGTGCTGAACAACGGGAGGACTATTGGAAGAACCGTGTCCGCCCATTCTGGCAGGAGGTCTGGCCCAAGTCACGGACCAAGCGTCAGACAGCATTGCAGAATCCCTTGCGCGCATGAGCATTGCAGCAGGCGGTGAATTTCCTTCGGCCGTTGCTGTTGTTGTTGACTGGCTACGGCCGATTGAGCATCCCCACTAGGTTGTGCACCAACTGCATGAGTCCGAGTTATCTGCCCGATTCCCGGAAGCTGCATTGCGTTTGCTCGACGCCATTCTCACTGACCAGCCGTGGGCACCCAGAGAACTTGCGCAATGCTTGGAAGCCATTGCACAGGCGATGCCGAGTTTGCGTAATGATCATCGGTACCCGCGGTTGGTCGAGTACGCGCGACGGCACGGCATCTAATGCCGCAATTGGTCCCGCCATTTGAATCTTACCGCTTGGTGGTCGTCGCTTCAAATTCCCGCTTGTTTCTTGCTTATTGACAGCCGCCCGTACTCAGATGCGTTACCAACGGGTTGCTTGTCATGGAAATTTTGCAAGGGCGCGAAGCGAAAGTCTAACGACTCCGGTGGCCGTTTTGCTCCCTACCCCGCAAAAACCCGGATTTGTGGATCGTCTGTATCGCTGGCCATTTTTTTGTGATTCGTAATGTTGTTTCGGCATCTGCTGACTGGCACGCGGCGATTTGCAGGTCACCGCGCCTAAAGGCGAAGTCGAGCGAATGACCAACCACCTCAGAAGGAGGTTTCGAGAGATCATCATGAAGGAATGGATTGCTGTACTGCGAGCTGCTGACGCTACCGCGCGGTGGCACGTTCACCAGCGACGCAAAGGCGCAGCTCAAGAACCCTACATTAACCACTTGCTCGAGGTCGCGAGCCTCATCGCCGATGCGACCCATGGTCAAGATCCCGAGCTGGTCATTGCAGCCCTCTTGCATGATGCCGTCGAAGACCAGGAAGTTCCCTTCGAACTCATTGCAAGAGAATTCGGCGACCGGGTTGCCGCGATTGTTGCGGAAGTCACCGATGATAAGTCGCTGGACAAGGCAGAGCGTAAGCGGCTCCAAGTCGAGCACGCGCCGAAAAAGACTGAAGCCGCGAAACTCATCAAGCTCGCCGACAAGACGAGCAACGTGCGCGCGATTGCGTTTGCGCCCTCTCCCGACTGGTCTGTTAGACGCCGACTCGAATATATCGACTGGGCCAAGAAGGTTGTTCAGGGCTTGCGCGGCGCCTCTCCTTGGCTCGAGGAGCAGTTCGATCGCGCCGTTGAGAATGCTGAACGGTCGTTGGCCGTTCCCAAATCGCGGACCTGAGGAATGCGTGGCATGCCGTCGCCAAATCTCTTACTTCACATTCCCCATAGCTCCCGGCTCATTTCGCCTGAAGAAAGAGCGCAACTTGCTCCGGACGACCGAATGCTGGAGCTGGAGTTGCTTCGCATGACCGATGCGTTCACGGACGACCTGTTCGCACCCACGCCGTTCGAAGCTGCGCGGATGGTCTTTCCCGTCAGCCGTCTGGTCTGCGACGTCGAGCGATTTCCTGACGACGCCGACGAACCGATGGCTGTGCGGGGCATGGGCGCCGTCTACGTGAAGACAACGGATGGACGGCCCCTGCGCGAGCACCTGACGACGGCCGAACGGGCCCGGCTTATCGAGACTTGGTACCGCCCCCATCATCAGAAGCTCACAGACTTAGCGGCGCAACTAATTGCCGAGGGGAGGAGCTGCATTATCGTCGATTGCCACAGCTTCTCATCGCGACCCCTGCCGCATGAACCCGACCAGGACCCGGCCCGACCGGATATTTGCATCGGAACGGACGATTGGCATACGCCCGCACGACTTCGCGATGAGCTGATTGCCGCAGCGTCCGCTGCCGGATTTTCCGTGCTTATCGATCGTCCCTTCGCTGGCGCACCGGTCCCTGCAAGACACTATCGGCGCGAGCCGAGCGTCCAAGCCGTGATGATCGAGGTCAATCGACGGCTCTACATGAATGAAGAGACTGGCGAGCGACTGCCGAGCTTCGGCGAGGTTCGGAAAGCCGTTTCCGACATGTTGGCAGTAGCCGGTCAGTATTCGCGGTGAGGCGGATGCGGCTCGGATCTGTGCCGCTCGATCCGCACGCATTTCCCGAACGTGGCTGCTGTGGTCAGGCATTCGCCACCTTGGAGACTTCGTAACGGTACGGCGCGGTGTTGGTCAGGCGCAAGGAGTCACCTTCCTTCACGCCTGCACGAGCAAAAAAATCAGCGACCGCTCCGCGCTCACGAAGAATGCGCTTTGCGCGATCGATATCGGTCTCCACAGTGGCCCCGGGAGTGAACGTGACCGAAATCATGCGCGAAGCTGCTTCCGATCTGTTCCTACCGCCGATCGCGTCGGTGGGAAAGAAATCGAGCGGGAGGTAAAGGTGATCATTGCGGAGATTGCCGCCTGTCACTTTGACGATGCGGCTAATCTCCGATTCCTCTGAAAGTGGCTGGCCCACGGTTTGCGAGCCCTGCGTCGCTTCTACAGGCTCGACCGCGTCCTTGTGCAGCCATGAGGACAGGCGACCCAGCAGTGACAGCCCAGAGGCCTTTTTATCATCATCCAGGCGGACGAACTTCCGATCCGCCGCGATTTTTTGTCCAGCCCCCACCAAACTACTCTTTGCCTCAACTGCGCCAACCACGTCCACATCCAGGTTGACCCATATCACCGCTCCGAATGGATGTTTGTAGGGCACTGGACTGGTGAGCGGCCGAGCGTTCACGAGAACCCAGGGAGTCCGCCAGCCATCGACAAATGCCTGATCCTGCCGGTCCGGAGGAATGCGATGCTTTGGTTCAGCATCGGCATAAGCGAGGGGTGATGAAAGCGGAGCCAGCGAACCGACGACGTTGGCAATGCCGACGACCTGACCGCTGCCTTTGCGGATAAGCGCAATGCGGCCTCGGTGATGACAAGCCGTCTTGCGCATTTCCCAAATCTTCTCGCCAGCCAGGATCAAGCTGATCCACGGTTCGTCGATGATTAGACCCTTCATGCCCCAATTTCCTCTCAGCCGATGCGCGCCCAACTGTTTAGGTCTGTCTTCCGAGAGACATTGACCAGCGCAACCTAGACATTAAATTGGGCGGTTGGGAAACACTTAACTCCGGTAGCGGACCTTTGAGCAGGGGATTGGGACGGGTCGCGCTGCGACTGAAGCATCTATTCGAAAAGCATCCGAAAAGGTCGTTCTCAACGTCCGAACTTTGTCAAAGTGCAGGGCAGCTCGTGCAAAAGAAACACAGGGTCTCCGTCTTACGCGCGCTGCAGACACTGTTGACAAGAGAGAGCCTTGAGATCTGGCGTCTCGAGCTTAGCCACGAGAAAACGGATTTGGAGTGGTTCGGTCCGCGGTGCCCGCATATGCCGAGAACCGCGCGACGTCTTCGTGCGTGAGCAAATCCTCGGTTGGAGAAAAGTTGGAGAAGCGCTACGCGAAGAGCGCCAGAATGCAGCCAAGTAATTTGAAATTGTTGGCGCTCCCTAGGAGAATCGAACACCTGCTGATGCTTGGGTGATGCGGGGCCATGGAAGGCCCCGATGGGCCGGGCCTCCGAAACAAGGAGGAAACCATGAGCACCTTCACCACGATCACCTCGCTGCAACGCATTACCGACCGGGAGCTGGACATCCGGTTGGAATCCGTGACGGACAGGCTCGCCGGCTGCCGCGAAGGCACGCCGGAGCGCCGCGAGGCCTTAGCGACGCTCGCCCTGATCCGCCGCGTGATCGCGCAGCGCCAGACGAGCAGGCCGAAGCCGGGGTGGTAGACCCGGCTTTGGTCGCTGCGCCAAGCACACCGCTACGCAGAACATGTCCGCGATGCCGTGGAGCAGATGTGCTAGCACGCTATCCTGCCCGCTTCACCGCGTCGGCCTTGAGAGCAGCTGCATCATCCTTGCGCGTGCGCTTGCTATCCTGCGCGATCCTCTTTTCAAGATCGGTCATCGGTCCCAGCCAGCGGTAATTGTCGGTGACGCGCTTGATCATCGCTTTCAGATCAGGCTGTTCGTCCTTGCGCAGCAGGTTTCTAAGATCGTTCAAATCGTAATCTTTGCCGCCCTCGACCTGCTTTGCGAATTTATCGTAGTCGAGATTGTCCTTGTCGCTCTCCCACAGCTTGATGACGGCAAGCGATCGCGTGAGATCGCGGTCGAACTTCATGTTCACCGCTTGCGAGAGATCGTGAAGGTCGCGGATTTTGGAACGCTGCGAGGCGGCCCGGATTTTCTCGGACAGCACTTCCTCGTGGGCAAGGCAGGGAATATCTGCAGGCTTGAATGGAAGCTGGTCGAAGTATCCCTGCTTGAGCTGCGGCAGTGTGCGGACGGGCAGAATAGGCTTTTCGCGCAGGCTCACCTGGATTTTGATCTTGATGCCCTTCTCGTTGCCTGCATGGGAGCAAGCGGGGTTCGCAAAGAAACTATTGTCCGTAAAATCCCAATCCTTACCGTCAATCTTGAAGCTGATGCCGTGATAGGACTCGCCGAGCGCATCAAGAACCATTTGCATCACCTGTTCGTCGGTGAACTCCGAGCGCAGCGTAAAATCAAGATCGGTTGAATAGCGCCCCCGGGGACCGAAGATCATCTTGCGCAGCATCGTGCCGCCCTTGAAGGCGACGTGCTCGGTGATTCCCTTCTCATGAAAGAGCTGGAGGAGATCAGTGAGGATGATATCGATTTCGACTTTCTCGATATCCCGCGCGCCGGACTGGGCCGCGACCTTACGGATTTGCTCGGTCGTCAGCATTCGTCCTGCCCTTTTTCCTGATGCGCGGCACTTCCGAAAGCAGTTCGTCCTTGCGCGCGTGAACGTGAAGTTCCCATTCTGGCGCGTACCCGATATCGCCTTCCCTGCGCGCGCGCACGCCAAACGTCGAGCGCGTTTTTTTTGGGATGGCGGCGCGAAGCTGCTGCCGTAATTCGTCCTTGAGCGGTCTTTCGACAAGGTCACTCAGGAAGCCAAGACGCTGCAGCAGCGCTTTTGTTTTCATCTGCAATGCCGCCGTCATCAGTTTTTCCTGATCGATTTCCGCCATGGCGGCATGAACGATGCGCGTTAGTTCCGCTGGGCCTCCGGCAAGATCGGGCCTGTCGATGCAATCGACCAGCGTTTTCTCGGGATCGGAAATCCGCGTGCCGCGCCCGTACACATTGTAGGAGTTGAAGCCGAAGAACTTGCGGGCGGAGGCGGTTACAAAGCGGATTTCCGCGCCCTCTATTGTGCGCGGCGCCATCTGCTTGCGAACCGCGACAAAGACCGTCGCCGGCTTTTGCGTCGTGAACCCATGAAAGGATGCCGCAGACCACCAGCCTATGTATGACTCGTCCACGACGGCCGCGGCGACGGCAAGTGGATTGTTTTCGCCGATGTTCTCGGCCCCGCGCTCGGGCGGCAGCAGCATGTAGCGCCCGCCGACGAGGCGGGTGAGCCAGCCCTTGCGCACGAGGTTTCGGATGACCTTGCGGCCCGTCTTCTCGGACTCAAGCAGGCTTATGATATCGTCCGCCTCGACGATATCCCTTCCCTGCTCGCGGAATGACAGGACGACGCGGGCTTCCGCCGGCCCGAGCGTCCTTGGAGTGGTTTCCATGGCGTTTTAGCCCTCTGGGGGCAAATCCTCCATATAAACTACTCCCAATGGGAGACTGTCAAGCTGAAGGGAGTGATATGTATAGAAAATTAGCCCTGCGGAAGGTAATTTTATATACAGACTACTCTCCAGGCTCCCGGGCGCGGTCTGCCTGGGCCCCCCCCCCCGCATCATCGGCAGCAGCAACCATCCCCTGCCGCGCCTTCGGCGGCGGCTGAAGATGATGATGCTGCTGATCATGATGCCGATGATGCCGCCGATCATCGGCAAGATGTCCGAAACGGGCAGCAGCATCACCATGGGCCTCATGACCGGCATTTAGATGATGACGATCGAGCGGAATAGTGTCTAGGCGCCGTCTGGACGCTTCGCAAGAAAAGCGCAGATAGCGCAGGCGACGCTCACGACAAGCTCCGCATCATCGTCGCTGACATTCTTGCCTTTGCGCAAATGCCGCGCGCGGTCAGAAGCGAACCCCCACAGCATCGCGCGCGGTGCATTCAAGCGCTGCGACAGCGTGCTGGATGGCGGCAGGATTCGTCGCGAGCCTCTTCATGCGCTTCGACCAGCCGAAGAACAATTTCATGGCCGCGACGTACCCGTCCTTCACCGTGACCGGCGACAGCTTCGACGCGAGCAGCGCGTCGCGCCAGTCGAGCAGGTGCTGCTCGGTTACGCGGGCCATGTCACGGCTTCCGATCCGTCGCATGAGCTGCTCGAAGTAGGGCTCCCATTTTTTCCGGGTCGCCGGCGAAGTATTCTTGGCCTCGCAGAACTTCGGCTAGAGGCTGCCGAATTGCCGCTCGGGATTCGGCGAGACGAATTTTGGATAGCGCGCGGCTTCCTCGTCGGGCTTGTAGTCGCCTTCGGCGTTTCGGAACAGGGTTCGCGACGCGTGCGTCTTGGCGGCGAGGAAGGCTTTGAAGAAGGCATCGTACTTCTCGCCGAGCAGGCGGATGCCGCGCCGTAGAAACGCGCGCGCGTCCCCACCGACCTCCAGCCATGCAGCGGTAGGCAGTATCCGCCTCGACTTCACTTCGGCGATCGCGTGCAGGCTGTCCTGCAATACGGAAGGGCGGCCCTCCGCGACGATACCCCGCACCAACGTGCTAGGACTTATCCGCTCAGGATTTTGTACGATTGTTGTACGAAGCGCTCCAGCGAACAACGACGTCGCCGCCCAGAAATCGCAGAACCGCTTGTCGGCTTCGCCAACATTGTATGACGCGCTACAAATTTGAACTCGTGCCCTCCAAGCTGGACTGAGCGGCACGTACGTCTGACGGAGTTAACGTCGTCTCCGTTCCGCAGCTTCAATGCTTAGAACTGGCCGCTCATAACTATCTGATTCCAGATTCGAATCCAGGCGACCTCATGCGGTAAGCGGACTGTTGTGCGGACACTGAAAGAACGACTCGATCTCATTTCTAAGAACGACTCGATTTTGAACCGTGGATGGCTCCACGAAATTCCTTCACGGCGTGGAGGATTTTGCCGCCACCTCAGCATCGCTGCCCCTACCAACGATGACGACTACGACACAGCCATGGGGATAAAACGTGCCGCATAGCAAAGCCGCGCAGATGAAGGAGCTGGAGCAACTTGCTTCCTCCAACATCGCTACGGCCGATACGCTGGAGGCCAACGGCGCAGATCGGGAGTTCACCCAGGAACTACGCGACCGAGCGGCGCTCTGGCTAAGCGCGGCAGAAAACCTGAAGAGAAGCACAATGCGTGAGAAAAAACCCAAAGCACCTCGCCCGCATCCGGCAAATGCCGTGCAGTGTGTGCGGCAAGTGTCCGCCGAGAACCCCACCACCCTCGGGGTGCCTAGTGGGGCACAGGGATAGGATTAAAGGCCCCGGACGATACAGTCATCCCCCTCTGCCACCACCACCATGAATCTCACCGGATCGGCGTAAAGAGCTGGGAAGCCAAATACGGCAGCCACGAGAACCATTTGGGGAAGACCCGCAACCGGCTGTAATACCCCCTTGAGGTCACACTACCGCAACGGGTAGAAATGTCCCGGGCACGAAGGGGGAACTATTGAAACTCACCAATTTCTCCGTCGAGAATTTCCGTTCAGTCGAGAATAGCGGCGACATTCCTATTGAACAGCTCACCGCCCTTGTTGGACGCAATGAAAGCGGCAAGTCCAACCTCTTGCTCGCACTGGAAACCGTCAATCCTATCGGCGGCCGGAAGGACATCGACCCTGTTAAGAACTTCCCCCGGGGTCGGCACCTCAACCAGTGCAAGCCGAATACCGTCGTGGCGAGGACGACCTGGGAGCTTTCAGACAGGCAGAGGACAGAGCTGGCCGGGATCATCAAAGACCAGACCATCTCAAAGGTCGTTATCGCTCGCACGTATCACGCAGCCCAAACCTCCGTGGAACTGGTCGGCCTCAAGGCACCCGTTCTCGATCCCAAGAAGGTGACCGGGCAGTTGAGACGGCTCACGCCTGTGCTGGATGGCGTTGTCAACGGACTCTCAGAGCCCCACCTCGACCCCTCCGAGAAAGCACTCCAGGCGCTGACGGACGCCGCCAACAAGCCGGATGACCCGAAGGCGTGGGGAGCAAACGTGGTCAAGACGTCGAAGGCGTTCCGCGCTGCCATGGGCGCAGCCGGGATTGCCTTGAACGAAAATGCCGACGAGTTGCTTGCCGGATTGGAAGAATTAGCCTCCGACATCTCCACTTTTGACGAAGCCCACGGCAAGGCCAGGGCTAAGGTTCTGGAGTGGGTGCCGCCGTTCATCTATATCGCTGAATTTCCGGAGCTGGATGGTCACCAGAATCTGGCGAAGATGCAGAAACGCCGCTCCGAGAACCAACTCACGGAAGCGGACAAGAACTTTGAAAAGTTGGCGCAGGTCGCCGGCTTCGACCCTGACGAAATTCACTCCCTCCAAAGCGACCACGAGAAACGTCAGACGCTCCTCAGCCGAGCAAGCGCGCTCATCACCAAGGAAATGCGCCGCCTCTGGAAGGATAAGAAGCTGACGGTCCGGCTTTCGCCTGACGGACCTAACCTCGACACCCTGATCTACGACGAGAATGTTGAATACCCTGTCGAAGTGAACTTGGATGAGCGGAGCCGTGGCTTCCGCTGGTTCTTCTCGTTTTACATTGCATTCTCGGCCGACACCCAAGGTGGTGACGCAACTGACGCAATTCTCTTGCTTGACGAGCCTGGACTGTATCTGCACGCAAGATCACAAGAGGATTTGCTGCACCATCTGCGCGACGACTACGGAAACCAGATTATCTACACCACGCACTCACCCTTCATGATTCCTCCGGATCTTATCGAAGTTGTTCGCACGGTGAACATCACGGAGAAAGGCACGCAAGTAACGAAGGACCCGAGCGGCGACGCGCGCACGCTTTTCCCGATACAAGCTGCCCTGGGCTACAATCTCTCGCAAACGTTGTTTGTCGGCTCTGCGAATCTGGTCGTTGAAGGCGTAACCGACTTTTGGATTCTCTCTTCGGTCAACGATTACTTCGCCGAGACAGGCAAGACCCGCTTGGTCGAAAAGATGGTGCTCACGCCCGCGGGTGGTGCTGGAAAGGTCAGCTACATGACTTCCCTGCTCGCCTCGCAGGAGCTCGACGTGATCGTTTTGTTGGATGACGACAAAGCCGGCCGAGATCAACGCGAGGAGCTGATCAAGTCAAAGGTGCTGCGCGATACGTCGATTGTCTTCACCGCCGCAGCCTTCGACCCTTCGCCAGCAGAGTCGGACATTGAGGACATAATCGACCCGGCCATTTACACCGACCTCGTCAACAAAACATACGCCAAGGAGCTGAAGGGAAAGACACTCAATCTCAATTCCAAAATCCCTCGCATCGTGAAGCGGTACGAAGAAGCATTTGAAGCGATCGGCATGGAATTTTTCAAAACCCGGCCCGCACGTGAGTTCATGGTGCAGATGGGCAAGGACCCGACCAAGGTCTTAACCGGAACCAGCATTGAGCAATTCGAGCGCCTTATTCAGGAAATCAACTCACGCTATCAGAAGCACAAGGCTGCGGGGCGCAGCGCATTTCAATGACGCCGTCAATGTCGCTGTGATGGCTTCTCAACGAGGACCTAGCTCACGTCAGGCTCCTCAATCGTGTTGCGCTGACGCGCTTTCCAAAAACGCGCGAATATAGCGATTGATGAGCGCCGGATGCTCATCCAAGATCCAGTGGCTTCCGCCCTCGATGCGGTGGATCGTCAAGTGGGGAACATACTTGTCGAGCCCATCATAATTTTGGGGTACAAGGAACTTGTCCCGGTCGCCATAGATGACGAGAGTCGGCATGGTAATGATTTGCGGAGATATCTCGTGGACATAGTTGCCATGGGCCGGTGACAATCCCTCGGCAGGCCCCCACCCTTCCGCATGATACCAGGCAACCATTCCTTCAATAGCACCTGGCTGACGCCATGCAGCGAGGTAGGCTTCAAGGTCATCCTTCGTGAAGAAGGAATGCTCAGCAAATGTCCGCTTCAACGCCTCGAAATCGTTTGCTGCAATTTTTGCCGCGCTATCCGGCCGGCGCAGCCTTAGCCAATGCTTGCCACCGACTATCTGGCTCTCGTTGCAGTGAAGGTCGCGGTCGAAAGTTGCAGGGTGCGAACCGGACATGACCACCAGGCGGTCGAGCATCTCGCGATGGTGCAGGGCGAACGAATATCCGACGGCTGTCCCCCAATCATGACCAACCATGATGCAGGTCGAGAAGCCCAGATGCTGGACCAGACACTTCATGTCATCTGCCGCAACCCAGACCCCATTGTCCCGGAGATTTTTTGGTCGCGACGACAGATTCACGCCGCGCAGATCGACTGCCACAACCGTGTGGTCCTTGGCAAACTCGGCGAGCTGATGGCGGAAGGCATACCAATGCTGTGGAAATCCGTGCACGAACAACATGAGCGGGCCGGAGCCAGCAATGACGTAGTGCAGGCGCGCCCCTTCCACATCCACAAACTGGTGTCGAAGCTCGGTCGCTGCGGTGGTGCTCATGGGAGACTCCTTGCAAGAAGCTGGAAGTTCGGCTGCGGGCTAAGTACTCGGGCTTTGCGGGGCCGCCAAGCTGGTCTTCGCCCACTGGGCGCGGTCTTTACGCCAAAGAGCGTAGCGGTCAGGAAGACATCGCGCGCAAGGTCGGTAGCCGGCGGCGATAGCGGTCGTTTCATCGGCGAAGAACACGCGATGGCGCGTGTAATGCCCGCGCGCGATCCATTGCCGGGCGCTCCGACAATCGAGCCTTCCATAGCCTTTGAGCCGCCGATGCCCTCCGAGCAAGCCAGGCATATCACTAAGATACGAGCGGCCATCGGCGCCAACCAGCTTGTACGGCATGGCGTTATCTCCGCGTCACGGCTCCCGCCGAGACCGATGAGCCCTCTTCGATTTCGTCGAGAAATGCCAAGACCGCGTCGGCGAAATCATCGGCCCTGTCGATCATGGGGCAATGGCCGCTTCCGAAGATGCAGGCCTGCTTTGCCCCAGGTATCCCTGCGGCTAACTGTTCGGCGTGCAACTTCTGGAAATCTCGGTCTTCATCACCCCAAACGACGAGCGTAGGAGAGCGGATCGCGCCGAGGCGGCCGAGTGTGTCGGCCTTCCTGGCGGCTGCGATTTGCCGCCGGACCGCCTCTCGCGGCGGCCGCGGGCCAGAGGCGAGAAAGACTTCGACGATCTTGGCAATCGGCGTCTTGCGAAAGAATGAGGGCCCGAAATTGAAGTAGATGCTCTGAGTAGCAAAGGCCTCATCCGATAGTTCTCGGCTGAAGGCTTCACGTATAGTCAGTAAAGCATCCAGCTCGCCATCGCCCTTCGACCACGTATTGGCGAGGATGAGGCCATTAACGCGGTCTGGCGCGCTCAGGGCGAGCTCCTGCGCGATCTGTCCGCCCAGCGAGTGTCCCATCACGTGGGCCTTCTTGAGCCCGAGATGGTCGAACAAGGCCAGGACATCGCCGGCCATGTCAGCAGGACCGTAGCTTGGCGCCTCGCAAACGCTGCTCCTGCCCGCATCCCGATTGTCGAACGAGATGACCCTGTGCGTGGCGGAGAGCTTCGGTAGAACGCGCCGCCATAGCCGCTCGTCGCCTGTTACCCCGGGAATCAGAACTAGCGGTTCGCCCGCTCCTTCCTCTGTGTACCAGAAGGTCAAATCGCTGTGCTTGAATGTTGCCATGGCAGGCTCCTTGGAAGAATAACGGCTATCGGCCGGCGGGAAAAAGCGCTTCCGCTTCGGCAAACCCATAGAAGCGGTCGGCAATTGCGTCCCACGTACCGGATGAGCGGATCTCCGATGCGATGTCGCGAAGATGTGCGAGAACCGAAAGCATGGCTGTTTGCCCAATGCTGACCCGGCTCGCGCCCGCCTCGAAGAGCGCCTTTGCGCTGGGCGCTCCAGGCATCGCCATGAGGCTAATGGGCCCACCGATGGCTCCCGAAAGATTTCGGATCGTGTCAGGATCCGTCAGCAAAGGGATAAAAACGATGTCGGCCCCGGCTTTCAGATAAGCGGCTCCGCGCTGAGCCGTGATTGCTGCGCGCTCGGCCGCATCTGCCCCGACGCCGGCAAGGAAAGTGTCAATGCGGGCGTTGATGACGAGGGGTACACGGCTGTCGTTCGCGGCTGAACGCGCAGCTGCGATCCGGTCCTCCTGCGCTGCGATTTCGAACAATGGGGATGCGCCATTCTCATGCCTGCTATCCTCGAGATTGACGCCCGCAATACCCAGGTCGAGAACACCTCTCACGGTCCTTTCGACGTCGTAGGGTGATGCCCCATAGCCAGCTTCAATGTCCGCATTGACCGGCACCGATACCGCCGCGACGATCGATGCAAACTCGTGCATCATCGACCCGCGAACGAGCTTCTGGCCGTCCCTGCGGCCACGTGCGTACGCTATTCCCGCGCTCGTTGTGCCGACCGCTGGAAAGCCTGCTTCCTCAAAGATTCTGGCGCTCGCCGCATCCCACGCGTTCGGCAAGATGAGGCTGCCGGCGCGGTTTAACTCCAGAAACTTGGTCGCACGATCGAGGTGAGCATCGAATTTCATTGACGTTTCTTTCTCGGCTGGTCGCAGAGCATCTGCCTCAATCGCGCGCACATCTCCGTAATAAGCACCAGGATCAAGGCGCGGCCGATCGGGTTGGCAGGAGCACGCCTTCATGCTCGAGCAGCCAGCGCTTGCGCTCGAGCCCGCCGCCGTATCCCGTCAGCGACGAGTCCTTACCGATGACGCGATGGCAGGGAACGACAATGCCAACGGGGTTTGAACCATTTGCCATGCCGACGGCGCGAATGGCGTTCGGGCGGTCGATCTCGGTGGCAAGCAATCCATAGCTTGTCGTCTTCCCGGCAGGGATCTTGCGCAGAGCCGACCAGACTTCTCGCTGAAACGGTGTGCCGCCCGTCTCGACAGAGATTTCATCGATGGCTCTGACATCTCCCGCAAAGTACTTCTCCAAGCTCTGGCGCGCGGCAGATTGGTCAGCCGCTTGAACAAGACGATAGCCACCGACGCCATAATGCAATCGCAGAAGGCGGTGCACGCGATCCTCGAAATTGAGCCAATCGAGGGCTCGCAGGGCGTCACGCTCGTCGGTCACAACGAGCATGTCATCCAGAACTGTCGACACCCGCTCAAGGCGGAGGACGAGGACGTTCGAACCGTTTCTTGCATTCCTAGCCAACGGACTCCCCCTCTCCTTTCCCGTGATACCGACGCTTCCTGTTTCGCGCTCGGATCGGTTCGGCTATTGAGCGACGAAGCCGCCGTCGATGACAAACGGATGGCCGGAAACATAGGATGCAGCTTCGCTCGACAGGAAGAGCACGGTCCTCGCGACTTCGTCCGGCTCTGCAATGCGGCCCGCGGGCATCGCGCCAGTCACGCGTTCTTCAACGCCAGGCATCGAAAACCACCGCTTGACCATTTCCGTGCGCGTTGCGGCCGGACAAATTGCATTCACACGAATGCCCTTCTTTGCGTATTCGAGCGCAGCGGCCTTTGTCAGGCCGAGAAGGCCATGCTTGCTCGCGATGTAAGCCGATTGTCCAGGGCTTGCCACAAGACCGCTGACGGAGGCGGTGTTGATGATCGACCCTCCGCCATTGGCGAGCATCGCCGGGATTTCATATTTCATCGACAGGAAGGCGCCGAGAAGATTGGTCGCGAGCACGTTAACGAAGCCAGCTTCTTCTTCGTCGGCGATCAGCTTGCCCGCACGACCGATGCCGGCGTTGTTGAAGGCGATGTCGAGCCGGCCAAATGTTTCGACCGTGCGCGACACCATGGCGCGGCAGTCATCTTCCTTGGACACATCGGCCTTGATGAACGCAGCCGTGCCGCCCGCATCCTTGATTGCGGCGGCTACTGCCTCGCCCTCCTTTTCCCGGCGGCCAACGATCATTACTTTCGCGCCTTCCCGCGCAAAAAGCTGAGCCGTTGACTGCCCGATGCCGGTGTTGCCACCGGTGACGAGCGCTACTTTGCCTTCCAGAATCATGCTCTCTCTCCAAAATTGAGCCTGCTGCATCGCAAATTGCAGGCTGGTTTTCTCGCAGGAATCGGACCTGGTCGTCGAAAACACCCGGGAGAGGTGATAGAGTCCGGAAACTGCCAGACTTCACTGGAGCGATATGAGATTGAGTCTCATGGATCTTAACCATGACGCCTGTTACCGAGCGATCTCGACCCGGGATGTTCGGTTCGATGGCCGGCTCTTTATCGGCGTTAAGACGACCGGCATCTATTGTCGGCCGATCTGTCCGGCGCGCGTTCCAAAAAAGGAAAACGTAACATTCTATTCGACGGCGGCGTCCGCCCACGAGGCGGGATTTCGTCCGTGCCTTCGATGCCGGCCCGAGGCCGCGCCCGACCTTGCCGCCTGGCAAGGAACATCCAGCACAGTGTCGCGCGCCCTCTCCCTCATCGAGGGAGGGGCTATGGACGATGGAGACGTCGTAGCCCTTGCCGATCGCTTGGGCGTTGGCGAGCGTCAGCTGCGTCGCCTGTTCCGCCGGCATTTGGGGGCATCGCCCATAACCGTAGCCCAAACGCGCCGCGTGCTATTGGCGAAGCAACTGATCCACGAAACCAGCCTCCCGATGACCGAAGTGGCGCTCGCCTCTGGTTTTGGCAGTGTGCGCCGGTTCAATCAGACGTTCCAACAATTGTACGGCCGCGCGCCAAGCGCTTTGCGTCGAAGCAGGGCCCCTGACGTATCCTTGGACGCTGCTGGCAGCGTGACGATCCGCCTGCGTTATCGTCCGCCCTATGACTGGTCGGCCATGCTGGGGTTTCTGCGGCTCCGCAGCATTCCCGGGATTGAGACGGTCGCTGGAGACGCCTATGCCCGCGCCATCGAACTCGACGGAGCGCAAGGGATCATCGTGGTTCGGCCCACCGGCGAGAATGCGCTTGAGGCCATGGTCAGGTTTCCGAAACTGTCAGCGCTTCCCGCTATCATCGCGCGCTTGCGGCGCGTGTTCGATTTGGCTGCTGATCCCGCGGCGATCGAGTCGCATCTCACCAAGGACCCCGCGCTCGCGGCCATGATTAAGGCGCGGCCGGGGCTGCGTGTGCCAGGCGCTTGGGACGGCTTTGAGCTTGCGGTGCGGGCCCTGCTCGGCCAACAAGTTACCGTGACTGCCGGAATCACGCTTGCGGGCAAGCTGGTTGCCGCTCACGGTAAGCCGCTGAAGACGAGGCATGCCGACTTTCCCGAACTGACCCATGTGTTCCCGCGTCCGAAGCGGATTGCGGAATCGGATCTTTCGCATCTTGGAATGCCAAGGAAGCGGATTGCCGCGCTGGCGGCCCTCGCCAATGCCGTTGTCGCCGACCCCAAGATCTTTGGTGCGCGTCGAAGTCTCGACGAAGCGATCGTGCAGCTTCGATCCCTCGCTGGTGTCGGCGAATGGACAGCCCAGTACATCGCGATGCGTGAGCTTCGTGAACCGGATGCCTTTCCGGCAGCAGATATCGGCCTGATGCGCGCGATGGAGGACTCGACGGGGCGGCGCCCAACTCCAACAGAGTTGCTAACGCGCGCGGAGGCTTGGCGGCCATGGCGCGCCTATGCCGCACAGCATCTATGGTCGTCTTGGGCTGATCGAGCCGCCCAGGAACGTAAACCGAAAGGAGGCTCAAGAAAAACGCATGCAAAGGAACTTGTAAGCGAGCTTGAGCCTAGTATCCAATCCGCTGGCGCGATCTTGTCGCCCGAATTTAGCGATGAGGTCCGAAAAGCGCTAGGCGATCAATCCAGTTCCGCGACGTAGAGCGCCTCCTCGTCCATCGCGGCCATCATCGGCATCAGGAGATCGAGCCACTCGAGGAGGCGGCGTTCCGGACCGATCGTGCGGCCGAACACCATGCAGAGATGCGTATGGGCATTGACAAGCCCTGGGAGCACGATCCTGCCGGTGGCATCGACGACGAGATCACAATTCGGCACGGGATCAGCGGTACAACGCTCAACGGCGACGATGTCGCGGCCACGCTCCACATGCGATCTTGCTAGGGTCTTTCCACTCGATCGTGGATTCGGCGGCCCATTCGCGCGAAAAGCTTAAACAGCATGCGAATAGCCTCGCAGCAGCGTCTCCACACTAGACGCAATCTCCAGCAAGCGCCGGTCTGCGTTCCTGCGGCCGATCAGCATCAACCCGGCGGAAAGACCGTCGAGCGATAACGGCAACGAGATCGACGGACAATCGAGCATGTTGGCGACGCGTGGATTGCGAAGTACCAGTCCATTGAACTCATGGAACGCGCTGTCCTCCTCCACCGATGACAGAAACGGCGCACGGATTGGCGTCGTCGGCAGAATGAAAACTTCATTCTCGGTGAAAGACTGTTCAAAGGAACGGATGGCAGCGTGCCGGAGCCGCGCCATGCGCACATAGTCAACAGCGAGGATGCTGGCGCCCGCTTCGATGCGAACGCGGGTTTTCGGATCGACCCCATCGAGCGTCGATATCCCGAGGCTACGCAGCGTCGCACCGACCTTGATGGACGGAAACGTGCCGATCTTGTCGATCCCTGCGACATTATCGAGAGCAGCCTCGATCGATCCATCGTCGATCTGCAAGCCATATGATCGAAGCCGCTCTACGGTACTCTCAAACGCGTTGAGCACTTCGGGCTCGCAGCGATGAAACAGGCGACCGCGGGCCACAATGAGACGGAAGGTGTTGGGAGAGGCTACCCGCGGTCGCGACGGCACGCCTTCCCCCGAAAGCACCTGATCCGCCACGAAGCAGTCCGCGACCCCCAGGGCGATCGGACCGATCGTATCGAGGCTCGTCGACAGCGAGAACTGTCTGGAGACAATATAGTTCTTCTTAAACAATATAGTCCTTCCTAAACAATAATGCTCTTTCAGGCGTCCGAGATCAGGAATCTGTTTGTCTGATGTCTCACCAAGTTTTGGCAGGACAATTGAGTTTTGGCCGAAAAGGGTCTGCAGCGCAGCCTTGGCGGGACGCCTGTGATTCAAGCTCCCAAACTGGGAGCCAGCCGCATCAGCGCGGAGCGTGCGTCAACGGAACAGTAGGCAGTACGGTCACGGGCAGGTTGACCAGTAAAGATTCAAGCGCTGGTTTATACCAACGGCCTGCCGATCCGGTTCGCGGTGACGCCCGGTGAGGCCCACGGCTTGCCGGCAAACTCCTGTGTCGTCTGGTCAGATCGACTAGGCGCTCCGCTTTACTTCGGCGGCGACATGGTCTTCGGCAATACGCTGACCGGAGCACCGCGCACAGCGAAGAAATTCCCGGCGAGGGTCGATCGCTCACCTTACAGCAACTCGGCGGGCAAGACCCGCTATTGGCCGGCTGCTCCTGTGCTGCTCCTCGTTGTGGGCAATCACTCTGGGCATTGAGGACACTTCGCTCGCGCGCAGGTTCGTTCTCATCTGCTCGCGGGATCTGGATTCGAACTATCAAGCCAGTCGGAAGCCGCTGGAGCAGGCTGATCTCACCGCGGTGCCCGCTCACGGCATCGCGCGCAATAGAAAGCCCAAGACCGAAACCATCCCCCGCGAGTGCGCGCGCGTCATCACCCTTGAAAAAAGGTTCGAAGACCTTGGTTCGGAGAGCGGCCGGGATGCCAGGTCCGTCGTCAGATATGTCAATTTCTGCTGTCCCATCGTCACGGGTTCTCAGGTTCACAGTGACGAACGAGCCGTGCTTCACACCGTTCGCAACGATATTGCTGATCGCGCGCGTGAGAGTGGCCGGTCTACACGTCCAAGTGAGCCGACCCGGTCCCTCATAGGAAACGTTATGGCCCACATCGGCGAAATCGGCACAGACAGTTTGCAGAAGGCTGGGCAGATCGACGCGTGACATTACCTCGGATCTTGCGTCATGGCGGAGATAATCCAACGTCTCGTTCAGCATGTGGCTGATTTGCTCGATCTCGCGCAGCATGCTTTCGCGCAAGCTTTGATCGGCAATCCTTTCCGCTCGCAGCCTCAGACGCGTGAGAGGCGTTCTGAGGTCATGACTGATGGCGGCGAGCATGCGCGTTCGATCATCAAGAAGGTTGCGGATACGGATCTGCATCTCATTGAGCGCGTCTGCGACCTGGGCGATCTCACGAGGAGCGGGGCGGTTGACCGCGTGATTGCTATCAGGAGAACGTCCAAATGATTGCGCTGCCGCGACGACGGCGGAGAGCGGCGCAATGATCCACCGGACAGCATAGATTGAAAGGAACAGGACGAAGACCAGAACGGTCGTTAGCGTCAAAGTGGTCGGCGCCAGAAGGAAGCTGTATGCGCTTGTCCCTGGAGATGCTGCAAAGATCAGGGCGGCGCGATCGTCCATTTTCACGACCAGTTGATAAGCGGGACCGGCCGGATATCGGGAGTCGGCGATAACCTCGATATTCTGACTAGATTCCAATTGGTGTGCGATTAGTCCAGACAGCACAGGCAGCTTGGCGTTGGGAGGCGATGCCTCCAGATCGGCCAGAGCCACGTATCTCACGTCGATGCCAGAACGCTGGGTGGCGGCTATGATGACGCCCACCTCAGTTGGACTGGCTGCAGAACGCACAAGCCGGGTAATGTTGGCAATCCGTCCGGCTACAGCCGACGGGCCATCTCTGATGCCAAAGAACAGCAACATGGTGACGGTGAGCACGACCCCGAGCACCACGGAAACTGCGACAATGCTGGTGATTTGCGTTGTGATGCTGCGAGGGATCAGCCGATCCGGAAATTGCATCAGGTTTCCTCTACGTCCGGCGTGAACAGGTAGCCGCCTAGGCGTACCGTCTTGATCAGCATCGGATCTCGCGGATCGACCTCAATCTTCTGGCGAATACGGCTGACGTGAACATCGATGCTCCGTTCGATCGGTCCTGCCAGGCCGCCATGAACCAATTCTAGCAGGCGCTCGCGCGAGAGAACGCGGCCGGGATTTCTACAGAAAGCCAGGAGCAGGTCGAACTCTACGCTAGTCATCGCGATCCTAACCCCTTCGGGGTCTTGTAACTGCCGCGTCGTGGGATTGATCCGCCATCCGGCGAACGCCAACTGTCGCGCGCGGAGGCGCGCGGTCTCGCGCCCGTCTAGCGCGCGGCGCAGGAGCGCGCGGATGCGCGCCACCAACTCCCGCGAATTGAACGGCTTGGCAACATAGTCGTCAGCACCGATTTCCAGGCCGACGATTCGATCGACGTCCTCGCCCCGCGCTGTCACGATGATGATCGGTATTGCGGACGCCGCCCTGAGCCTTCGGCAGATGCTGAGGCCGTCTTCACCTGGCAGCATCACATCCAGTACGACTAGATCGACCGTTTCTCGTGCAAGGAGCGCATCCATCTCCACGGCCGAACCGACGGACAAG
Source organism: Bradyrhizobium algeriense (assembly GCF_036924595.1). NCBI lineage: Bacteria > Pseudomonadati > Pseudomonadota > Alphaproteobacteria > Hyphomicrobiales > Nitrobacteraceae > Bradyrhizobium > Bradyrhizobium algeriense. The sequence goes on along the minus strand of NZ_JAZHRV010000001.1, from coordinate 7,849,075 downwards.
GCAACGAACCCGCTCTCCGATAGCACGTCCGTTAGCATCCGCGAGATCTCCGGGTCATCCTCCACGAGCAGGATGTGGGGCCTTGCAGCCGGGTGAGCGGTGTAGGCGGGTGGCACGACTTCGCCGCACTCAAATATCGACATTTCGGCAGACTCCGCAGATAGCCCCATTATCCCAGCGACAATCTCCGACGTCACGGGCTCAAGTATTTATTTTTATTACGGCATCGACGCAAAGAGGCCCCACGGCAACATCTATTAACATGACTTAAACCTGGACGCCTCCGATAGCGCCTATGTGTGCATCGCAACGTTACGCACGGAGGTTGCCGATCATGAGACGAATTCCACTCGTCCTCGCCACAATTGCTGTCGTTCTACCCAATACTGCTGAGGCTCAACCGAAGCAAAGCCCGCAAGCTGAGATGAGCCAAGAGGTCAGACAGATGTGCCGGCAGGAAATCCAAAAAATCTGCCGACCGGGATTTGTGCCGAACCGGGCTGCGATCCAGCGCTGCATTAGTGAAAACAAGGAAAAGCTCCCCAAGCAATGCCTGCCGATCTTCCAGGGCAATTGATGCCCACCGCAGCAGCGCCCTCTTCGCGAGCGACTGAGCGGCGAAAGGCGATGGTCTTAGTCGCAATCAAGATGCTCACTGGAGATCGAGGAAAGTACCTGGGTATGGTACTGGGGCTTGTTTTTACGACCTTCATCATGACTCAGCAGCCGGCGATGTTCTTCGGGCTCGTGAAGAGGAGCTACGGCTTCGTCTCGGACGCGGCACTTGCCGACATCTGGGTGATGGACCCGATGGTGCGCTATATCGACGACATCAAACCGCTGTCGGACACGACCGTCGCACGCGTACGCGGCGTTGAGGGTGTTGGCTGGGCCGTGCCGATCTATAAGGGCACAACACGGGTCCGTCTCGCCGACGGCAATTTCCAGAATTCCGTCCTGATCGGCCTCGACGATACGACATTGATCGGTGGGCCGCCCATCATACTGTCCGGCAAACTCGCTGACCTTCGGCGAGCAGACGGAGTGATCGTGAGCGCTGACGGGGCGAACAACCGCTTTGCTCGCCCAAGTCCACGCTCCAGCGAACCGCCGATTCCACTCATGATCGGTGATGTCATTGAGATGAACGAGCGTCGGGCGGTGGTCGTCGGCATCAGCGAAGCCACCACAACCAACATGGGCGTGCCAACCATCTACACGACTTATTCTCGCGCCAAGTCTTACGTACCGAGCGAGAGGAAAACGCTGTCCTTCGTTTTGGTTAAGGCGAAGGCTGGAACTGAAGTGGGCCTAGTGATCTCCAACATTCGCCATTGGACGGGGCTTGCCGCCGTTACCAGGGAGCAATTCGAGCAGATGACGCTCTGGTACGTCATCCAAAACACGCCCGCGTTCACTCTCTTCGGACTCTCCGCCATCATCGGCTTTGGTGTCGGCGGCCTAATTGCCGGCCAGACCTTCTACAACTTCACACTTGAGAATCTACGCTATTTCGGCGTCATGAAGGCAATGGGTGCGACGAATCGAACGCTCCTCACGATGATCATGGCGCAGGCGCTCGTTGCTGGCGCGATCGGTTACGGTCTCGGCGTGGGTCTCATTTCGCTGTTCAGCCTTGTGATCGGACCCCGATTTCCGTTCGAACTGAGTTGGTCGCTGTTTCTCGTCAGCGCCTGCGGAATCGTTCTTCTATGCGTGATCGCTTCGGGCCTGAGCATGCGCAAAGTCATCCGTCTAGATCCGGCCTCCGTGTTCAAGACATGATCGCTGCAGCTGCAAGACAACATCTCGATGCTGGAGCAAGCGTCGTCTGCACCGACCTCACCAAAGTTTATGGGCAAGGCGCGCAGCAGGTGACCGCGCTACGCGGTGTCGATCTGGAAGTCGCCCGGGGCGAGCTCATCATGCTCGTCGGCCCATCCGGCTGCGGAAAGACGACCTTGATCTCGATTATCGCCGGCCTTCTCGATCATGACGGCGGGCGATGCGTTGTGCTCGGCGAGGATATTGAACGGATGGATCAAACGACCAAGGCCGCATTCAGGCGTCAGTCGCTTGGCTTTGTGTTCCAGGCTTTCAACCTGATTCCTCAACTGACGGCCGCTGAGAACGTCATGATTCCGCTCCTTCTGAACGGGATGAATGAAAGCGACGGCATTGCTAAAGCGCGTCAGGCGTTGGAGCGGGTCGGGCTCGCAGAACGTTCCGAACACTTTCCTTCTCAGCTGTCTGGTGGTCAGCAGCAAAGAGTGGCGATCGCTCGTGCTCTGGTCCACGAGCCGGAACTGGTCGTTTGTGACGAGCCGACCAGCGCGCTCGATCATGCGACCGGGCAACACGTGCTCGAGATCCTGCGCGGCATCGCCACAGGTGAAGGCCGTACTCTCATCGTCGTCACTCACGATCAGCGCATCCTCAGCTTTGCCGACCGGATCGCGCATATGGATGACGGCCGCATTACCCATTTCGAGGAGCCACGGAACGCAGCGGGAGCGACGTCTTGATGAAAAGCCGGCTTACCCTCCCGACACTAGGTGTGCTCGGCATTCTGGGCGGCCTCTGGCTTGTCCTCCAGGCAGGTACACCGCGCCCGGTAGCTCAGCCGATTGTGCAGCCGGCAGCAGCACCCTATCAAAGCTATGTTGCCGGCGGCGGCATGATCGAGGCCAGCACCCGCAACGTCGCTATCAGCACGCCAACCAGCGGGGTGATTGCGAAAGTCAATGTGAAGGTCGGCGACCGCGTGGAGCAGGGCCAGGCGCTATTTCACATCAATGGGCGTGATCTGGAAACCCAGCTTATCACGCGCCAGGCCGCTACGACGCTTGCGAAGATGCAGGTTCGAGAGGCCGAATTGTTGCTCGCTAATGCGCGTCGCCGGTTGGATCAAGCCAAGCCTCTTCACGACAGAAACGTGATTAGCCCGGATGAGTTCGCCGGCCGCGGACACGAGGCAGCGCTTGCGGACGCCAGACTCGCCTCTGCACGAGCCAATGCGGATCTAGCGGCCGCTCAACTGCAGGAAGCCGAAGCGGCGGTCGAGCGCCTCACGGTGCGTGCTCCCGTTGCCGGAGATATCCTTCAGGTGAACGTCGCCCCAGGAGAATATGCCCAGACCGGCACACTCTCCAAACCTCTCATCTTGATGGGAGACACGCAGACGCTCCATGTCCGGATTGATATCGACGAAAATGATGCATGGCGCTTTATTCAGGGCACGCCAGCCAAGGGTTTCCTTCGGGGCAATAGCGCGATCAGCTTCGATTTGCGCTTCGCCTACGTCGAGCCCTTTGTCGTGCCAAAAACTTCCCTAACGGGGCTCAGCGCAGAGCGCGTCGACACGCGCGTACTCCAGGTCATCTACAGCGTCAATAGAGGGGATCTCCCGCTCTATGCCGGCCAACAGGTCGATGTCTACGTCAAAGCCGACGGCCGTGCCGTCGCGCCCAGGCGGGCAGACCCACAATCGGTCGAACATCGCCATCGGCCAACCGTGACCGTTCGATGAGGCAGGTCGGAAGGGAAATACCTTTTTGCCAGCTTTGATCATCCCGTTGATATGGCCGAGTCCTATCGCCCTGGCTGGATTTCGCGTGTAGATCTCTATGGCAGTTCCGAGATCAAGTGCCTGCTCGGCCGAGAGTGCGCCTGAACAACCACCCTTGGGATTACGTCGCGCGCAGGCACCCCCTCGGCGCGATCCTGCCTCGCGCGTGAGAAGATCGGATAGTGATCTTACAACGGGATAATCGGTGATACTGGTCACCGCGCCGTTTCAGACGTGCCACCAGAGCTCCATGATTTGCGGCGGATGCGGGGCGCGCGCCACAACTCTCCCTTTTCGGCGAGAAGCCCGTTGCCCCAATCGGACAAGGGCAGCAGCAGCTGGACGAGTTCGCGCCCACGTTCTGTTAGTGCATAGCGCGTTTCTTTTGCATTGCAATCGTCCGCGCGTCGCACAATCCCGCTGGCCCTCATTTCGGAGAGAACGGTCGCAAGCACCTGCTGGCGAATATTGCCAACCGAAGCACGAACTTCGCCGAAGGTGAGATCGTCGAGGGACAGAAGATAGAGCACGCGCGCCTTCCACTTGCCGGCAACCATCGCGAGCACGGCTTCCACGGGACAGGGGTCGAGCGCCGGACGTTTTCGATGATAGACCATCGGAGCCTCCTAGTCATAATTTTATGTGTCTAGCTCGCCTCTAGTCTATATGTAACCGTTCCCTGCCAAAATGAGAGTACCGCCCGCAGGCGGTGAAGGGGACTCGATGGCGGACAAGATTCTCGGCGGATTGCTGTGGGCCGGTGTGGCCTATTTCTGTTGCATGGCGGCGGCGCATTTCGTCGGCTTCAAGATGCCGCTCCTATTCATCTACTATGATACGCCCCTCTACGCCTATCAGGACAAGATCATCGCTTTCGCGGTCGTGGCCTATATCTGCCTTTTTTATTCCGCCGCGCGCATACCGGATGTCGTGCCTGCGGCGCTCGCGGCCCTCTGGATCACGGTGATCGGCCTCTGCCTCGTCAATCTGTCAGACGCGCTGCGCATCGTTCTTGCAGGCAAGGGCACGACCGCCTATTGGCTGCAGACGTCGCTACTCGGCGTCTACACACTAACACTAACCCTTTGCTGGCGACGGGCGAAATCGCAGCCTGCGACCTGAGTCCGTGACAATGCAAGCCGCAGCCGATCTTATTCTCGAAAACGCGAAGATCTACACGGTCGACACGGGCAATCCCTGGGCCGAAGAAGTCGCGGTCCGCAAAGGTAAGATCATCTATGTGGGGTCGGCTGGCGGCGCGCACGCGCTCCGCAACGCCCAAACACGGGTTATCGACGCAAAGGGCCGCATGGTCCTGCCGGGCCTGGGCGACGTGCACAATCACCATACGCGCGGCGGCCAGCTTGACCTGTTCGAACTCTCGTTTCCCGCGAGCGCGACTTTCGACCAGATCATCGCGCTCGTTGGCGAACGCGCGGAGCGGCTCGGCTCGGACGAGTGGATTTGCGGCGGCATCTGGAGCAGCGAACTCATTCCGCGCCTGCGTACCTCCGAGGCGCGTGCCGCGCTCGATGCCGCGAGCGGCGGGCGTCCGGTGATGCTGCGCGACGATAGCCTGCACAATCGTTGGGTGAACAGCCGCGCGATCGAACTAATGGGTTTGACAGCCGCTACACCTGATCCGGAACTCGGACGTATCGAACGCGATCCCAAGAACGGCGCTCCAGTGGGTCTGCTTCTGGAAAAGTCGTCTGCGCTGGCGGAACGGGCTGCCCTTGTGTCAATCGCTGATCCGATCGCCCGAGAAACAGCCTCGACGAAGCGGGCAGTCGAAATCCTCAACGGATACGGCGTCACCGCCTATCAGGACGCTAATACCACGCTCACCATGTTGCAGGCACTGGCCGGACTCGACCGGCGCGGCGAACTCAACGCTTGGTGCGTTGGATCGCTGCCGGTTTTCGACACTTTGACCGGCACGGAATTTTTCGGCGAGGCGTTGATCTCGCGAAGCGAGCAATATCGCACGCCGCATGTGCGGCCGGATTTTCTCAAGCTGTTCATGGACGGCGTGCCGATGACGCGCACTGCCGCCATGCTCGAAGCCTATCTGCCCGACGAGCATGGTCGCGCAACGGTCTGCCATTCCTTTCTGCGCCTGCCCGATGTTGTGCACTGGCTCGTGCGCGCCGAGACGCTCGGGAAAGGAGTGAAGGTCCATTGCGCGGGCGACGCCGCCGTGCGCGACATTCTCGACGCCGTCGAAATCGTGCGGCGGATGCGTGGCCCGGGACCCGTGCACCATATCGCTCATGCGAGCTTCATCGATCCCGCCGATATTTCGCGATTCGCGGAACTGAATGTTGTTGCCGACCTCTGCCCCGCGATTTGGTTTCCTTGCGCCATCACGGTCGCCAATGCGGCGGTGATCGACGCCGGCCGAGCCGAACGCTACTGGCCAAACCGCGATCTGCACGCGACGGGCGCCTTGCTGGCAGCGGGCTCCGACTGGCCGGTTGTGGGTCTGCCCGACCCTTGGTTCGGTCTCGAGGGCCTGGTCACGCGGTGCAATCCGAAGCGACTGCATCCCGGCGCGCTCTGGCCGGAACAGGCGCTCGATCTCGAAACCGCGCTGGAAGTCTATACGCGCAATCCGGCGCGTGCGATGGGTCTCGGCCATGTAACCGGCTCGATCGAAATTGGTAAGTCCGCCGACATGGTTGTCCTGGAACGCAATCTCTTCGAGATCGAACCCGGTCGCATTTCAAAAACGCGCGTGCTCGCAACCTTCTTCGAAGGACGCCTCGTCCACGGCGAGATCTGAGGGCGGCTTGAGCAACAGCTCAGGCAGTTAAACCGGGAAATCGAACGACCGGCGGATGCGATTGCAAAAGGACATGGCGATCCATCCGATGACGAGCCTCCCGGAGCGCGCCTGCGGTCTCGGGGGTTGCCCGGCGTGCCGTCGTGGGGATTCGTGCCGAGCGCGGAAAAGGCAAACTCGGTCGTCTGTGCCTTGCCGACGATGATAGCACCCGCCTCGCGCAACCGCCTGACAACTTCAGCGTCCTCAACGGCGGGCGGCAGACGGCGCAGCACGGCGGAGCCCGAGCTCGTCACCGTTCCAGCGACATCGAACAGTGCTTTCACCGAAACGATACGGCCATCAAGCGGGCCGCGCGTCGCACCGGCGGCGGCACACCGATCCGCGGCCTCAGCCTCGCGCCGGGCGCTTTCCGCGAACACGGCGGTGAAGGCCTTTTCAGCCTCCGGCGAACGAATTCGCGTCAGCGCCGCTTCCAGCCGCGCAACGGCCGACGGCTGTGATCTGTCAGATGAGGCTGTCATTTGGTGCCGAAACCGGTTCCGCGGACTGATGATCAGGAAACGACAGGCAGCACGTCGATGTCGTAGCCGTGGGTCAGCGCGCGGTCGAGGACCGGATCATATAACTCCATGTCAAAACGCGTCCCCGGCCGAATGCCGCCGATCGCACCGGGCGTGCCGCAAAACATCAGCGTGCCGGCCGGTAGCGTGTCCGAGCCAGTGTGACGGCGAATGAGATCGCGCGGCGTCCTTAGCGACGAAACCGGGCTCTCCTGGTAGAGAACCCGCTTACCGTCGATCGTGGCCCACGAGCGAAGGACCAGTTCATCCCAATGCCCTTCGACATCAGCGTAAGACCAGAGCCGCGCGCCGACCGGCTTGCCGCAAAGCTGCTTCGAAAGGGCGATGCCTGACGCTTCCGCCTTGCGGTCGGTATGGTCAGATCCGATGCCGATCCAGAGCCCGTCAGCCATGGCGACAATGACGGGCTCGACCTCGCCAGAACTATCCGGGCCGAGCACGGTCAGGCGGCTTGCCTGAGTCAACGTTTGTGCTGCGACGCGGTAGTAGAGCGGTGTCGTCGAGGGGCGCGGAATGCCGAGCGCAGCGAGCTCCTCGATGTGGTGCTCGATCGCCGCGGCATCCCTGCCGGCCCACCCCGCGATGACGAGAGAGTTGATCTCGACCCCGACACGGTCGGTCCGGTCTTTGGCGATGCGGTCAAATTGCAGCAACATGGGATTCCCTATCCTTGGTCGATGTGGCGAGGATTTCGCCGCGCTCGATCTGCAGTGTCCTGTCGGCGATCCGGTCGAGCAGCGCCGGCGACGATTCGGTGATCAACAGCGAAAGCTCCGGTCGCCGCTTGCGCAACTCGCCGAGCGTGCGCGCATAGTTGAGCGCAAGCGCCGGCGCAAGACCCTGGAAGGGTTCATCGAGCAATAGCACCTTGCGTGCCACCGTGAGCGCGCGGCCGAGCGCAACCATCTTGCCCTGCCCGCCGGAGACGCCACCTGCCGGCCTTGCCCGCATGACATGCAGCTCGGGCAGCAAGCTGTAGACCTCATCGAGCCTTCGCTCGATCTCCGCCTTCTCGAGCTTCAACGCCAGCGCCGGAAGGCGAATGTTCTCGTCCACGCTCAATTCCGAGATCAGCCGGCGATCCTCCGGCGCATAGCCGATTCCGGCGCGTGCGCGGTGATGGGCCGGCATACGGCCGAGGTCGTCGGCGTCGAGACGGATGTTGCCGCCATCAAGGCCAAGCAGCCCCATGATCGCGCGCAGCGTCGTCGTCTTACCAGCGCCGTTGCGCCCGATCAGCACCGTCGTCTTGCGCTCGACGATGTCGCAGCTCACCTCGCGCAACACGCGAACGCCTTCGATCGAGACACAGACCTTGTCGAGGCTGAGCATCACGCCACCCCCACGACGCGTTCGCGGACCTGCGCGTTCTTGAATACCTCGTCGGGTCGCCCTTCGGCCATGATGTTGCCGGCGTTCCAGACCAGGACACGGCTCGCGTAGCGGGCAACCACGTCCATGTCGTGCTCCACGAACAGCGCCGTGATGCGGCGCTGGCGGAGCGCACCCATCAGCGCCTCCATGAGCTGAAAGCGCTCGAGCGCGCTGACGCCGCTGGTCGGCTCGTCCAGCAGCAGAAGGCGCGGCTTGAGAGCCAGCGCAACCGCGATGTCCAGGAGCTTGCGATGCCCTTCGGGCAAGGTGCTGCTGATCCGCTCACTGTCGTCGGCGAGCCCAACCAGGTCGAGCAGCGCCTCCGCCTCCTCGCGTCGCGCCGCGGTCTCGAGCGGGCGGCCCGCGCTCCACAATCCATCCGTTGCCGCCAGCGCCAGCATCATGTTGTCGATGGTGCGTTGCGCGGAGAACAGCTGCGGAATCTGGAAGGCGCGAGCGACGCCGCGGCGCGCGATGGCGCGCGGCGACAGGCGGGTGATGTCGTAACCATCGAGCTGCACGCTGCCGGATTTCGGCCGGATGTAGCCGGTGCAGATATTGAGCAGGGTCGTCTTCCCCGACCCGTTCGGTCCAATGATTGCGAGGAATTCGCCGTCGTGAATCGCGATGCTCACACCGTCGGCAGCCTTGATCCCGTTGAACGCGACATGAAGGTCCTTGGCCTCGAGAATGGGACGCGTCATAGGCTTGACGCCTCCTTGCGCGAGAACAGTCCATAAAACCCTTGCGGCATGAACATGATCACGGCGATCAGGGCCACGCCCACGATCAGATTCCAGGCGTCGGTCACGGTGACGGCGGCGCTGTGGAGCAACTCCAGGAACAGCGCTCCGAGGAAGGCGCCGGGCACGCCGCCGATCCCGCCGAGCACGGCGATCAGCACCAGATGGCCGGACGCGGTCCAAAAGGCGAATTCAGGCACCACTCGACCGATCGCGAAACCGGCGATCACGCCACCAAGCCCCGCCAGCGCCGCCGAAATGGCGTAGGCAATCAGGAGGATCGCCCAGACGGGTATTCCGAGATACTCAAGCCGGATCTCGTTGGTGTGGACCGCCGAGAGCGCATGGCCTAACGGACTGTTCAGGTAGCGCTGGACGGCAAAGCCGACCAGCACCATCAGCGTCAGGCTAAGATAGAAGAGCATGCTCTTGAAGACAGGCTCGGTCACCACGATGCCGAAGATGCCGGGAATGGGAACGGGCAAGCCGTCGGTCCCACCGGTGACTCCATAAAGCTTGGAGCACAATGCGTAGAAGACCATGGAGACCGCGAGGTTCAGCATCGCGAAGAAGATCGCGCGATATCGGACAAGGAACGATCCCGCGATGGCGCCGACCAGCGCGGCGGACAGCACCGAGAGGACCAGGAGCAGGCCGAAATCATTGATGCCGGCACGCGCCAGGAATGCGACACCATAGGCGCTGGCGGCAAAGAACATGGCATGACCGATCGAGATCAGCCCGGCGCGGAGCAGAATCGCAACGCCCAGCGCCGCAAAGCCCTTGGCGATCGCAAGCGTCAGCACGAATTGCAGCCAGGGTGCGGCGACCGGCAGCACGGCAAGTGTGAGTATCGCGGCGGCGGCAAAGATCGCTCGCATCATATCCTCCGCGCCGTCACCGATCCGAACAGGCCGTAGGGACGGATCAGGAGGACGACAAGCATCGCCGCATAGGGCGCAACGGCATCCAGCGACGGCGCCAGATAGATCGCGAGCACGCGCGCCAGACCGACGATTAGCGAGGCCACCGCGGCCCCTTCGATCTGTCCGAGGCCCCCGATCGCCGCCACCGCAAAGGCGAGCACCATGGTGTCGGCCCCGAGCCCCGGGGCGATGCCGGACGTCGGCGTCGCCAGGGCCCCTCCCAGCGCCGCCAGGAACACGCCGAGCGAGAACGCCAGGATGAAAATCCGGTTGGTGTCGATGCCCATCGCCTGCGCCATCTCACGGTCGGTCACGACAGCCGTGATCAGGCGCCCAAGCCGGGTATGGTTGATCAACAGCCGCAGACCGATGACGACGAGAAGCGCCATCCCGATCAAGAGGATCTGGTAGTTGAGATAGACGACCCCGCCGATGCTCGACGTGCCGAGCAATCGCATAGGCGCATCCTCGTAAAAGGAATTCACGCCGAAGATCACGCGCTGCAGGTCCTCCAGGATGAGGAACAGCCCGAACGTGATCAGGATCTGGACGGCTTCCGACTTGCCGTAAGTCCAACGGACCAGACCGCGCTCGATCAGCGGACCGAATATCGCCGCAACGAGGACGGCGCTGAACAGCAACGCCACGAACGACAGATACGGGTTGAGCTGGCGGTTCGCAATGAACAGGCAGATCGATGCCGCGACATAGCCGCCGATCGAATAGAGGCTGCCATGGGCCACGTTGAGGACGCGCAGCACGCTGAAGACCAGCGTCAGGCCAACCGCCGCAAAGAATATCAGTGCGGCGCTGGCCAGACTGTCCAGCAGCAGGGGGATGATTGCATTTGACATCGGCCTATGCCTTGCGTGTTTGGAGACAAATCGCGGCTACCGGCCGCCTATTTGTAGCTTCCCGGCTTCGGCAGGCTCTTCGCGAACTCCGGCTTCAGCGTCGAAATCCAGGCCAGCGGGTCCTGCCCGGCCTGTGGCATCAGGCTGTCGCCCTTGTAGCGGACCATGTCACCGATCACGGGGAACTGCTGCGCCGCTGTCTTCACGGTGACGCCGACGACCTGGTCGACGAGGCCGTCATTGTCGGCGCGCGTCTGCGCGGTGCCGGTCAGGGTCGCGACCTTGCTGCCCTTCATGGCGTCCGCCAGCTCGGCGCGCGTCGGCCACTTGCCGCCATTCTTCTGCATCGCAGCCTTGTAGGCAGCTTTTACGTAGATCAGCGCGTTGGCCATCTTGATGGACGGGAACACCGGATATTCGCCGAAACGGGCCTTGTATGCCTCGGCAAACTTCGCCGTCTCGGGATTGGCTTTGGCGTCCGGCGACATCCACCAGCCGTCGCCCAGAACCCCGACTATCACGCCGTCGGGTAACGGCACACGCTGCAGCACGGTCTCGCCGAGCGCAAGGACCACTTGACTGGACGTGAATAGCCCACGCGGCGCGGCCTGACGAACGAAATTTTCGAGGTCGGCGCCCCAGAGGTTTGAGAAGACCACATCTGGACGCGCGGTGGTGAGGCGCGAAATCTCGGTCTGGTAGTTTGGCGAGCCGAGCTTCGGATAGAGCTCGGCGACGATCTCGACGTCTGGCTTCAACGCCTTCAGCGCTGCGGTGAAGATCTTGGCTGCATCATGACCGAACGCGTAGTCGGGATTGATGATCGCGACGGTCTTCACGTTCGGCTTACGCTCCAGAAGATAGATCGCGTAGGCGATGAATTCAGGCACGGTGTTGCCGTTGGGGCGGAATACGTATTTGCTTTTGCCGTCGATCAGAAGCTGATGGGTGTCGCAATTCCACCCTACCGTCGGGACCTCAATCTGCTCCGCGATCGGTGCCAGCGCGAGGCAGTTGGCGCTCGACAAGGCCGCGACCATCACCTGGTTCTTGGCGTCACCTGCGAGGCGGCGATACTCCGCGATGACGCCCTGCGCGCCTTGTGCTTCATCGACATAGGTCGCACTAACAGGCACACCCTCGATGCCGCCCTTGGCGTTGATCTCGTCAATCATCAGGTCAGCCGCGTTCTTGCCGGGCATCCCGTAGGCTGCCGCAGGACCCGAGGTAAACGTGAAGATTCCGAGCCCCAATGAGGCAGGCTTTTGCTGCGCGGCGGCTGACGCCGCCGACGCAAGACCAATGACAAGCGAAACCGCAGACAAGCCGCTTCTCAGCTTCATGATTCTCCCCTCTCGTCAGATTGTTTTGGTGTTTTTGATCGAATGCGATGGTGACGCCGCTGTTGGCGTCACACCGGATCGAAGTAGTGCATTTCCAGCAGCAGGCAGCCGTTGACGGATTTGAACGGCCCATGCGGTGCATGCGGCGGCCGGCAGGCGTAGGTGTTTGGCGGGAAACTCTTGCCGCCCTCGCCTTTTTCGTCATTGCCGACGATCAGGTCGCCCGAGACCAGATAGACCTCTTCCCAGTACTCGTGCGAAAACGGCGCGGTCGTATAGACGCCTGGCGCGAAGCGAAGCAACCGGGTGCGCGTACCGCGCCGATTCGTCTCGTCGAGACCGCCCGCAATGATCTTCTGCTGGATGCCCGGCGGATACCCCACCGGGACTTCCCAGCCGGTATTCATGTCGAGCGTGTAGAATTCGTCGTGCTTCTTGTTGACAGGCATGGGTTGTCTCCTTGGTTCAGGCGGCCTTGCTGGAAGAAGAGACGCCGTTGAGGTCGTAGGAATCGAGCATGCTCTGGACCAGCCGATCGGCGCCGACCCAATCATAGGTGCGATAGGAGTGCCCCTTGGTGACGAAAGTCGCGCCGGCGTAGAACATCTCGTACTGCTGATGGCGCGAGCCGAACTCGGAGCCGACGGCATCCCAAGCGAGCTTGTAGAACTTCACGCGATCATGCGAGTTCGCCTTCGGGGACTGCTGGGTCTTGCCGATCAACGCCGCGATCTCGGGATTGGCGAAGTCGGCGACTGACGAAGGCAGCATGATCATGCCGCCGCCGGCGAGTTCGCGCAGCGAGCCGAGGATGTGTGAATAAAGCTGCTGCGTCAGCACCTGCGCGGAATAGAGCGTGTGACGGTCCGGGATGAAATAGGGACCGATCTGCTTGCCCTTCGCCTCCATGGCCGCAACCAGCGCGTCGACCATACCGGTCTCGGCTGCAAGCTGGCCGAGCATCTCACGCACCTGCGGAAACTGGGTGACTCCGTTCATCTCGGCGATCCGATGAGCAAGACCCGTCAGGAACTTGAGCTTCACGCTCAATCGGACCATCGCCTGGTAGTTCTGGTACACATGACAGGGTGTGGCGTGAAACTGCTTCTGGCACATCTCGACATTGCTTTCGACGAACACTCGGTCCCACGGCACCTTGACGTCGTCGAAATAGAGAACGGAGTCGTTCTCGTCGAACCGGCTGGACAGAGGATTGTCGAACACGGCGCCCGCCGCGTTCTCATAGGATTTGCGCGACAGCAGCTTCAGGCCCTTCGTACTCATCGGAATCGCAAAGGACATCGCATAGCGCTCCTCACCCGGGCGCATCGGCTGGATCGTCGTGACAAAGACCTCGTCGGCCACGACGCCGCCGGTGGCCAGCATCTTGGCGCCACGGATCGTAATGCCCTCAGCATCGCGATCGACGACGCCGGCGGTGAGAAACGGATCCGCCTGGTCGGCCGCACCCTTCGAACGGTCCGCCTGCGGATTGATGATGACGTAAGTGAGGTAGAGATCCTTGTCGCGCGCGTAACGGTAGTAGCTCTCGAGCGCCCCGGCGCGGGCCGGATCATACTCCTTGAAGACGTCGAGCCCCATGTAGAGGCCGGAAATGCAGGACGCCACGTGGTCCGGGGCGCGGCCCATGAACCCCGCATGCAACGCGGCCCAGGCCTCAAGCGCCTTCCGCCGCTTCACGAGCTCGGCATAGGAGGCCGGAAGCTGCCAGATACGGTTGGCGCGGCCTGCGCCTGTGTCGAACGTCATCAGATCCGCATTCTCGGGCGCGCTCGCAAAGCCAAACAACCCCGCCATCGAGCCAGCGAGATTGCGGAAGGCATGGTGCGCCGTTACATCGCCGACTGAGGCGCCGTCGATGTAGATGGTCCGGCCATCCTTCAAGCCTGACAAATATTCCTTTGCGCTACGCATCGCGGTTTCTCCAGTTCGAAGCTAGTAGTGAATGGGAAGCGGCCAGGTCGGCTCGCGTTCGGCTTCGTCCACGAGATCTCGGTAACGACCGCGAAAGAAGACCAGTGGGGCGGCCGCCTCAGAGCGGGTCGTGTGACGGACGACGCGCACGACAAAGATGATGTGGTCCCCGCCGTCATAGTTCGCGTAGGGCGCGCATTCGAAATGCGCCATCGCACCCGAGATCAGCGGGGCCTCGGCATGGCCGACCGAGGTCTTGACCTGGTCCCATTTGTTGGAGAGGGCTCGCGCAAATTGATTGGAGATGTGCTCCTGGTCGCGCGCAAGGATATTCACGGCGAAGCCCTTCGCTTCGAGCATCGCAGATAGGCTGCGCGCCTTGCGGTCGACGCTGAAAAGAACGAGCGGCGGATCAAGTGAGACGGAGTTGAACGAACTCATGGTCACACCGATGAGCTCTTCGCCCTTGCCGCGCGCGGTCACTACCGCAACACCGGTCGCGAACTCCCCGAGAGCACGCCTGAATGCACGGTCTTCCATTGGTACACGCGCCTCGATTCCCCATCCCTGAAATATAATTCCTAGATAGCTTTCTGACAAAGCTATTTGGAGATGTCAAGCCCTCTTGCTGAGCAGGCCCACGCATGGTTTCTAGGCAAGACCCATGGAATCGCCGGGAGAATGACTTTTGATCGATGCGCTTTTGACAGCGTCCAAGCCCGAGCTGCTCGATAAAGATGGAGACGGCACGCTTCGCGGCCTCCTCTACGACTATTTCGCTTTCGGGCGCAGCCTGGAAGCCGCCCGTGAGACGTTCGCGAGCTTTGTCGGTCTATCGCCTACCCAGTATCTGATATTGATCGCGATCAAGAATTCGACGGCGGAAGAGCCCATGGGGGTCAACCAGGTCGCCGAACGCTTGTATCTAAGCGGCGCCTTCGTCACCAACGAGATCAACAAGCTGGTGTCTGACGGGCTGATCGAGAAGACCCCCCATCCCGGCGACGGACGTCGGGTGCAACTTGCCCTCACCCAGCACGGAGTGAGCCGACTGATCCGCCTTGCGGCCTTGCAACGCCCGGTCAATGACGCATTGTTCGGAATGCTGACGCGCGAGGATTTCAAAGTGTTGTCCCAGCTGCTGTCTCGTCTTGCTTCGAACGCCGATAGCGCGTTGAAGCTCGCCGAACATGTTCAAGCGACGCTCAAGTTTCAGGAGAATCAGCGGGCTTCAGCGGCCAATTTGCCGGAGTCCCGCAAGAAGCGGCGTGCGAGGCCCCGCAACGGTCGGTAACGCCAATAGGGCAGCTATCGTTTGCCACATCGCTCATGTCACCTCTGAGCGGACCGTTGTCTGTCTCAATTCAAAGACGGAAGTCACGGCGCGCAGAAGGTGGGAGCTCAGACTTGCCGAGGCCGTCCAAAATCTGCGGTGCCCCAATTCGCCGATGGCCGGCAATTGGACCTACGACATTTAGCAGGCGATGAGACGTGCAAAGTTCAAGATCGTGTGCATTTGCCAAATCGACTCATGAATTTTTGTTTTGGACAAAAATCAACTCGCGAGTCTTTGGTTTTTCGACTCGCGAATTTTTGGCGACGAATAAGAAATCAATGACTTAGGCGACTCGCCTTTGATTGGTCCCGACATTTTTTTGTTGTGCGGACACTTTGAAAACGACTCGATTTGGGTTTTTAGAGCGACTCGATTTCGTTTTAAGAACGACTCGATCTCTCATCTCGCTGAAACAGCAAATTCCGCATCGACTTTTTCGCCGATATTTCGGGCTCCAAAAAGAAGGGGGGACGCAAATCGACTACTTCCGTTGCCCAAACCTCTTCATTCCACCGCACCATTTGCGACGGCAATAAAGCGCATCGGACTTCTCGATTCGAGTCCACCCACAATCTGCGCCCGAGAGAAAGCGCCGCTCCAGCTTCAATCGTTCTTCTTCCCTCCATCGGTGGTACTGCTCTTGCTGCTCCCGCCTGAGCCGCTCCTCCTCACGCTCTATGTGCTCTTGCAGCGCGCCAATGATCGCGCGGATCTCTGTGCCCAGCGCCTTCTCTGCCTGATATAACACGAGGCAACCGTCCTTGAACTCGTCCTTTGGATAGGTTGTATGTGGCTCTTCCCAGATCGCGCGTAACCGCTGCTCAATATCCGTCTTCGTCAGCGGGGGACCAGGCCACGTATTTAGAAAGGCTTGAAGATCTTCTGGCGGTATCCAGCAAGGAGCTGCGGCTTGTACGACCTCCTCCCGCTCCGGCCCCCACTTCTTCCACATGGATCTCGCTCTATCGAGAGCGTTCACGATGTCCCGTGCGAGTCTGTGTATGCTGTGAGGATCACGCAGATGCCGCAATGAGGGGCTCTTTACGTAGTCAAATAGTAATGAGGCAACCGCGTATTGGCGATCAGCGTCCATCTGCTATTCCTTCAGTCGATGCGGCATATCGAGGCCGGTTGAAGCCAACATCACTGCAGAGTTTAATGGATAACGGAGCACAAATGGTTCCCTGACGAAACTCTCTGACGCCGAGGCGATCCTTAGCGATGTGAGCCAGTGTAGCGTTTCCACACAACAAAATCCGGATAGCCGAAAATTGGAGATTAGGAGTGAGCGTCGCTTTTACAAAGGAAGAAAGTGCTGAGACTGCATCCGAGACGCTTTTGCCAGATCGTCCGATTTCACCCCATCCCAATCTGGTAACTGAGACGGGTCTGAAGGCCTTGGAGCGACAACTCCATGAAGCCCGCGCGGCCTACGAAGCCGCTCAAAAGACTGACGACGTCAATGAAAAACGGCGACTTTCGGCAATCCCCATTCGTGACACGCGATACTTTTCCGAGCGACTGCGAACGGGTCAGGTCCTTCCCAATCCCACGTCTGCGGACGTCGTCGCCCTTGGAAGCACAGTGACATTCAATCGACTGGACGGTCGCGCACAGAAGTTTCGCATTGTTATTGTTGGCGAGGACGGAGCGGATCCGAAGGCAGGGTTCCATTTCGTTTGCTTCCCCTGTCGCGAAATCACTGATGGGTAAAGCCGTGGGAGACACCGTAGGCTCTGGCACAAACGAAATTGAGATTATCGCCATTTCTTGAATCTCACCCAGAGAGGAGAGGGAATAACTTGGATCACGTGGTGGCGCCCTTGCCTGCCCAGCTGGCAAGAGTTATGCCCGAGGATCGTTCGGCGGAGCGGGCTCCCCATACTTTTCAAGACCAACGCCAATAGGTCCGTGCAACTCGACAGCTCCCGAATGTTGCTTGAATGCAACATCAATTATTTCTTGGCTTTAAGCCGCAATTTCCGGGGCCTTCAACTGAATATAGATATCTGATCGCTAAATTGGAGCCTACTTTGCATTCGTGGACCAAATCTTAGCATCCACCCCGATTCTCCAGATCGAACCCCTAGCCGGTTCGCTTCAGCAGGACGGCCGCCCGCATAGTCTCTCAGATCACGAACTGCTCGAGCAGATCACATCCATTCCCCGCTGACCCTCGCTCAAATCCAGAAGGCCTTATGAATACTAGATCCATGGGTGCATTTCGCGCTCGCGTTCACCGCGGCACTCGGCAAATTGGTGGGACTTGCATCGAACTGGAGGCGGATGGCCAAAGGATCTTGCTCGATCTGGGCTTGCCGCTCGACGCTGATGGAGCTTCGGACGATTTGCTGCCGGATGTCGCAGGGCTTCAAGGCGAAGACCCAAGTTTGAGCGCGATTGTTATTTCGCATGGGCACGGCGACCATTGGGGATTGCTGCCGTTGTGCAAGCCCGCGATCCCGTTAGTCATGGGGGCTGCAACGGCTCGCATTATGGGTGCCGCGGCACCGTTTGCGCCCAATTTCTTTGCGCCCAAGGTGTCGAAATATCTGAGTGACCGAACTCGCCTCCAGATTGGACCGTTCCGTCTTACCCCTTATCTTGTCGACCATTCGGCCTATGACGCCTACGCCCTGGAGATCGAGGCAGCTGGCCGCCGGCTGTTCTACAGCGGCGACATTCGCGCTCACGGTCGCAAAGCGGCTCTCTTCGAACAATTGGTGAGGAAGCCACCTCAACAGATCGACACGATGCTGATGGAGGGTTCGAGCCTCGGCCGACTCAACGAACACGACCATTTCGAAAGCGAACAGGAAATCGAGGCCAGGCTCATCGAGAATTTCAGCCGGCCAGGGTTCGTCACGATCTCCGCGTCGGCGCAGAATATTGATCGCATGGTCGGCATTTATCGCGCCTGCAAGCGGACGAACCGCACGCTTCTGCTCGATGTCTATGCGATGGAGATCCTGAGAGCGACCAGCAATCCAAACCTGCCGAACGTGGGCTGGCCTAACCTCTCGGTCTACGTTCCGGAATATCAACGCCGGCACATCGCCAGAAATCAGCGTTTCGACCTACTCGAACCTTACAAGTCCGCACGCATCTTCCGCGAGCATATAGCTGCAATCGCCGACAGGGTGGTGATGCTGTTTCGACCCGCAATGATGCGCGACGTGGAATTGGGCAACCTCTGGAACGACGCGAGGGCGATCTGGTCCCAATGGGACGGATACCTCCACGATGGTCCTGGCGCGAAACTAAAGGCCGACCTGCTGGGCCGAGGGATCCGGCTGGACGTCATTCATACATCGGGCCATGCCAGCATCGCCGATCTCAAGCGGTTGGCCAACGCTCTCAATCCGGGCCGGCTCGTGCCAATTCACACATTCCAGGGTGACCGGTTCTCCGACTATTTCGCGAATGTCACGCGTCGCGACGATGGCGAATGGTGGGATGTCTAGATCGTCTTTTTTTAGCACTGCAAAACAAGGGGCAATAGAGATGGGTAAGGCAATATCCGAGAAGTTTATGAAGGACCTGCAGGAAGGAGGTCGGCTGCATGAGCTTACGGAAAGGGTTCAGCGGGACGATACGCTGATGCTCGCGCTTCGCGACCACTATATCAACATCTACTATCGCGGCGGAAGCATCCTGCATCTTGAAGATAAGAACGGCGGATATGTTGGGACCTTCGATACCAACTATGCCCAAGGCAAGCCGGTCAAGCTGCCCCCTAACGTTGTTCAGGAGCCCAAGGATTGCTCGGCTTGGGTTGCCGCGCTGCCGGAGCTCAAGGAAATAATGAATTCGCACTTTGCAAGGAAACACAAATCCGAGCGCGAGTTTCAGCAGCTTGTCGCATGGGAGAACAACAGATCAGCTATATCGAACGAGACCGAATACTTTATCACGGATATCGAATTTGCTGACCCCGACCAGGGAGCCAAGCTCGACATGGTCGGGCTCAAATGGCTAAGCAAGAATAAAAAGGATGAGACCCGCTGCACACCTGTTCTCGTCGAAATGAAATATGGCATCGGAGCTTATGATGGCACCGCTGGCATCGCGAAGCATATCGCAGATCTCGAAAAGATCCTGGCTGATCCCATAAAGCGTGAAAGCCTCAACAGGACGATCGAACAGCAGTTTGAGCAGTTGCTTCAACTAGGACTCGTCCGTTTCAACAAGCATGTAAAATACGATCGGGCGATTGTCTCCGGTCGACCTGAAGTGGTTTTTCTCCTCGCCAACAATAATCCGCGCAGCACGAAGCTGTTGAACATTCTTGATGAGGTCAAAGAGCCTGCAGATTTCGACCTTCGCTTCTTCAATGCCAGCTTTGCTGGCTACGGAATGCATAATGCATGCATGCTCGATCTGACCAAATTCAAGGAGCTGTTGCGGCAGCTGGCGAAAGTTAGTCCGCCTGCGCACTTCGCTGGAGCAGACGCGTAAGGTAAACCGCTGTAGCCACCTGGAGTGAACTCTGACGCATTCGCTTACGTTCGCCATCGGCGATATTCACGGGTGCTTTGACAAGCTACGAACGCTTCTTGCCCTGTGCGAGATTGTTCGAGGTGGAGAGGATGCCCGGTTTATCTTCATTGGCGACTACATCGACAGAGGACCGGACAGCAGGCAGGTGGTGGATTTCCTGATCCGACGACAATCGGATCTGGGACGCCGCTTCATCTGCTTGCGCGGCAATCACGAGGAGATGTTGGTCCGCGCCGCGGACAAGCATCGCTCGGATCACGATCTCATGACTTGGTGGGGAAACGGGGGTGAGCAAACCCTCAAAAGCTATGGTGTTGACGATCCCAGCGAGCTGCCGGCTGAACACTTGTCATGGATGAAGCAGCTCCCGCTGACGCACATAGACCGGCATCGCCTTTTCGTCCACGCCGGTGTCCGGCCTGGTGTTCCGCTTGCTCTCCAGTCGGAAGAGGATCTTCTCTGGATACGGGAGCCGTTCCTATCCTCAAGGGACGATCATGGGGTGCTGGTTGTGCATGGGCACACCCCAACAACGTCACGGCAAGCCGATCTGCGGGCAAACCGGTTGAATCTCGATACGGGTGCCTGTTTCGGCGGTCCGCTAACGGCCGCGGCGTGGTCTGGCGCGCGGCGCGCGCCGATTATGTTTGTCACGGACACAGGCGAAATTGTTCGTTTGTAGACCGGCGATGCAAGAGCCTCCCAACCCAAGAGCCAGCCTCTTTGGCTGCGACGCGGGACAAGTGGGTGCGCGACCTAGACCGGTAGGGGCTTCCGTTCAGGAAATGACAAGATTGATTGTACGACTGATACTAAGGGTGGACGATGGATTGGTTTGAAAGAATTACGGGGTTTCGCGAATGCGGCTATCAGGACACCCAATCCAAGCTAGCCGTGGAAGGCGCGCAACTGCGCTCCCGCGCGAACGGCAAGGTTTACGGGATCGGACGCCTACGTATTCCTACTCTTGGTGAGCTGAGGAATTCGGCGAACTCAGCAAAGCTCGGCGCAGGAAATCTGACCATCCGGCTGGTGTCTGGTGATGTCAGAGCCATGCACCGCGACACGGACAACGCGACCGCCCTCTTTCAGGTGGCCTCCCAGTTCAATCTGTTGGAAATGGTATCTCCCAACGTTACTCCGGACATGGGGGTGACAAGATATGCAAGCGACCCCACCCAGGGCCCTGCCTGCGCGATAGCCGCAGGGGCGGCTACGATCTTCCGGAACTATTTTGCACCCGTAGGCGATCAGCAGGGGCAAACCGCTGAACGGCAGGTCGATTGCCTGAACCGCATCGGGCAAGAGCTCGAGACTGCGTTGGGACGACCGGTTTCAGAACTGTGGGAAATGAGGAACGGATATGCCCTATGCACTGCGGATGGCCTACGTAGCATAGCACGACATTTGGAGAGTCTGGACGAGGACTCCCGCGATTCGCTTGGGGCAACTCTTCAGATCGGACTGCATGAAGACGTCGAAATTACCGACGGATTCCGAGATCAGCCAGTGGTCGTATCTCAGGCATTCTGTTCCGCCTTGCCAGTTGCCTACAGCGGCCATCCGAAATCTCTTTGGGAGCCCTTTGCGAGATTGGTTCTCGAGGCTGCGTATGAGGCGACTCTGCTTTGTGGAGTCTTGAACATGGAACGCGGGCGCTCCAACCGAGTGCTGCTGACCGCACTAGGCGGCGGAGCTTTCGGCAACGATCCAAGCTGGATTCACGACGCCATGGTCCGTGCTTTGGACCGCGTCAAAGAGTTCGGCTTAGATGTGCGACTGGTCAGCTATGGATCTCCGCGGCCGATGTATCGCGCGATCGTTGATCGATTTCCGTGAGGTTGGCGGAACAGGTTGCCGCCGCCCATGACGCGCGCTCCTCGGCGACCGATTGGATCACGATGTAATCAAAAATCGATTGCAGCCCGGCTGTTCGGAACGTCTTCCTCGCTCATTCGTCTTAGTGTCCGCCGCCTGCTGCTCGAGTGGCGAGCTTCCGTTCCATTTGGCAGGCATCCTCCCGCGGAGGCTGCCTTTGAAGATCCAAGATGGACTTCGAAATTCTGGCTATTCGGATTACAATGTTGAACCCGCAATCAACCGACGTTTTTCCGAACAGTCTCGCTCAAGCTTGGTGAAGGGGATGGTTTTTACCCAGATCAGCAATTCCTTGCGGTTTCTGCCGTCACGGTGACGCGCCCGCTCGACAACCCTATCAGCTGGTCAGGGTCCAGGGATCGATCATCGTCAGACCGGCGGCATTGAACGCACTCGTGTCGCGCGATGCCACGGCGAACCCGTGCGCGGCGGCGATCGCAGCGATGTAGCCATCGGGCGTGGGGAAGCCTTTTCCGGCCGCGCGCGCCTTGACGGCGAGTTCGGCATAGCGCCGCGCCGCGGCGGTATCGAAGGGCAGGATGCGGGTCGCGAACAGGTCCAACACGCCGTCGAGCGCAGCTGCCAGCCTGTCCTTGCGCTTGCCGCGCGGCAGCGCGCCGATGCTGAACAAACAGTTCGGCGATGGTGACGCTGGAGAGAAACAGCGTCTCGGCCGCCTGGGCGTCGAGCCAGTCACGGACCGATGGGTGCGGATTGGGCTTCATCGCCTCGGAGACCACATTGGTATCGAGCAGGATCATTCGAAGCGCATCGGCTCAGCGGGACGCGCGTCGCGGCCCTGTTCAAGTGCCTCGACATCGGCATTGGTGAGGCCGATCTTCCGGCTCATCTCCGAAAGGGCGGTGCGAGCCGCAGCCGGCCCTCGGGACGCACGGCTGCCTCCAGAATGGCGCGCATTTCCGCTTACGCGCTGCGATTGTGCTGCGCCGCGCGGACTTTCAGGGCGCGATGCGCCTCCTCGGAGAGGTTGCGGATGGTGACAGCGGCCATGATGGCGTCCTTCGGAGACTGACTGCGATGCTATCAAAGTAGAGTGTTTCAAGAATGATTGCGGCACTCACGCGCCGCCGAACCTCCAGATCGGGATGCCGAACTTCTTCACCTGAGCATCAGTATAGGAAAGAGATGGTCTGCATCCCTCCAAACCGCCCCGAGAACGAGTTGGTCAACCAAGGCCGGGGAATACCAAAGGATTCGAGCGCGGTTGCCCGGACGGCTCCAGTGTTCTCGCGCAACGGATAATAGGTAATTTGCCATCACCCCACACCATAATCCGGATAACACCAATTATATGACTTATCATATAGACTGATGCGTGGGGCTTACTGACCGTGCCGAAATGGCTCGATCAGGGTTCGATGAGCGGTTTCCCGCCCGAAATTCGCAAATTGCAAAAGCGCTCGCACGCAATGTACTACGATTGCGAAAGGACAAGGCTGGACGCAGGACGAACTGGCGGCCAAGCTGGGCATTGAGCAGATGGCGGTTACCCGAGGTCGAACGTCACGCTCAAGGTGAAGTTCGCCGATTTCGATATCATCACGCGCAGTCAATCCGTTTCTACAGCCATAGCGAACCGCGACGATCTCGCGCATCTGGCGATCGGCCTGCTGGAGGACAACATGCCCCTTCCGAAAGCGGTGCGCCTCCTGGGCGTGTCGCTCTCGTCCCTGCAAGGCGCGGACGACGCCGAGCCGCAACTGGATTTCGAGATTTGAAGGGGTCTTGAGTGCGGCCTGTAGGTGCGCGTGCGACGCACCGGAGGATCGCAGAAATCCAATGCTTAAAAACGACTTCACTCCGGCCGCCATGGCCGAGGCATTGGCCAAATCAGCCGACTACCGGGTCCTTCAGCGCCCTGTTCGTCGTGGAGCTTTCACTCCACCTGTCGGCCAAAGCACGAAGACCGGCATCCTGCTCGACGTGGAGACGATGATCTGGAATTTACACAGCGACCCGTTGTCAATTTATATGATTAATCATATGGACCCGCTCCAAAGTTCATTTGACCGTGCCGTTCATGGTGCGGTCAGGATTCGATGAGCGTTTTCCCACACGCGATTCAACCATTGCCAAGGCATTGGGTCGCAACGTTCGAAGACTGCGAAAAGACAAAGGCTGGAGCCAGGACGAATTGGCCGCCAAGCTTGAGGTGGAACAGACGGCCGTCTCACTGATTGAGAATTGCCGCGCCAATCCTACGCTTCAGACGCTTGAGGCAATCGCGGATTGTTTCGGGGTTCGGTTCGTAGATCTGTTCGACACCCGCACCTCGAAATGAAATGCTCTTATCCTGCTCCCTTCCTGAAAGCGCGAGGCGAACTGCATAGTTCGCCTAGCGCGAGGGCTTCGTGGGCTTAGGTTGCCGAAAAGCAGGACCAGAAATGCCTGTTCCGAGCGCGCCTGCGAACCGAAAGTTGATTCCCGCCGCCTCAAGCGCATTTCGGATGTTGGTCAACGTACCGTCGTACGGAACCGAGCGCTCCGATTCAAATCGGGCGATCGACGTATGCGAGACTCCGGATCGAATGGAAAGATCCTCCTGGCTCCAGGAAAGCCACGCACGGGCCGCGCGGACCTGAGCTGGCGAAAGAGGAGGCTCGTTAACCATAAGTCAATTCTGTCTCGTGCGACTTACACCTGATGTGGGACAACATTCCAGTTTCGTGCTATCCATTAAGAAGATGTTAACCCTTTCTTCGGCGCACGTTCCGAAGTCGGGATTGGCATCGAGTGACGGCTCCGGTCCAAGCGTACAATTGAATCCTTGAAAAGGATTAAGGCGACCGTGAGTTTGATGCCGCCGGACGAATTCCGGCTACTTCAGACTTCAAATCCCGTAGTCCAGTCCTTGAAGGGCTGGAAAATGAGCGTGCACGCGGCCCTCAAGCCTCTCGGAAAGCGAGATCAGAACGAGACGACGTCTCAAGACGAGGCGCCCATGTCGTTCGAGTCCGATCATATGATTTATCACATCAAATGCGGATTTTTCCGGTGCCTAAAGAGCTCCCACCGAATGCTTCGAACGGATTGACCAGCGGGTTTCAACGCTCTCCAACTCAAGCGGACTTCGTGGCTCGCGCGAGGCGCAACGTGCCGGTCACCATCTTGTATCCGCACCCATTCAGTTGGTGGCGTACGCTCCGCGCTGAACAATTCAAACACGTTCATGTCCGAACCGCTCGGAGGCTGTTGACGAAGTTCGCCATCATCGGAGAACCGCGCTGGAACCTCGGAGCGGCTGGCGATGCTGCAGTGGGGATCGGTGTGGCTCTTCGCATTCAAAAACACGCCGGCAATACTACTGTCCAGTTCGACCTGGCCATGACCGCAGTCACGTGTGCGGCGATCGAAGGAAACTTGGCGGCCACTTTCATGCTGTCCTCCGTACTCAAGCGCAGAAGGGACATCGATGGGCTTTGCGGGCCTCTCGCGGACAGCTGGCTTGTCTACCAGGTTCGCAAGCGCCCGCGACAATCTTTGAGCTGCTGGGAGCGTCTAGTTGGGAGCATGATCGAAGAGCGCTTCGGCGAGGCTCCTCAATATCGAGACGAGTAAGATGAATTACCTCAAGTACATCTCAAGTCCCGCCTGGTGGCACAAGCCAGTCCGCTTGCGCGAATTCGAAGCGCCTCTTCATTCCGGATACCCCCTCAAGGAGCGGAACCAAAAGCACCGATGTGCTTCTTCCGGCTTTTGTGTAGCGAGGGCACGTCGCCCCGGAGCAGTGACCTGCCCGCGCTACCCAGCGTAGTTCCTAAGTTTAGGAAAATCCTTGGCTCATCCAATCCTCGGAGGCTGCAATGGCGACAGTGACCACTTCTCGCAACATCGGCTCTCTTTGCCGCGAATTAGAGAAGCTAACGTGCGATTTGCGTACCTTAAGCCAAGGCAGTCGGCCTTCCGAGCAAGATTTGCAAGCTTGCCCACTACTCGACAGGTGGTCGTTCGGGTTCTTGCCGGCTCCCTGTCTGCTAGGAGCGATATCTCATCACCCCATATTCGGTGCTCGTCCGCACATCCACACATCGGAGCTGGTGCTAATCGATCCGGACAAGCGGTGGGCCCGCACCTGGTCGAAGTTCTATCGGTTAGGAAAGCAAGTAGTCCCCGAGATTGAGAATGTCTGACAGCCACGATGCAGACAGAGCTCCGCGGCATGAGCTCTTGGCGTACCGCTCAACGGTTGTTGCGATGATCGATGACGTCGGCCACCGACTAACGTTGCGAAGCGCTGCCACCTAACGACCTAGACCGAGGAATTGATTTATGGCCGATTCAGCAGCCACTCAACTCTCGTCCACCCCGTTACCGGTCGAGCTATTGTGGCAGCGCGGCTGGCCGCTGGCCGCGCAAGTCTTCTGGTCGCGCATTGCTGGAATCGCGGGCGTCCCGCGTGATGACCTCGCGGCCCATTTCTGGTCAGAAGACAAGGACCGCTGCAAGCAGGCCAGCCGGAGCTTTGCCGACCTGCTGTTCGCCGCTGGCCATGGCGAGGAAGCACTCGCCGCGCTGATGCTCGCCGCCGATCCGGCCGTGCCGCAAAGCTTCGAGATCGTGCTGCCGCAACTCGCCTATGCCATCGAGCATTTCTGGGACTGGCCAGTCGCCAGTATCACCAGAGATCACGCCTTGCAGCGCCTGTTTGTCTGGTGGCGGGCGGCACGGGGAGATTTCGCCGAAGACGATCGCAGCATCTTCCTCATCATTAGGATGGAAATGCTGGAGCAGACCGATTCTTCCGAGGGGCTGCCGACGTCCGCCAGAGAACGCACCACGCGCAACGAGAACGAGAGAAGCCGGAACGATGCGCTACAGGCGCCCGGCCTTGTCGTGATGGCGAAAGGCAAGGCGACCAAGCTCACCAACGACCACTCCGAATTCAGGAACCTAATCGATGCCCACCTGCCGCTGGTTATCGCCCGCGACCTGACCGTGGTGCGCGCAACGCTCATCGCTGAGTATCCGCATGCCACGACCGCGGTCGATCTCATCCTGCGCCCCCTGCGCGAGGGCGAGCCGGTGCGGCCTGCCCCTGTCCTGCTGTTGGGCCCCGCGGGCAGCGGCAAGTCGCGCCTGGTGCGAAGGACTGCTGAACTTCTGGGGCTGCCGGTCTACCGATATGACGGCTCTTCCGCCAGCGACAACATGTTCGGCGGCAGCCCGAGAGCGTGGGGCAACAGCACGCCCTCCGCCCCGGCTCGTGCGGTGAATCAAACGCGAGTTGCCAATTGTGTCGTGATGGTGGACGAGCTCGAGAAGGCCGGCACCGCCTCACGGAATGGCAGGCTGTGGAACGCGCTGCTGCCGTTCTTGGAGAGGGAGACCTCCTGCCGCTATCGAGACGTCTCGCTCGACTGTGAACTGGACTTGTCCTGGATCTCCCATATGGCGACCGCCAACAGTGTCGAGGGACTGCCCGATCCTCTGAAGGACCGCTACCGCATCATCCGCGTTCCGGCCCCGACGCTGAAACACCTGGCGCAGCTCGCCGCCGGCGTGCTGAAGGAGATCGCGATCGAGGCCGGCGAAACGGGATTTGTCCAGCCCCTCGCGAACGACGAACTCGCCGTGATCGCTCGCGCCTGGGAGCAGGCCGGTCTATCTCTCCGCAACCTACAGAAGATCATCGCCGCCACGCTCGAGGTCCGCAACGCCACCGCGGTGAGGCATTGATGTCGCTGGCGCAAGTCTATCTCGACCGGCTGCTGAAGCTCGACATCGAGAGGTAACTGAAGGAGCCGAGTGCCATAGCACTCTCGGAGACCCCTCTCATCGAGGACTGGCGGGTCGATCTCGTGTTCGAGACCACAGAGAGTCCTTCGTCCATTCTGGTCGAGGACGCGAGGGTGCTTGCCGGCCGCGCGCAGGCTTCCGGCGGCGAGCTTGTCGCGACGACGCGGCTGGTCTGGCTCGACCGAAACAGTTCATGGGCGAGAACGAAGGACGGCCTCTACCGGCTCGGCCAACGGGCAACGTCGTCATGAGCCCGCAACGTCTTGAGCTTGCGAATGAGCTGGACCAGCAAAATCGGGGAAGTCTGACCATGTCGACCGATGACCATGACGACAACGGCACCGACGCGCGGCGGAAACGCGATGTCGAGTCCTACCTGAAAGGCGAGGCACCGCCGCCGCCCGAGCTTGCCTCCGCGCCGCGCCTCCAAGGCTGGCGAGCGGTCACCGTGCGCGTCAGGAGCGACGATGGTCGGCTGCTCATGGTTTTGATAGGGCACGTCTCGGGCCATCCCTACCTCGCCGACGGCCGGACGATTCACACATCGGAAGTGATCTGGCTAGACCGCAACCGACAATGGGCGCGCAGCTGGAATCGCGTCTATCGGCTTGGCGCGCCGGCCGGCGGCGGAGTCGATCCCGGTGAAACTGAGGCGTGAGCATGAAGCGCACCATGTCAAGACCAACCCGATTGGGAAGGGAGTGGAGAGAACAAGGAGTGAAGGCATGAATCTTACCGAAGCTATGATCGTGCGTCGTACTTTCATCGCACCCGGCCATCGTCACCGCCGCTGCGTTGCCTTTCACTGTCAGCCCTTCGCCACCACCAATTCGATCTCGTCGATGAGGTTGCCGTCTTCGGTGATCGTTACCGCGCCGCGTTGTCCCGCCGGGCCGATCACTGCACACCGGAAGAGCACGTCGCTAAATCGGAAGGAGATCTGCGGCGCTACGTGTGCGGATGCGATCGGCCCAGCGACTTTGGCTTATCGACAGGCATCAGCCGGAATACCGGGTTTCGGGTCGCACTTTTCCCTGGATATGCGGCGCGGTCGAACGCGGTTGTTCTCCAATTTTTGTGGGTACGGTTCTGAAAACGAAAGCTGCTTCGATCCGGCAATGATCATCGAGGTGAACGCATGACGGAATGTGTACCAGTGGAAGGGGTCGAAGAATGAAAGACTCAAATTGGGACGTGCCGCCTAGCGGGCACCTTAACTTAGATTTTCCGGCAATCAGCCGGAGTGTCCGCCTTTATGCTCGCGACGCCTTCGTCCGAGAGGTGGAGGCAGCTAATCTGTTGCTTAAACTCGCGCGAGCGCTCGGTGAACATCGGGCGCCGTCCATGCATTTCGAAGAGTACCAGCGAGGGCTCTTTTTGCCGAATGGCGCTTGGGATTATGTGCCTCAATTTTTCGAAGTGACGCAATCTCATCAAGGGGCTCAGCAAAACTCTGCGGGCTCAGCAAGCCTCGGATGCACCACGTGAACACTGGGCGCGCGCCTGGGACCTTCTTGAGCCAAATTGTCCAGCTCGACCTGGATGGAATGCTCTTGCGCCCTTTTGATCCACTCTTTGTACGCGTGCACTAACTCTACGGAGTCGCGGAGCCACACATGAAGACGATTAACCCGAAATCACAGCCTCCCGAGACGAAAGCGCGCGCTCTCGTTCGTGCGCTCGCATACATGATGGCAGACAGATATTTCGATGACCGCCGGCGAAATTGGCAGGCCAGGATCAATCTCGATGCTGTGGATCCTTACCAAAGGTCGAAGCGTCCCCGAAAGTAACGGTGCCTTCTGGCGCCTGTATCAGCGAGGTGCGCCTTTCGGTCCACCTCAAGAGGCCCATGTACCTCCGACCTGCTTTAGTCGTTGGGCCAAAAGAGAGCTTCATGGGAGCTATCGCGTCCAAGCCGGTCGCCGCTAAAATCAGCGATCGGGGTGGAGCGCCGCGTCCGGCCGTCGGATCACATCTCCGCTCCGGCATAGATCTCGCGCAGAGGCAGGGAGAGGTTCATCGCTTCGAAGATGACCGCATCATCCGCCTTCAAAACGCGACAAATCCACTTGCCGCCCTTTCTCTGGTGATGGTCGATGCGCATGCGCGCCGTGGAAACCACGAGAATGTGCTGGAGGCCTCCGGCTGCACGATAAGATGCGACAGTCGTGGCCGTCTGCGCGCCGCCCTTGTGGTGGCCGCGCTGCGCGACGATCACCGGCTGCGTGAATATCTTTCCGACGATCGCGTCAACCGGCCCGACGACGACGTTGGGTCGAAGGAGGGCTCTACCTGGAAGGCGGACTCGCGACCCGGACAGGCCGACCGCCAGGTCCGTACCCGTGGTGGCTGAGCGCAAAAGCGTCCCGATGTTCGCGAAAATCCCTCTCGAGTTATCCTTTCCGCGGTTGTTGATCACGGTGTTGCGCGTCTTCCTACGGTCGAGACTGGCGCCATGCCGATCGATGACGTCGACCGCAAGCCCGTCGAGGATTTCTGGGAATTTAACGCGCAATGCTTCGACGATTCTGCCCCACCCGCCGGAACGCGCCAAAGCCGCCGACGCACGCGAAAAGTCGCTGCCTTTGCCCCAAGGAGCGGGCATACGATTCCAAGTGATGCCGGAGCGGAGCTTCAGGACGATACCGTCGATAAGCTGACGCGCGTCGAGCGCTTGCCGTCCCTTGTTCGGCTCGAGAACACCCGGGTCGATCAGATCTTCGATGGCTCGGAATTGAGCATCCGTCAGGCTGAAGCGTTTCTCGGCCGCCCACGTCGCCGCTAGTTTGGTACCATCGTTGTCGAACAACCAAACCGGATCTTTGCGATGGGACCAGGCTTCGAATTCGCGCACGTCCAGACCCTCCGGCCACGACGGGTCGACCGCGCCCAGTCTCGTAATGATCTCGGTCATGCCGCCCATCCGAACGAACCGTCCGATGAGAGCACGCATGCCATTTGGCTCGCCAAACATTCGAGGTAACCGCAACGGGTCGACGCCGGTTCGGAACTTGAAGATGCAAGCGTCGGCCAGAGCGCGCGTCGGCATGGCCCGCGTGACGTTGCGGTAGACCTTGCTCATATTCGGCAGATGCGGTGCCACGATCTCCCACTGCGCGTCGGTGAGCGCGTAGTGGCCGGATGCGGCCAGCTCGTCCAACGCTGCGGACATCTTTTCAGTCGATTTGAGCAGCCTCATCCCGCGGATTTCCTGTCTTTCCAGGATCCACGTGCGCTCCGTGCGCTCCTTCGGTTCGAGGATGAAGCCTTCGACGTCGAGTGCGACCTCGATCTCGGCTCGGCCGACCGGTACGTTTTCGCGGCGGACCACTACCGTGCCGATCATGGACCGCAATCTTGACGCGACCTTTGCCTCGTTCTCACTCTCGGGCCTGAACGGAAGGTGTCCGTCGACTAACTCGAAGGCCTCGGACAAGTCGCCGGCGGCGCGTTCGACATCGACCGTGTCCGGATCGATCTTTGGAAGCTTCACGATGTCCGATTCCTTCTGGCGCAGAGCCTCCTCGAGCGCCTCCACCTTTTTAGCCACCCGGTCCCGACCGAAGCCGCTCTTGAGCGCATTCTCGAGCAGATCGTCGATCTGCGCGTCCAGGTCGTCACGCTCCCTCTGCATCTGGGCTCGCCGGAGCTCCTGTTCCGCTGCCCGCATCCTAACGCGTTCGATGAAGTCGGCGCGGAAGTCGGCGCTTTCGCACAGCGGCAGGGCGTGCCTTCGGAGGGAACTCATGATCACGCGCTGCACGTCCTCGACCATGATGTTGCTTTGTCCGAGCCGGCTGACGCAGCCGTGATAACCTCGCTGCTGCGAGCATTGGTACACCTCGTAGCCGTTGTTGCGGGTCAAGTGGAAGCGCTGGCTCGAAGCCCTTCCCGGACAATCGCAGATGGGATTGACGAACGGATCTCGGACGGATGTCTGACCCGCACGCTCGGCAGCTCCGGGGCCTCGACGTCGCGCCGTTCTCGCTCTGTCGGCCGCGACAAACTCCTCGTCCGTCACGATCGCATAACGCTCCTCGTTGTATCCCACGACCCACTCCTCGACGTCACGTTTGAAGTGGTTCTTGATGACCTTCATCTTCACGCTGATGTCGCCGAACGCCGGCTCGTGGTCCTCGTCCAGAAGTCTCGTGGTTTCCTGGTCCGTCGTTCGGAAATTGACGACGCCGATGTAGGCTAGGTTGTTGCATATCCGGGCGATGTCCCACTTGTCCCACGTCGTGGTACCGTTGGGACTTATGAAGCCCTCTTCGCTCAACTTGGTCGCCACGACCGCATCGGAATGGTACGGCGTGAGTTCGAAGGCGCGCTTCACGGCCTTCGCCTGCTCCACGGACTTGACCGGAAAGCCGGGAACGTCGCTCTCTTCGTAGCCGAAGCATTTGAACGGCATGCCGCCGCGGCGTATCAGGTCGTAGAGCCCGTCGGTCGTGAGCTCGACACGCCGAAATCGATCCGCCTCGGCGCGCTTGGCCTCGTCGAGGAGCTCTTGGCGGCTGACGCCTCGGTCGAGGTTCCAGACGTGAAGCTCGACCCCGTAGGCCTCCAACAATTCCCCGATCCTGGTGGCATCCCAGATCACGCGCGTGAGGCGGTCCATCGCCTCTATCACGATGTGGCGGACGCTGCCGGTCTTCACGAGTTCGAGCAACGCCATGAGGTTGGGCCGCTCCTGGAGAAGCGTTCCGCTACGCGCAGGATCGGAGAACATCATGTATTTGGCGCCGTCGAGCCTCCTGTCGATGTAGTCCCCACATCGTCCTTCCTGGCGCTCGATGCTCCGCTGCTTCTGCTCAGACGAGGAGAAGCGAGCGTACACGCACACGAGGGTCTGGGTCGGATGACGCTCGCCCGGCTTTGGCAGCCACTTGGTCCGAGCCGTGGGACTTTTGCGCTGAAGGATCGTCAACGAAGCGAGGTCGTGGGTAGTGCGAGCCAAGTTCGTCTGCCTCCTGCGGGTGGCCCCTGGGCCGAGAATGAAGATGTAAAAATAAACGTATTTATATGGAAGGCAATAGACTCGCTGGATTTTTTAGCGTGAACAAAAGCTTAACGGGCAGGCTATCGCATCTCGGTTGGCTTGTGCGAATTCTTCGGCGTTTGCAGTTCTGAGCAGCCACAGAACTTCAAAACGTGAACTCGCGCACATAATCGCCGCACCTAATCGGAACGGCGGGAATGAGCCGATATAACAACGTGTTAGCGAGGCTATTGGGCATCGCTCGAAAGCACGCGGGGGTTGAATTCCATGGCTGAAAACCCTCGGGAGCGGTTTGAGCAGCGGTTAACCAGTATGTATTGAATTCGTTTAATTAGCCGTATGTGCAATTGGCCTGCAGTGAGGTAATGCCTCCGGTAGCGACGCATTAGTGAGCCCGCCGGAAGCGATGAACTTGATCGACGCTTTTGCTGCTGCCGGCGCCCCCGTCTGCATGGTGCTCCGCGGGCCGGCCGGGTCGACTATTCTCACTTCTCAGGACTCGCGCTGATAGCGTTGCGCGGTCGCACGCGCGCGCCCAGTTCGCCAGCCGCGCGCCGGCAAGAAGTCCCGGACGGCGAAGCCGGAGACTTCGGCTGGATGCAATCGGCAGTACAAGCGCGCATCGTGTTCGGCGGTCGCGTACACCGGCCGAGAGTTGATTATTTCAAATAATTGTAGCGCCCAAGAGAAGTATCGGGATTGCCGTTTCCCCTGCCAAACGCGAGATTGGCCCGATATGCGCAAGCAATCATTACCGTAGCTGGCCTTCGAGCTTTGGTAATCCCGCTAGATCCCGTTCCCGTGCCGCTCCGCTAACAATTGCAAGCCCGTTTGGACATTCACCGATTGATCGACACCGATAGTCGACTGAAGCACGTTGTAACCGCGGAGCATTAGCGAGCGCTGGGAGACTTTTGGAGGCTTCCCACAAGCCGACCTACTAGCCCGCGAACCCGCGCAAGACGCGCGGAGTCAAGCCTAACTATCTCTAGGTTTCTTCCATCGGCAACGAGGTACTCCGTCTCGGCGAAATCGCTCGCGAGTGCCCGGGCAACGAACAAGCGAGAATACGACCCTGGTCGCGGATCTGCCGTATCTAGAAAGATGGAGAAAAGACCATCTTCCCAGTATTCCAGGTCAGCGGATTTTGGAAGTTGGACCACACCGTGAGGAATTGCCCTCGAGATGTCGCCGGAGCAGTCAAGTAGATCCGACCAGAGATACTCGGGTATAGCAACGACACCCACAGGGCGCCCAGTATCGAGGATTGGCGGTGGCTGGTTTTCGTGCACGAAAGGTAGAGAAACTTCGGCCAATCTTGCGAACTTTGAAGGGTCGCGTAGTACCTGATGAATCCTTGAATCCAAGTCGGCTCCGAGACCAGACGGCAATCGGCCGGTCGATAGCCAGTCGGATGAGACGGCAAGTTCCCTCGCATACTCTTCAAGCAACCCGTCGCTGATCCCGTTGGCACCATTCTCGTGCTTGAGATACGTTGGGGTTTTTATGCCCATTTTTCGAGATGCGACGATGGCGCTTGGCAGCCCTCGAAGGATTCGCGCGCATCGAAGTCGTCGAGCGACCTCTTGCCTAGGAGCTTGAGCCGAATTCCGAGCCTTATCGAGCTGCCGATCTATAGTCTGCGGATCAGGACTATGGATGGAGGTAGCAGAAACTTTGAAGGATTTCGCATAGACGCTTATATCGGCGTCAGGAATGTTGCGCGCTCCGCTCTCGTGTGAACGGTAGCGACCGACCGACCATCCGAAATGCGCTGCGGCTGCGGCGGACGTGTCGAATCCTGCAGCCTTTCGGGCAGCCTGTAAAGCTTCATGGATCGGAGGCGCATGCCTGCTAGGTGTCCGCACGAGCGCTTTGCTTCGCGTGAGTTTTTTGGTGCTGTGGATTTATTACGCAAGGATTCGAATATCGCAAGCGCCAAGGTTTCACATCGTTCGGCCTGCACTTCAATCAATACAGTGAATTATTCGCATTTGCACGCGGAGATATCCGCCGCTGTCGAGGCAGCAATCGCGCGTCGGAAGCCAAGGACACGCTCGATCACCGCCTGCTCGACGTACTCCGCGAGACCGGCGCACTACGGACGACCTGGGCTCGTCCCACGACGAAACCGTTTCGCGCGTGCGAGAAAAGACGCCGTTTCATGCTGTGAAAGCGACTGCCGCATGTCCGACCAATGGTGGCATTTTCGGGGTCGATCAACCACCCAGATAGGCGTATTCCATGTCTGCGGCTGGACCTGTGGGCCATCGTGATCCGCAGACGCGCACAAAGGAAGCACGCTATCTGCGACGCGACATTCTGCGTGGTCCAGCGGCGCGACGAATCGAAGCGGCTCGGTCGACCGCTGACGGCCCTCTACAGTCTGGCTTTCGCGCTCACGAGCGCGGCATGCTATTCGGCCGCCGCCGGCGCGGCCACCGCTTGGCGATCGGCATAGCGGATCCAGCACTTGTCGTCGGGCCCACGGAATTCGACCCGCTTCCGCAGATGCTCGACCCCGACCGCCACGTCGGCGAAGTAGTCCGTCTTGCGATCGTGGCCCACGATCACGCAGCGACCGAAGAGGTTCGCGTCACCATATCGCGACTGCCAGGCTGACAGCAGGTAGTCACCCGTCGGAAGGCGGATATTACCAGTCGTGCACGCCGCCCAGCAGACGCTCTGCGGCCAGAATGGGGGCGACCCGGGCGGAGGGGATCGCCCGCCCTAACAGGGCCGCTCGAAGAGCGGGTCTGCACAAGCGCGTGCCAAGAGTTCGGGCGTGGAGATCCGAGAAGCGCGGAAGACCGGGGAGACCACCCCGCCGGCGCTTGCCGGCGCTTTACCCTGGCGCGGCGCGAGGGGCTGCGGCCCTTAGGACTCGCGCAGTGCGAGCGAAGTCGCCTGAGTCCGACAAAACTAAAGCCGCAAGAGCGTCAGCATAGCGCCGACGCGGGAACGCGGCGGGACGCGGGACCGACTGCAGTCGCGAGACCGGTTAGGTTAAGAAGGCACCCCGCAGAGGCGCAGTGATAGCGCCGCCGGAATGACATGACGGCGGGGCGCCGGCGGCGAGCCCCCAACTTCGGAAAATCCGAAATTCCAATTGACTGGTCAGGCAAATCAGCGTTCTATGGGGCTCCTGGGATGTTTCCAGGGAGAATGTAATGTCCAACCAGCGTTCCGAGCTCGTCCAGATTTCGAAGCTCAATGGCGATTTCAGGAGAAACTAGGGCAAGGTATTGGGCGCAATTCTCTATCTGCGTTCCATTAGTGCCGCGCGGACGTTCCTGGTTCGGGGCCGGCTTGGTTTCTTTCGCTTGTTCGTTCGCCTTGGCCTGGTTGGCGAGACACGGCTGGCCGATACAAATCTCGCTGTGATGTCCCGAATAAGCTCGCTAACGGTGTCGACGCGAACAGCCTGGTGGCGAGCTAAAAGGCCATCTGACAGCGTCAAGTAAGGCGTCGTAGTGTCCGCTGAGGCCAACAATACATAGTCTTGAACCACCTCGTTGGAGTCGTTCAGTCGCAAGTAAACACACAGCTCGGATCGCTCCTTCCTCAGGTGGGCTCTCCATAGTGCAACGTGGTTTGGAGTCCTCTTCGCCATTTTCCGGACCACCTGAAATGAGATGATCTTTCTGTTTCCGTTCCGTGCCAGCCCTATACCATCGCTGGTTGGCTTCAAGCGAATCCCGCGATCGGTCCTTAGCGCCTTCGCAACCTGTGTTGCGAGCTTTGACAAACGCTCGGTCCAGTGATCTCGCACGTCAAACCACCTACAGTCGCGCGAACCTTCATAGCCGATGAGCTTGTAGGCATTTCTTATCGAGCCGAAATGCTTGACGTAACATGCGGGAGAGGGAAGTCCCGGCGCGTTTTTGATGATACTGGAGCTAAGCTTTCCCTTGCGACCGAGCGTGAGACGGAGCCTGCGGAGCATCTGATCTTCCGGGATTGAGATATAACGCTCGGCCATGATTTTTTGGGCGCGCGCGAAGAGGTCTTGATCAACCACTGGAGCGACCACCGATGAGGTCCGAATCCACAGGTGATCAGGGTTGTTCACCTGCTTCTGTCCAAGGCGCCGCGAGGTGCGGTTGTAAACGAGGTTTCCGATATAGTTCTCGTTCTTGAGAATGTAGTGGACCATCAGGTAGGACCAAGGACGCCCATGGTGATTGGGGATATTGGCCCTATTGAGCTGCCGTGCGATTTCAACGTCGGTCTTTCGCTCCATGACGAACTGCTGGAATATCCATTTGACGATCGCCATTTCTTCGCCAGACCCGAGCTGAAGCCGCACGCGGTCCGTTTTCAGGGCCTTGTACTCGCCCTTCCTGAGCCGACCTTTCGAGCGTTGCTTCTCATCGACCATCTCCCTGCCGAGCCCGAACGTCAGCGAACCACCAACGCGATAGCCAAGGCCCGCTATTCGGCAGTGGCCGGCGTGCACCTTGACGCCAAGCTCCCGGCTAAACTCAGCCGCCATGACGCGCTTGATGTTCTTTAAGATGCTCGACAGAAGACTTCCGTCGTTTTCGAATTGTTCAGCGCAATAGGCGACCTTGACGCCGCTTTGCTTGCAGACAAACTCATAATGCGCGCTCTCATCGACATCCTGGAAGCGTCCCCATCGGCTGACGTCGTAAACCAGAACGTGCTCAAAGTCCGTGTTTCCTGATTGAACATCCTTGATCAGTTCGGCGAGGGCCGGCCGCCGGTTGATCCTCACTCCGCTGCGCCCTTCGTCGACATAAGTCCGAACGATCGTAAGGTTTCGTTGCTGCGCGTATGCGGCGATGGCGGCCGCCTGGTTCTGGGTCGAATAGCGCTGAAGATCGGTGGACATTCGAACATATTGCGCCGCGCGAAGCGCCTTCTGGGCTTTTGCCAGTTGGGTATTGCGGCGAATGACGAGCGCATTGACCATGGATCAACTCTCCGGGCGGAAAACGCAATGAGGAACGCCCGGTTCCTCTAGGGGCTAGGGACAGCGTTGCGCCGCCCGAAAGCGCTGGATGCGCTAATCGCTCTGTTGGAGAGCAATAGGCTGCAGCGCTCACCGTGCTTTACCAGAGTATCAATCGTATCGAGCAAGTGACGGGCCGCGGTGTCATGGTTAACCACTCACCGGTTGCTTCCAGGTAGTGGCTGCTTACCCTCGCGCCCGTCGCAACGCAGCTTCCAGTCGCGTCCTCTCCTTCTCCCAACGCACCTCTTCGGCCTGCGACTCGTCCTCGAGAGCCTCTAGCTCGGCTCGAATGCCTGCTGTTTTCTCTTCGTGCTTCTGACGGGCTGCGTCCAAGGCGCCTTGTGCCTTGTCGATGGCGTGCTGCCGTCGCTCGCGCTCCTTCTCCCGGGCGGCTTCTTCCTTCGCGCGTTCGCGCTCGCGGCGATTCTGCTCCTTCTCAAAAGCGAGTGCAGCCTTCCGGTCGGCCGCCGGGTCGTTGCCTCGCCTCGGGGGCTTCTGTGCCCTGCGGCTCTGCGATTTGCGGCCTGACGTCTTCGCGCCATGGCCGCCGGCGAGATGGGTAGGCAGTTCGGCGTGCGCCTTGAAGGGTCCGCTGGACCCGACGGGGCGTTTCAGAACGACGCCCGGCGCCGCCATGGTCGCTGCGATAACGTCGGGATCCTCACTTTGCGTCGCCACGCCCTGGTGAAAAAGATTGCTGTCCGCGCCCCAGGCTTCCAAAGCCGCCTTCATCGAGGGCGCCGCTATCGCCAGATCGAAAAAGCCTAATGATGTCTCGTAGGTCTTCAGCTTCTTCGCCATGCATGTACTCCGCAGCGGCCGGTTAGATCACGATATGATCGAAATCCATGGCAATCCGGCTGTTTGGAAACGTCTTCGTCGCTTCCGCCAATAGGTCTTCATTAGTATAACGGCCGGAAATGTGAGTCAGGACGAGCTGCTTCACGTCGCACATTGCGGCAAGCGCGGCCGCTTCACCCGCGGTGAGATGTCCGTAGTCACGGGCAATCGCCGCGTCGCGGTCCAGAAACGTGGCCTCGATCACCAGCACATCCGCGCCGCGAACCGGTTCGGCCAATCCCTCGGTGGTTTCGGCATCGCCGACGATGACCAGCTTCCTGCGCCGCTCTGGCGGGCCGAGGATG
Source organism: Bradyrhizobium algeriense (assembly GCF_036924595.1). Taxonomy (NCBI): domain Bacteria; kingdom Pseudomonadati; phylum Pseudomonadota; class Alphaproteobacteria; order Hyphomicrobiales; family Nitrobacteraceae; genus Bradyrhizobium; species Bradyrhizobium algeriense. The sequence goes on along the minus strand of NZ_JAZHRV010000001.1, from coordinate 7,810,364 downwards.
CTTTCGGGATCAATTGTCCTACCGTCCGCGAGTGTCGCCGGCCTCCCTTCCGCCAGCTCCTTGCGCACCGGACCGTCGGGCACACCGAGAGCGGCGAGGCGGTCCGGCCGAAGGTGACGGCGAGCCCGGCTTTCAAACGAGAAGCCGAAACTGTCGGTATCGCGGTGGCGGACCGGGAAGCAGGCAACTGTGAACTCGCCTTCGTCAATGACCTGACCTGCCGTCAGCGGAACAAGCTCGAGTGGAATAGGTGCCCTCCCCTCACCCCAGAGGCCGGCGAGCATCCCGACGACGACTTCGAGTGTGGCCGGGCTTGCGTGAATCGTCATGACATCAGCGCTCTGTCGCAGCCGCAGAGTCGAAAAGAGACCGGGAATGCCGAGCACGTGGTCGAAATGGCCGTGGGTCAGCAAGAGCCGATCGAGCCTTCGAAAGCCCGCGCCGCTGCGCAGCAGCTGGCGTTGCGTCCCCTCTCCGCAATCCACCAGAATGCGGTGACTTCCGGCCTCGACGAGGAGACCGGGATGATTCCGTTCAGCCGACGGAACGCTTGCCGATGTCCCTAGGAATGTGAACGCGAACATCGTAGGCCGGCTTCTCCCTCTTACCGGCATTGGTAGCCAAGAACGCTCACGCGTGGTTTTCGCCGATCACACGGTATCACAATCAGGCGGACTTGCGTTGCGGCCTGGCTGCCGGCTTCCTCGCTGCCGTCTCCTTCGGCTTTTTGCCGGCGATCGGCATCAACATTTCCTTCTGTCCGGCTGCCGCCTTGCGCGGCTTTTTCACCGGCTTCTTCGTGGCCTTCGTTTCGGCCGCAGCCCCGCCGACGCTTCGCCGCAATGCCTCCATCAGATCGACCACGTTCTCGCCGCGCGGCCGCTCCTTTGGCGTGATCGGCTTGCCGGCACGCTTCTGGTTGATGAGGTCGATCAGGGCCGTTTCGTATTGATCCTCAAATTTCTCCGGCTCGAAGCGTCCAGACTTCTGGTTCACGATATGCCTGGCGAGATCCAGCATGTCCTTCGTGACTTTAACGTTCTGGATATCGTCGAAATACTCCTGTTCGGAACGAACTTCGTAGGGATACCGCAGGAGCGTCCCGACCAACCCTTTGTCCAGCGGCTCAAGCGCGATGATGTGCTCGCGATTGGTCAACACTACACGGCCGATCGCGACCTTGTTCATCTCGCGGATGGTCTCGCGGATGACCGCGAAGGCGTCGTGGCCGACCTTCCCGTCCGGACGCAGGTAGTAGGGACGGATCAGGTAACGTGGATCGATCTCGGACTTCTCGACGAACTCGTCGATCTCAATGGTGCGCGTGGACTCCAGCGCGATCTCTTCGAGCTCTTCCTTCGTCACCTCGATGAATTGGTCTTTCTCGAGCTGGTAGCCCTTGACGATGTCCTCGTTTGGCACCTCGTCGCCGGTGTCTGCGTCGACCTTGAGGTATTTGATGCGGTGGCCGGTCTGCCGATTAAGTTGGTTGAACGAGATTTTCTCGGACTCGGAGGTGGCCGGATACAGCGCGACCGGGCACGTAACCAGGGACAGACGCAGAAAGCCTTTCCAGTTGGCGCGGGGGGCCATGTACGCAGTACTCCGTTTTCGAGCGGCTCCGATTCAAGACGATCGAAAGGGGCTGGTTCCGACACTCCACTCTGTTTTGCGACTCTCAATTTGGCTACGGCCCGTCGCAACCAGAAAAATCATTCCCACCCACCGTTGGTCGGACTCGACATTTGTTCTCGATATGTTCTGGTTATGCCATGAGCGATCGACCCGCGAGTTGGCGGATGCCTACCCCGAAACAAATGGAAAAGCTGGTAACTTCGATTGGAGGTAAAGCCGCGGGGACGCGCCCTCTCGGCCCCCAGGACGAGATGCCGGACGAATATTGGCAGGCCGTGCTGAATGATGCCTATGTCGGCAACAGACCTTTGGGACAACCGGGCGCAGGGCAGCGTCTGTCCGAAATCCCGCAGCATATCTTGCGGGTGTCCTGCCGTCGGTGCGAGCGCATTGTCGAAATCCAGAAGGCCGATGCCATCCGCCTGTATGGGCAGCAAGCCAGCTGGAAGGAGGTCGGGCAACGACTGCTAGACAACACCTGTCAGAACCGGACTGGCCGCCATGAGGAAGACGGCTGCTGGCCGGCCTTCGAGCCCATCTGATCATGGCCCGGCTTCGTTCCGGATGACCCCCAAGCATCACCCGACGCCTTTGTCCGGCGGAGACCGCAAGGCCTTGAAGAAGGAGCTCGGCAAGGCGCGGGCGATGACGGGCATTTTGGCCACGCAGTCGGACGAGCTGCGCGCCAAGGGGGACGCACTGATACGCCAAGCCGATCGGCTCCCGGCTGAAAGCTGGAACGAGCGGATGTGGGCGGACGGAGAACCGATCGATCCCTCTCCCACCGTCGACCAGGCGATAAACGGCGGCTATCCTTGGCTTCAGATCGAGTGCTCGCGCTGCAAAGCGCCAAGCCAGGTCGATCTCGCTGCCCTGCCCCATCCACCGACAACCTTCGTTCATGATCTCGCCGGCAGGTTGCGCTGTCAGAAATGCGCTAAGGCGGGCCGGCGCCCCTCGGCGACGCTGCTGCAACTAACTCAGCGGCCGCGCAACGTGCCTCCGGAGGACTGAACGTGTGCAACCTCTATTCGATGACCAAGAACGTTGACGCGATCCGTCGCCTGTTCAGCGCACTCAACAGTCGCGTTGGCAACCTGCCTTCAATGCCCGGCATCTTTCCGGACTACCCAGCGCCGATCATTCGCAACGCGCCCGACGGCCGTGAGATCGTCATGGCTCGATGGGGCATGCCGTCCTCCCAGCAAGCGCTCCTGGACGCCACCAAGAAGCGAGCCCAGAAGCTCGAGGCTAAGGGCAAGCCAGTCGATTTCAAGGAACTGCTTCGGATGGAGCCGGACAGTGGCACCACCAACATTCGAAACGTGGGCAGCGCGCACTGGAAGCGGTGGCTCGGGACCGAGCACCGTTGCCTAGTCCTCTTCACGTCGTTCAGCGAGTACGACACGATCGATGGCAAAAAGGTGCCGGTATGGTTCGCTCCGGACGAAAGCCGCCCGCTGCTGGCGTTCGCCGGCCTCTGGACGAACTGGACGAGCGTCCGGAAAGCCAAGGAAGGAGAAGTCACGATCGATGTCTACGCCTTCCTGACCTGCAAGCCCAACGTCGAGGTGGAACGCGTCCATCCCAAGGCGATGCCGGTGATCCTGACGACAACCGAAGAGTACGATGTCTGGCTGCGCGCCCCCTGGAGCGAGGCCAAGGCACTCCAGCGCCCGTTGCCGGACGGGGCGCTGAAGATCGTTGCGACCGGCGAAAAGGAAGATCCCGCGCTGGCCGCCTGACATTTTGCACAGACCGATGGAACGATGGAACACGTGGAAAAGCCAGAGGCCATGCAATTCGGAATCCCTGACCTGTGTTAGCAGCCCGGAACGGACGGCGGCGAGGCGTGAGGATTCGCCCGGTAGGAGCCATTTCGAATGCTGATGACAAAGGAGAGACAAACCGCGATCCAGACGCTACGCGGCTGGGCGATTTCGGTGCTCAGTGAGGCCGGCGCCATTCGCGAATGTGAGGAGCACGGGTGGATGCAGGACCGCGCCGATCCACATGCCCACGACCGCGCATTTCAGATCGCTCGGACGGATCCGCCGGCCGGCGTTTCATCGCAAGTGGCTGCCGTCGCGATCGCCGAGGTACTGGACTCGATCGGCGACACCTGCCCTGAATGCCCCTCGGCGGATGGAGATTGACTTGGCCGCGACTTGGCTTGCGGTCCCCTATACAATCCGTCCATGGTCCCTCTCGATCCGGAACACAGGGCTTCGAGCGCTCCTCACCGCAAGATCATCCATATCGACATGGATGCCTTCTACGCGTCGGTCGAACAGCGCGATAATCCGGACCTGCGCGGCAAGCCGGTGGCAGTGGGCGGTTCCGCCGAGCGCGGCGTCGTCGCCGCCGCGAGCTACGAAGCCCGCCAGTACGGCGTTCGCTCTGCCATGCCCTCGGTCACCGCGAAACGGCAGTGTCCGGACTTGATCTTCGTCAAGCCACGCTTCGAAGTTTACAAGGCGGTCAGCCTACAGATTCGCAAGATCTTCGCCGAGCACACGCCAATCATCGAGCCACTTTCGCTCGACGAGGCCTACCTCGACGTCACCGAAAACCTGCAAGGCATCCTGCTGGCCAGAGACATCGCGCTAAGGATCCGCGAGAAGATCAAGGCTGAAACAGGCCTGAACGCCTCGGCGGGCATCTCCTATAACAAGTTCCTGGCGAAGCTCGCCTCCGATCACCGCAAACCCAACGGGCAGTACGTCATCTCGCCGGAGATGGGACCGACTTTCGTCGAGACGCTGCCGGTGGGGAAGTTTCACGGCATCGGGCCGGCGACCGCCGCCAAATTCAACGCGTTCGGGATTTGGACCGGCCTCGACATTCGCAACCAGTCCCTCGCTTTCCTGCAGGAGAACTTCGGCAAGTCCGGTACCTATTACTATTGGATTTCGCGCGGCGTCGACGACCGCCCCGTACGGGCCAATCGTATCCACAAATCGGTCGGCGCCGAGAACACGTTCTTCACCGATCTCACGGAGTTCGACGCAATGCGCGCCGAACTCCAGCCGCTAATAGAGAAGGTCTGGCAACATTGCGACTCGGCGGGCACCCGGGGGCGAACGGTGACACTTAAAGTGAAGTTCGCCGACTTCGAGATCATCACGCGCAGCAGATCCGTGTCTGCGGTTGTCGCGAATCGCGACGATCTCGCGCGTCTGGCGATAGGCCTGCTGGAAGAGGCGATGCCCCTTCCAAAAGCGGTGCGCCTCCTGGGAGTGTCGCTGTCTTCCCTGCAAGGCGAGAATGACACGGAGCCGCAACTGGATTTCGGGATTTGAACCGCAATGGCCAACGCGGTAAGCATCCAGCCAGTCTACGTGATGGCATCGGTCAACCGGCGTGATTAGTCTCAGGATACAGCCACTCTTTCGATGAATCTTGGTTCCAAACCGTTGGAACTGCACGCCAGAGACGCCAGGGTGTGTCGGCCCTTTCATCAGCGCCCACGTGCGCAACCATCGTCGTTCCGACAGCGGACACGTCTGTAACTAAAGGTACGTCGATAAGCTCAAGGAGACAAAGGGACAGCCGACGCGTTAGCATCCGGACTTCCTCGGCGTTTTGATAGCTTGCAAGCGGAGAGACCATGCGGGTTGTGATTTGCGGTGGCGGCGTAGTGGGCGCCTGCACAGCCTACTTCCTCAGCCGACGCGGCGCCCAAGTGATCGTGGTTGAGAGCACCGAGGTTGCCGCCGCAGCATCTGGAAAGGCCGGCGGATTTCTGGCACTCGACTGGTGTGCCGGCACGCCGTTAGACGCGCTGGCCCGACGCAGTTTCCAGCTGCACGCTGCTTTGCCGCAGGAGATCGCCGACGATTGGGGCTATCGTCCCATGACCGCTTACGGCGGCTTCGTCGCTTCCGAGCGCGACCCGCGCCGCCAGAAACCTTCGGAGCTCGATTGGCTCTCCAACGGCGTTGTTATTGCGTCGCGGTTAAGCACCACTGAGACGACGGCAATTGTTCATCCCCGCATGTTCACCTCCGCTATGATGCGCGCCGCCCACGCGCGCGGCGCCGAATTGCGCCGCGGGCGCGCTACTGGCGTGGTGAGGCATACCCACGCCACGACTGTGCGGGGCGTCGAAGTTGACGACGACATCCTTGAGGCAGACGCCGTAGTTGTCGCCATGGGACCGTGGTCATTGCTGGCGGCGGAATGGATGAGCTTGCCGGCCGTTTTCGGGCAGCGTAGTCCGAGCCTTGTCTACGATACCGGCGCAGACGTTCCCCCACACGCACTATTTCTAGACTATCACGACGAGACCGGTGACATGGTAAGCGTTGAGGTGTTTCCGCGCGCAGACGGCAGCACCCATATTACGGCTCTATCCGACGTGGTCCCGCTGCCGATCGACCCCGCCGAGGTGAAGCCGGACCCAGAGGCCATCGGTCGCCTGCAGGCCATCGCCGAACGATTGTCGCCGGTCTTCCACGCAGAAAAGATCCTCGCGCGGCAAGCCTGCTTCCGTCCGGTCACACAGGACGGCTTGCCGCTGATCGGCAAAGTCCCACGCAGCAAGGGGCTCTATGTCGCTACCGGTCACAATGTCTGGGGTATCCTCAACTCACCAGCGACCGGCGAAGCGATAGCCGAATTGATCACTGACGGCGCAGCACAAGACATCGATCTGGCCCCGTTCGACCCGATGAGGCTGCCTGCGCTGGATCCCTCCCTGCTGCGTACGGATTGAATCGGCGATCTTGCAGTGGTTGACGAAGGCACCTCTCTCAATTGCAATGAATTATGTGATCCGATATTCTCCGGTGAATTTTAGGCGGGGCGCGAGCGATGAGAGTGGGCGTCCGCAAATTCCTATTGTCCTTTGCATGGTGTGCGGCCTTGGGGCTCCAGCCCAAAATCATGCGTCCCGGCCCGATCGCCCAGCGCATCAACGTCGTTCGCGCAGCAAGAGCGCCGCTGTTCGTCGCGATCGTAGCAGGTCTTTTTCTCGCTTATCCGCCGCAGACACGCGAGATCTACCGCGCCCTTGCTGAAGACCTGACCGGTAATCTCTGGCAACTCGCACTTTCTCTGGTGATCCTCTGCGCGGCCTGCTTTGCCCTGTCGTTCATGGCACGCGAACTGTTGCGCGAAAGCAGCGTTCCGAGGACGCCGCGCTTTACGCGCAGGCTACTGCCAATCCTGTGCGGCGGATTGATCCCCGGCAGCCTGTCGGCCGGCCTGTACATCGCCGCCCACGAAGCCAGGATCGGCACGCCGCCTGCGGAGACTCTGGAGAAGATGCCGGAACTGGGAGTACTCCTGCAGGCTCTCGATGCGTCGAGGGCCAACCTGATCACAGCCGGACTGATTTGTACGCTGATCACCATTAGCCTCACGGTGCCAAACGCCGGCCTCCGGTCGTTGCGGGTTCGCGAATTCTTTGCTCGTCACCCGCTCCGGATCGCGCACATGGTCTGGTTTAGCCTGTTTTGCCTCGTATTCTTTTCGGCCTTTTCGGTAACAGGAAGCCAATTGGTTGGTCCGATCGGGATTTTCCTGCTCGCTGTTATCGGCGTCGGCGCAATGGCGTCTCTGCTGACCCGCGCTGGGGACCGGCGCCACCTTCCAGTCCTCTCGTGCGTGATCCTTATCGCTATCTTGCTTTCCCTTTTCGATCTGACGGACAACCACCGTATCCAGCTCATAAACACGGATTCTCCTCGCCTTCAGAGGGCAGTGGACGTTTTCAGGCAGTGGTACGAGAGTCGCGCTGACCGCGAATATTATGCAAGCCGTCAAAGGCCATACCCGGTCTTTATCGTGGCGGCGTCTGGAGGTGGCCTTTACGCCGCGCACCATGCCGCGACGGTACTGGCGCGGCTTCAAGACCAATGCCCGAACTTCTCGCAGCACGTCTTCGCGATCAGTGGTGTTTCCGGAGGCAGCCTTGGCGGCGCTCTATTCGCAAACCTTGCGCGGAAGCAGGCGTCGAACAGCGCGCATGTGGATTGTCTGTCCGGCCCCCCGCCCGGCGGAGAGGGCGATTTCGAGAAGCAGAGCAACCGCTTTATAGAGACCGATTTCCTATCGCCGCTACTCGGGGCAACGCTTTTCCCTGATGCGATGCAGCGCTTTCTGCCCGCGTTTACATCGCGTTTTGACCGCGCTCGAGCTTTCGAAAGCACGCTCACCCGGGCCTGGTCAAAGCTTTACCCCGAAAATAAGGATAATCCGTGGGGGAAGCCCTTCCTTGAAGGCTGGAACCCCAAAGCCGCCGCGCCTGCGCTTATCCTGAACAGCACAAACGTCGAGCACGGATACCGTATCGCCATGACGCCGTTTGAGATCATCGACATGGGTGAGCTGGACAACATCGTTTCGCTCTCAAACCTCGCGGAATTTCACCGCCTCAGCGAGGTGAGAGCGGGTGACAGCTCCACGGCACGCCTGAGGGACACCACGCTCGCGACCGCCGTATCCCTGAGCGCACGTTTTCCTTGGGTCTTGCCGGCCGGCCGCCTGACAACGCAGCGCGATGGGCCTTTGCGCATTGTCGACGGCGGATATGTCGAGAATTCGGGCTCGGAAACAGTATTCGATCTCGTGCAGGCGCTCGCACGATTTTATGAGAGCGAGAACAGCCTCAGAGGAGACCTGCCTCCTGTCCAGATACATGTCATCGCTATCACAAATCTTCAGATTCTACAGGCGCACGGGTCGTTCGGTCTCGGCGAAGCCTTGTCGCCGATCAGAACCATGCTGAGCGCGCGAGATACGCGGGCTGTCGTCGCCTTGTCGCGGCTTTGGCGCTTCATTGAGGTCTGCGCCATCTACTCTGAATGCGGCAAGCGCGTTGACGGTAGCTCATTCACACTCAACCTGTTCGATTTCGATCTGCCGCTCGGATGGCTATTATCTCCCTCAACTCGAAAGATCGTCGAGATTCACAGCGGGCTCTCGCACCGCGCCGGAACCTACCTTGGCGGAAGCAACATCGACGATCGCGACAAATTTGCGCGCCTGGGCGCTTACGCAGCAAACAACGACACCGCTGCCTGCAATGTGGTTGCCCTCATACAGGTTATCAAAGACCGTCGCTGTTGATAGCGTTGCCGCCTCGAAAACCGACCTTCCTTACAACTGGTCTGTCGCCATAATCAAACGCTAACCAGGACAATCATCCTCCCGAGCCACAAGCTGCGCGACCACAAAAACCCGTCGGCGTTAGGTAATAGATCTCCAGGACGACAGAGCGTACCCGGACTGATTGTCCGCGTCGGCAAGGCGTGAGGCCGCCAGCAAACTCGAGGGACCGGACTATCTCGTTCGCGAATGGCCTGCGCTCCTGGAGGGCGATCCGCGTTCAAGCCGCGCGAGGACTTCGTCGACATCGCCCGCAACCGCAAGATAGCGGCGGTTGGCGAAATTTATCTGGGAGACACCGTTGACCTGGGGATGCGGCACGACGCTGACCCACGCCGTCCGACTCACAAAGCACTTCGACTTGGGTGGATCGGCTGCGGTGAACTCGGCAAAATCCGCGCCGAGGCGTATTCCCATTTCCCCGATCGCGACCAACACGTTGATCGAGCGCCCGCCGGCCGAATCGACAAGCAATTCTGTTGCTGCGTCGGCCAAGGACGGATCGGGAATGGCCGCACAGATCGCGGCGGTGTTGACAGGAACCGTTCCGTACGGAGGCCCCAGCGGGACTTTGATCGTAGCCAATGGAGTTTCTCCTCCTATCCGCAAAAAAGGCGGGGCGCCCCTCACAGCCGGTGTAAGCTCCTGATCTCGCCCGCTCAGGAGCCGATCTGCGCGCGCTGCGGAGAGGCTGACCATAACGAAGATTACCGCGGCGAGAATTCGATTTACGGCAGGCTATTGAATGAAGTTTTCCCGGAAATCTACAACCTTTGCGAGCGTCAAACAAGCATCCCGGCTCGGCAAAATGAACAACGTGGCTCCAACCAGCTTGCGAGTGGTCGCCTGAAAAACATCCAAGAAGATCGGACTTGCTTTTGGTGATCGGTGTTGTCTGCGATGATATATCTACCGTGCACGGCCGTAGGTGCTGGCCAAGCAAGTTGGCGGAGACGTGGGAGTTCGTTCGCTGCAAATCCGGACCACCATCATCGAAGGGTCTCTCGCCTACCAGATGCGCCGAGCAAAGGCGGCTCAGGCGAATGAGTGCGGCCTTCAGATCCTAAACCTACCGCAGCTTGCGGCGAGACTCGCGGGTGGCTTTGTTACGCCCGTCACGGTCGAGCAGCTCGACTTAGCTATCCAACGAGCGCTTGAGGAGGGAGGCTTCGCCGAACTGGAGGGCGTACGACACCTTCCGGGCATGACCCGGTCGGTCTCAAGGACCCTACGCAAGGTTTGGGACGCGGATTTCCGCCTCGAGACGGGTGCAGCCGGAGGCGTCCGCATCCGCGAGTTGGCTCTTATCGAAGAGCGAGTGCGGCGTCATCTGCCCTCCAGCATGATGCTGCCGCGTGATTTGCGGGATGCGGCCTTGGCGAGAACCCCTCACGCAGCACGGCTCGTCGGCCGTGTCACTATCGAGCGTCTCTCGTTCATCGCCCCCAATTGGCGCCCCCTGATCGAAGGTCTCGTCGAAAGAGTGCCGTTAGAGTGGCACGCTCCGATCCAAGCCGAGACGGATTGGTTTTCGGGGTCGGTTGTCCGCCTCGAGGCATCGGGTCATCAACAGGTCACCACCGCGGTCTCTTGCGCTGATCCGCGGCACGAGGTGGTCGAGAGCCTTCGTTGGGCTCGCCAACTGATCGCATCGGGCAAAGCGCACCCTCAGGAGATCACCATCGCATCCGCCGGTACCGCGGCTTGGGACGATCATTTCTATGCATCGACGGCGGACGCCGGATTAAGACTGCATTTCGTGCACGGCATTCCCGCCCTTGCTACCCGAGACGGTCAACGAGCGGCGGCGCTGGCGGATGTCCTGCTGCACGGCCTGAGCCAGTCGCGCGTGCGACGTCTCGTCTCCTTGTGCCGGGGCGAGGGCGGCGCCCTTGACGAACTTCCTCAGGGATGGCTGTCGTCGATCCCGCGCGGAGCGGCGTTGGCCCAGCTCGAGGATTGGCGCCGCGCGATTTCGATGGCCATTCTAGGCGATGCGTCCTTGGTAGCGATACAAGGCGCCATCCCCATATTGGAAACGTTGGCAAGGGGGATTACGGCCGCTCAACAGGCGTCCGACCTCCTTCTGCGTGGCCGTTCGGCCCAGCTTTGGCAAGCTGCCCTGCGTACGGCGCCGCCCGACGCGGTCGAGTTCGCCCTGCAAAACGCGCGTTTCCCGTCGGAGAACGACGCGGCTGATTCGATCGCTTGGTGCGCTGCGCGGGATCTCGCGAGCGCGCCCCGCCCTTACACGCGGCTGCTTGGGCTCACGAACCGGGGCTGGCCGCGACGCTCCGGGGAGGATTCCATTCTCCCCAACCACCTGCTGCCCGCGAGTGAATTTGACGTCGATCCGACGGCAAAGGCGGATCGGCGGCATTTCGAAGCCATCATCGCCGGAGCCGCCTGCGAGGTGGTGTTGTCGCGGAGCCGTCGGAGCGCGCAAGGTAGCCGTGTCGGAAGAAGCCCGTTGCTGCAGGACCGGCCGGAGATTCCGCTGTCGCGAGCGCGCGTCCCCGAACACGCCTGGAACGAAGCCGACCGCTTGATGGCTCGACCGGCGGACTCAGCGAAGGTTGATCGGATTAGATCGGCGAACGCATGCTGGACGAGCTGGCACGAAGAAGGTCTTACGACGCACGACGCACAGTTTTCCGCAGACCATCCCGCGATGCGACGGGCGATCGACCGTGTGCAGTCGGCGACTTCGCTTCGGCTCATGCTGCAGGATCCCATGGGGTTCGTTTGGCGTTACGCGCTTGGTTGGCGAACCCCGCAGGAACGCGAACAACCCCTCTCGATTGCGCCTGACGCCTTTGGCAAGTTGGTTCACGAGTTGCTGCGGCGTGCGGTCGACTTGCTCGAACCTCGGCCGGGCTATGCGCGAGCATCGGATCAGGAGATCGCAGACGCGCTCGAGGACGCTGCTCGAGTGGTGCGAGAAGCATGGCCGCTCGAAGGTCCGGTGCCACCGAGTTTGCTTTGGAAGAATACGGTGGACTATGCCGCGTCCCTGGCGCTCGTCGGATTGCTGCGCAAGGAGATCGCGGAAACGACCACGCGAAGTTGGACTGAAGTTCCGTTCGGACAGCCCGAAGGTTTCGTCGCAGGACGGGAACTGCCTTGGGACGCCACGGCGCCGGTTTCCGTGCCGAACACGCCCATCCGTCTTCGAGGCACCATCGATCGCCTAGACTTGCGAACCGCGCCGGCCGCTGTGCGCGTGACGGACTATAAGACAAGCGAGCCCCCGAGAAATGCCGCGCGCATCACCATCGGAAGAGGCTCCGAATTGCAGCGTGCGCTCTATGGTCTCGCGTGCCGTCAGCTCCTGCCGGGCGACCCGCAGATCGTCGCCAGACTCCTCTACCTGCGCGGCGAACAATCAGCACACCGGCTCCAAGACCTCGACGGCGCCATCGAACAGATCGCAGCCTTCGTCAATGTTGTGGTTGCCATGCTGATGCGGGGCACCGCCGTACCAGGCCCGAACTCCTTCGAACGGACTAACGATCTGCGATTGGCGCTCCCCGCTTCTCCCGGCTATCAGCGGCGCAAGCGACTGGCCTTCGGCAAGGCGAGCGAAAGCATCGCACGGCTGTGGAGTTCGGAATGACTTTCGTGGTCGATAATGCCGAGCGCATGCGAGCTTTGACGGACCTCGATTCCACGCTGCTGGTGGAAGCCGGTGCTGGAACGGGAAAGACTTCTCTTCTCGCCGGCCGCGTCGTGATGCTGCTGGCGTCCGGCATATCGCCGGGCTCGATCGTCGCCATTACGTTCACCGAGCTTGCGGCCGGCGAACTACGTCATCGCATTTCGGACTATCTGGACGCCCTGCTCGACGGCAGCGTTCCCCGCGAACTTCGGCTTTGCCTACCCGATGGCCCGACGCCCGAACAAAGGCGATCGCTGGTGGCGGCTTCCGAACGGCTCGACGAGTTGACTTGCGGAACGATCCATTCCTTTTGTCACGATCTCCTGCTGTCTAATTCGGTGGAAGCCGGAATCGATCCGGGCGCGGAGGTGCTCGACGCGGACCAAGCGGATTTCGTGTTCGATTCGACTTTCGATCGATGGTGGCGGGATCGGCTCGATCGACCTCTTCCGGTGGCGGACGACCCAGTCGCGTCGGTGGCCCGTAGAAATCCTACAGGCGCCGAAGAGCTGTTGCGGAGATTTGCGAAGTTCCGTCGACGCTATCGTTCGGCCAGGCCCCTGCCCTCGGACCTCGACGCTGCGGCGGATCTGGAATTCGTGGAGAGCGTTCGTGAATTCCGTCGCTGGTGCGATCACGTCGACGTTCCGCCCGAAGCCGATCCGGATATCGTCGCTCTTGAGACGCTGGCCTCTCACTTCGGGGGAGCTTTCGATCCCCTTCCCGGCTTCGAGCGGCTCTGGGAATTGGCCCATCCACCGAGCCTGGCCATCATGCGCAAGGACGCGTTCGCCTTGCGCGATTACAGGCGCCGCTCCTTGTGGCGGAGGGCGGCCGGGCGAGAAGACGGCGATCGCCTGGCAGATCAGGCGGAGGAATACTACGTCCGATGTCGGACGGCATACGGGGCGTTGATGGGTCGGATCGCGACCGCGATCATCGGCAGTTTTTCGATCGAGCTGGACGGCGTGCTGGAAGCTTACGAGGCCTTCAAACGACGCGCCGCCGTTTTGGACTTCGATGATCTTCTGTACATCTGCCGCCAGGTGCTGCGCGATTTTCCGGTCGTGCGAAACACGGCCGGCGAGCGGTTCTCTCGAATTCTCGTCGACGAATTCCAGGATACCGACCCCGTTCAGGCAGACATTATTTTTCTGCTGTGTTCCGGCGCCGCGGATGCGACGGCGTGGCACAGGAGATCGCTGAGGCCGGGACAGCTTTTCGTAGTTGGCGATCCCAAGCAGGCAATCTACCGATTCCGGGGTGCCGATCTCGCAACCTATCTGACGGTGCGGCAGGCCATCGAAGATCAATTTCCAGGCAATGTCGTCCGAGTATCGGCGAACTTCCGCTCACGCGATTCGATCCTTCATCACATCAACAACTGCTTCTCGCTGCATCTGTCGCAGCAGGAAGCCGGTTACATCGCGTTGCAAGGCACTCGCAGCGTGTCCGACCAAGTCTTGCCTGGCGTCGCGAAGGTATCCGTCGAGCTACCTCCAGAGACGCGGGTCGCCAGCGCGCGCGATGAAGAAGCCCGCGTCGTCGCCGAACTCTGCGCTCGGCTGATCGGGAATGTCGAATTGAGGCTCAACGACGGTAAGGTTCGACGACTGGCCCCCGGCGACATAGCGCTATTGGCTCCTGTCTCGACGGATCTGTGGCGATACGAACGCGCTCTGGAGGAGGCTGGCCTGCCCTTCGCCTCGCAGGCCGGCAAAAACCTCTTCAAGAGACAGGAAGCCCAGGACTTGGTGGCACTGGTCAGGGCGCTGGCCGACGCCCGAGATACCCTCGCCCTCGGATCCCTATTGCGCGGACCGTTGGTTGGCCTGACCGAGCGCGAGCTTCTGAACATCACTGGCGGCCTGCCGCCGTCGGAGGATCCCGACCAAATCACCGGACTGACGCTCCTGACCGATCCGGCGACTGTTCAGCACGATACCGCACGCGAAGTCCTCGGCGTTCTCCGCGATCTTCGTAGACGCGTGAACGGCACCAGTCCGGCGCTGATCCTTGCAGAAGCGATCGAGCGACTGCACGTACGCACCATCGTGGCTGCGCGCAGCGCGGACCAGTCCGTCAGATCCCTAGCAAACATCGATGGATTGCTCGAGCGCGCCCGTAGCTACAGGGTCCGCGGATTCGCGCAGTTCGCGAGGGACATCGACGAAGAGTGGTCGGGCGGATCGAGCTCCGCGGAAGGCATGGTCGAGGCCGATGGACAATCGATCGAGATCGTCACCGTTCACAGTTCGAAGGGCCTCGAGTGGCCAGTGGTCATTCCAATCAACCGTGCATCCATGCCGCGGCGCGCCGAGACCTTCGTGTATCGGCGCAGCGACGAGAGTCTTCATTGGGCGCTCGGTCAAATAATTCCACCGAGCTTGGGGGACGCCCTTCTGACGGAGGAGGCCGAAAAGCGAGCTGAAAACTTGCGGCTTCTTTACGTCGCCTGCACTCGGGCGATGGAGTCATTGATTATACCGGACTTCACCTGGAGCAACGACGAATCGTGGGCCAAGCTGTTGAGCTTCCGACCGGACACGATACCGGAGCTGAATGTCTCGCGCTTTCCCCGAGCCAGCATTTCTCCGCCGAGTGCGGCCGAAAATCTGCAGAGCGCGGAAGTATTCGCGGAGGAGCAATCGCGGCTCGAGGCTTTGCCGAAGGTTCGGTGGATCACACCGAGCGATGGCGATCCCGACGTGATCACGGAACAGCTCTCGTCGGAAGTGCACGAAGAAGAGCCACTTCGTCCCCCATCGACTCTGGAGGGCGGCCGCATCCGCGGCATACTTCTGCACAAACTGATGGAAGAGCTGGTGACCGGCGAACTGGAAGAGAGCCAGGAAATGGCGACTTCGAGAGCCGCGCGGCTGCGCGACCAACTATTTTCCGTGTCGTCATCCACCGCGCCCGTGGATGCGATTGAGCTTGCGAGTACAGCGCTCAACACCCTCCGGCTGCCCGACATCAAGCCCTTTCGCAATCGGCTGATGGCGGAGGTACCGATCTACGCAATCGGCCCGGCGGGCCCAGGTGATTTGATCGCCGGCCGGGCGGACGCGGTCGCAGAAGCCGCCGACGGCAGCATGGTCGTGTTCGACTGGAAGAGCGACATTTCCCCCAAAGAAGCCGACCGTTCAGCGTACAGGCAGCAGTTGGCGCAATATCTTCACGCAACCGGGGCACAGCGCGGAGCCGTCGTCTACATGACGTCCGGTCGCGTTGACTGGGTGACGGTTCCCGCTTGAACGGCTCATGATTGATCATATCGGACCCGCAGCTGACGCAGCATCAGATCGGCAGAAAGCCGTCTACCGCGACTCACGTACAAAAGGCCAACTTATCCAGGGTGAGCAGCGCCTGCAACGCGCGCACAAGCGTGTACGTGTACGTCTCCGCCGCTGCCGCACCGTGGCCAACGGCATGGCGGGAACTGGCGTTACCGGTGGTGCCGACGGGGTGGAGCCGCGATTGGCGGAGGTGATGGCGGCAGCCAACTATCACCTTGTGCGTGGCGGGCATCAGCGGCTTGAAGTTTGGGCGAGCGCGTGAGTGCTGCAAGCCTGATCATGCCTGCGGCAGAGCCGCCTCAACGCTCCGGGCGCCGATCTTGCCAGGGTCGTCCCTTTCGGTGACCAGAATATTTTCAAGCTCGGCTCTTCACAAATCGCCGCATGTTCTGGTTGCCGACGATTCGAAAAACGGCCCACGGCGCGGTGCCGATGCCCTGGTAGTCCACAATGAGAGACCGCTCTAGCAAATAATAAGTGGTCGAGTTCAACCGGCGTGGCTCCCATTCATATCGCTTTGCGATTTCTTCGCAGTTATCGGGAAACTTCGGGTCGCTCATGACGTCGGCCGCCAACCGGAGCGCATCATCGGCCGTGTTCCAAGCTTTCCAGTAACGGTCGAATTCAGCGAAAAGCGCCCCTTCGACCAGGACGGAGCCAGTCGAAATCCGTAGAAAGCCCGAAAGCTCATGAAGGGCATCTTCAGTGTCTTCGACGCTGAGGCCTAGTTCCTTGGCGAGATCCTCGACTTCGCAGATCGGATCGCCGAATAGGCCGTCTTTGGATTTTTTCACGAAGTAGCGAGCAATCGTATTGGCAGCCGCCGAGTAGCCGGTTTGTGATGCCTGACTGGTTAGCACCGCCGCGGGCGCCGGTCCGCGTGGGGGCTTTCGGGTTACACCGTGAATATCATTGATCAACTGGGCGATGTCGGCACCGGTTGTAATCGCCGCGGAGGCAATGCCCGACAGCAAGGGCGGTAGTTCGGACGCTGGAAGGTCATGACGAACGGGAAGAAAGCGGCATTGGTCATTCAGCTTGCGAACCAGGGCGGCATCCATTTCCTGATTGACCCAAGGCTTCTTGATCGAACGCGGCGTCAGCAATGCCAAAAAGTGCGTGCAGCCGGCTATTCCCTCGTCGATTTTCTGACGAAGGCAGTCGCCGGTCGAAATGCACCATTTGTCCCACCACACTTCGATGCCGGCGCCCTCCAGCGCCTCGGCGACTCGTCGCGCGATGTCAATGTCGTCGGACGTATAACTGATAAAGACGCGCGGGTGGCTTTCTGGTGCCGCGCCGGTTTCAGCCATTGATTCGCCCCCCAGCCGCTCGTTGACCAGCGCAACAAGGGCTGGCGAGCCTTCGACGTGGATTTTCAGATCGTCGAGGCTGTTGCCACGAACAACGATCGTCGGGAATTCCCCTGTATCCGGATCGCGGATGTTGCCAACTTTCTCGCGAATATGTTCGCGAACACTCTCCAACACCGATGCCATGACGGCGTCCTTGAGGTTGCTGGGATCGAGCGCCTTGCCACCCATTGAAAATCTAATCACTGGCAAACCTCTCCGCCGAGAATCGCTGTTTCATGAAACAGCGGAAGGGTCCGTTGCGATAGTCCCTTTCTGCCTTGCATCACGATCCGGAAATCGACGAATCACATCGCCGGCAGGAATTGCAGGACCCCATCTGAAACCCGCGTTAAATTTGTCGCCGGATCAACGATGAGAATAGGGACGCCGGGATAAAGGTCGTTCCACTTCGAAGCCCCGTTTGTCCACGCGGCGGCGCTGGGAGACAGCCAACCGGTCAAGGTGATGATGTCGGCGTACCGCTGGGCCAGCGGAAGCCCCAGGATCGGCTCGTAATGGGCGACGCGGTTTCGCAAGGCCCGAAAATTTTCGAGCTGGAGAGCGATGTCTTTCCGCTGGATGCCGGTGGTCTGGAAGATCGGGCGCAAATGTTGCCAGAGGTGATTGCTGTGCCTACCGAAAAGCGAACTCCAGAAGCCGAAATTGAGCTCGGCCACCATCTGGCCGTGAGTGCCGGCTTTGCGGTTGCGTGCCAGCTGGTCACGGGCTTTAACCACGCAGTCCTGCTGGTAGTGGTGGCGCAGGGCCTGGGGGTCATCCATCCAGTCTAAGCCATAGACCGCACTCAGTTTGCGATCGGCGACATTGCGAATCGCCACCTCGAGCATATGTAGGGGCCCGTACAGCGCCTCTGACAGCTGGACATTAAAGGTGTATAGTCGGCGGGCGAGAGCATCATCCTGGCCGGCCCATAGCCGGTAAGTGCTGAGACGGTCAGCCGAAATGGCATCTACAAATGTCGGCATGGCCCCCTGAAAACCCTTGAACTTTTCCCCTTCATACCCTACTATATACAGGTACGCCCCGTTTGGTCCCTGCGCTTGCATACCTTCGGGGCAAGCTTTTTAAGGGCCCGGTAGAGCATTTGCTCCCGGGCCCTTTGCTTTAGATTCCGCTGGATAAGCCCAGAACCGGGCATTGGCGCGGTTCCGTCTTTGTTCTAAAGTGCAGCATGCCGCTGTCCCCCGAGAAAATTGCTGACCTGAGGTTGAAACACCTGGAGATGATCCAGGCGGTGGTTGGCCGCATGTCGTCGCAATGCGCCACCCTGAAGAACTACTGCGTCACCATCTCGGTTGCGGTAGCAGGCTTCGCCATCACGCTGCAGCGCCCGATCGTGGCGCTGCTGACGCTGGTGCCGATCTTGTCCTTCTCATTCCTGGACGCCCGGTATCTCCAGCTGGAGCGCCGATTCCGGGAGAGGTTCGACGCGGTTACCGCGGAAGGCTGGGACACGCCGCCGACCTTCAGCATGGGCAACAGGGCCAACCCGGTTTCGCCATACTGGTCTGCGTTCTTCAGCTGGTCGGTCGCAGGATTCTACCTGCCGCTCGCAATCGTGGCGGTCGCGGCGGTAGCCATTGCAAGGCAGGTCTATGACAAACTCTTATGATAAAAATGCGTTGGTAAACGCGCTGCTCGGCAATTCGACGCTGCCCAAGCCGGAATCGCCTTTTGGCTCGCTGCTGCGCAGCACTGAATTTGGTTCTCTCTTTAATCCTCCACCTGCCCCGACGCCACCACCGCAAAACGCTCTGGCGGGGTTGCTCGGCATGATTGGACAGCCGTCTTCGCCTCCGCCAAACGCGCTGTCGGGCTTGTTCTCGCCGTTCGCGCCGTCCACCCCCTCCACCAACGCGCTGGCCCAGAACCCCTTCTCCCCTTCTACGACGTTTGCCGACCTGATTGCTCCGCCGGCAACGCCCTCCAGGCCCCTTCCCAGGCTATTTGACCTCGTTGCTCCACCGGTAGCGCCAGCCAGGCCGGCGCCCATCTACGCGCCGGCAACGATCAAGCGGAAGGGGTTCTTCTCCTTCCACTACGCCGACATCCTCCGCGTCAATAACGTGCGCAACGCCTGGAAGATCAATGCCCCCGGCCGGGAGGACAAGCGCCAGTTCTTCGATCGCTCCCTATGGGAATCCGTCCAGCGCAAGAACCCGGAAGGTCTAAAAAACCTGATCCGTAGCGGCATGGCCCACGCTTCCGCGGTCTGCGTCCTCGTAGGTAGCGAGACCTGGAGCCGGCCCTGGGTCAGGTATGAAATCGCACGGTCGGTCATCGACAAGAAGGGCCTGCTCGCGGTCCACATCAACAGCCTGAGGCACCATCAGCGCCTGGCGCCCGGTGTCCACGGCGATAATCCTCTCGACTTCATGGCCGTCGGCTGCCCCAAGCAGGGCGTCTATTTCCTCTATGAGCGCGTGTTACGGCAGGTCGTGCAATACGGGCAGACGACCTGGGAGTGGCAGTGGGAGAAGTACAGCAAGTTCAGCTCACCCGTGCCGCTGCCGAAATACATGCAGGCGAACCCGCCAAAGGTCGGCTTTCTTGTGCCGCTTTCCAACGTCACGGCCATTTACGACTACGTTGCCGAGGAAGGTCACAAAAACATTGGCGCGTGGATCGACACCGCGGCGTTGCGGGCAGGCCGCTAGGCTGCCCTGCGAACGAGCGCTCTCGACAATCCTAGTTGCGCGAGCCGGTGCAAGCTGGATAACGGCTACATCCCCAAAAGCTTCGGCCCGCCTGCCGCCCGCGCCGGGCAAGCCGACGCCTCATCGGTGAGCCACACCGTGGACAGTTCGGCACTCCTTGAGATGTTGTTGCAGTCGCGGGTGTCGAAGGCGGCGCCGCCGGGGTTGCCGTCGCCTTTCGAGTTATTGTGACGGGCGCGGAGAATGGAACAGGCACGCCGAGCAGCTGAAGGTTATGAGCGGCCTTCGAGCGCTCACCAAGAGCGGCCATGAGCGGCTGATCGACTGTCTGGGCGCGTATCGCGACGCGCTGTGGGCCTGACTGAAGGGCAGCGAGGCCTGAATTTATCTTGGATTGCAGATCGGCTCGCTTGACGGCCCAGGCTGACCGAACGGCGTTCTCCGCCTGTGCATCAGATGGGCTGGGTGCCGGGTCGTATCGAAACCTAGCCTCATGTGCACGCCGCCAGGACATCATCTTGGCGGTCATGGCCTCGCCAA